>NZ_WTFF01000008.1 GCF_019400985.1 Streptomyces bambusae
GTCAGAGGTGTAGAAGAGACAGGTACGGGCGACCAGGGCGGCGTCCTTGGCGGCCTGTGCCTGGGAGGCGTCCTTGGACGCGGCGATGGCCGCGTTGTACGCCCGGGCGGCGGCGGAGCCGGCGTTGGCGGCGGCCTGGCTCGCCGCGGTGGCGGCGTAGGCGGCCCGGCGCGAAGCCTGGATGGCGGCGTGGGAGGCGACAGTGGCGACACGGGCCGCGTCGGCGGCGCCGCCGGCGGCCTCACTGGCCTTGCGGGCCGCCTTCCCGGACTTGATCACGTCCGCCTGTGCGGCTTGGGCCTCGGCGGCGGCCTTCTCCGCGGCGTCCTTGGCCTTGGCGGCGGCCTCGACGGCACGGGCCGATGCCTCCTCGGCCTGCTTGGTCATCGCGTCGGCCTTCTTGCCCTCGCGCTGGACGACCGCGACCAGTTCCTGGATCTTCATGGACTCCTGGTCGCGGGCCCGCGCGATGTGCTGGCCGATCTCCAGGAACCACTCCACGTCCCTCGCGCTGCCCGAGAGCGCCCGGGTCGCGTACTTCTGTACCTCCGGGCCCGCCTGGAAGGAGAGCTTGGAGACCTCGACCCGCATGTCCTCCAGGCGGGCCGTGTACTGGCCGTCCAGGAGGAACGTCTCCAGCGCCGCCTGCGAACCGTCGTTCAGGGCGGTGTTCCCCACGCGGTTGACGGCCTTGCCGCCCACGGCCATGACCGTGCTCGTCGCCACGCGGAGGTCTTCCATGACGGCGCCCTTGAAACCGCCGGCGAGATAGGCGGCGATGGCGGAGTCACCGCCGTTGATCGCGGCGGTGGCCTCGCGGCGGCTGCCCTTGCCGCCGCCCGCGAGGGAGCTGATGATCGCGACGCGGTTGTCCTCGGCCGTCTCCGAGGCCAGCTTCGTGGCCAGGAAGCTCTGGACGTCGGCGTCGGAGCCGGTGAGCGCCGCCGCGGCGGCGGCCCGGACGGCCTTGCCGCCCAGCAGCCACGCCTTGACGACCTTGGCGCGGTCGGTGTCGGGAAGCCGGAACGGGTCGCCGTCACCGCCGTCCGGCGGTGGAACGGTGGCGGCCAGTGCGGCGACGGGATTGAGGACGAGGCTCGATGCGGTGACGGCAACCGTGGTGGCGGCAACGGCACCGAGAACGCGGCGCCGGCTCCAGTACATGGTGTCCAAAACGGCCTTTCACTGTCGACGCCCGACGGGCGGGCGTGGTCCTTGACCGAGGCAGGGGAGTGCTCTCGGCCGGTACGGGTCGGTGGGTCGCTACGGCAGTTCGATGGCGTTCCAGTCCCAGTGCGCGGCGGCGGGCGCACCCACGGCCGGCCCCCCGCGACGCCACTGGTGTCACGGGGGGGCCGGTTCGGGTGTCAGAGGGTGCCGGCGAGGGAGATGGAACCGAGGGTTCCGGTGATGCCCTGGGCGGTGACCTGTGCGGCGGTGCCCCAGGTGCGGTCGGTGTGGCGCAGGGTGTGCACGATCCGGTTGTCGGTGGTCGTCACTGCCAGCTGGAGCTCGCCGTCCACCGCTCCGGCCGCGAGGGACTTGGCCGTCAGGGTGCCGAGGTAGTCCTTGAGGTCGCCGAAGGGTGCCCAGGTGCCGTTGGCGTAACGGATGGTGTGGTACTGGCGGGTGCCGTTGTCGGTGGCGATGACGAGATGCGCGTCGCCGCCCGCACCGGCCATGGCCACGGAGCTGATGGCGCCGGTGGCGCCGGCGGCGCCGGCCACGTCGCCCCAGACGGTCCAGGTCCCGGTGGTGGCGCGGATCGTGTGGAATGCCTTGCCGCCGGTGACGGCCACGAGCTGCAGTTGGCCGCCGGCGCTGGCGGTGGCGACGGAGGTGACGGTGCCGATCGGGCCGACCGCGCCGGCCACGTCGCCGAACGGCGTCCAGGAGCCGGCGGCGTTGCGCACGGTGTGGAACACCTTGCCGCCCGCAACGGCCACCACGTGGAGGTCGGTGCCGATGGACACGGTGGAGACCTGGGTGATGCCGGTCAGGTGTTCACCGGCCGCGTCGAGGAGCGGGCCGCCGGCGGCGGGGGTCGCGAGGCGGGCCAGGACCACATCGCGGTCGGTACGGGGGACCAGGTCGACGATCCCGACGGCCGTGCCGCCGCTGAGGGTGGCGGTGCCGGCCAGAGTGGGCTTGCCGGCAGGAACCAGGGCGCCGGGGGTGGAGGCGAAGCAACTGGCGGCCGTCGCGATCCATGACGGTCGACCAGGATCCCGGTGCAGGCACGGGAGTGCGCCTCGTCGCCGATGTTCAGCCTCACCACGGAGGTGAGCTGTCCGGCGGAGGCCTCAGGGCCGGATACCGCGAAAGCAGGGGCCGAAGCGATCAGGCCGGACGACACCGCGGTGGCGGAAGCTAACAGGCTGCTGATACGGAGGGTGCGCGAACGAGAAAAGGGCATGCGTGTTCCTTCGGTAGAGCAAGTGCAGGGAAATCCGACCGATACTCCGAGACGTGTTTTCGCCGGGGGTCTACTTGCTCGTACGGATTTCCATGAGCATGAAGTCGCGGCCCTGTTCGTCGGCACTCTCCCCGACGGGGGTCCAGGCGTTCTTGTTCACGTCGAAGGTCTTCTGCTCGGTGCCCGTCTTCATGTCCACCTGGGCCGAGTAGCTGTTGCCCTTCACGGCGAAAACCGCGGGGATCTCCATGGTCAGGTAGCCGGTGTTTCCGCTTACCCGGAAGCAGATCTTCTCGTTCGCACGGGACCAGATCTCCATGAGGTCCGTGGCGCTGCCGCAATCGGCAAGCATGATGTGGCCGTCGCCGCGCTTGAGGGTGATACCCCGCTCCGCGAGGATCTTGTCGGCGTTCGGGTACCCGAAGTCCTCAATGGCGTAACCAGGGCCTTCGTCCGCGATCGCCTTCATCGCGGAGGCGTCCGCCGGGCCGTGGCCGACCCCTGCGGCGATCGCGAGCCACGCCAAGGCGCCCGCTCCCACGGCAGCACAGGCGGAACGGAGCATCACCTTTCGCATCTTCATCGCTGTCCTAGTCGTCGGCTCGGGAAGCCCAGAGCAATGGGTCGACGTGAAGAAAGGCCGCTGTACGGCATGGAAAAACGCCAGTCGTGCGAATGGTGTGCACACATTCCCCCAGCACTCCCCCGCCACCTTCCTTGTACGCGGGACCCAGCATTCCGTGCACAACAGCCCCGTGCACCGCAGGGGTTATCCTCCGCCCGCCGGGAAGCATCCCGCCGGGCGGCCCTCCACATGTAAACACCTTGGTCGAATTCTCGTCCAATGGCACTCAAGTGACCTGCGCCACACCGTGGATTCCAGTGGGGTCGGAGTCGTCAATTCCGAACCGGCCGTTCCGCAATATCGGAACACGTTGTTCCGAGATCGGGGATGGGAAACTTCCGGAGGGTTTACTTCCGGATCCCATCTGTGTCGGATCGGCAGACATGACCGACACTCTGCCGATCAAGATCACGAAACGCAAGCCAGTACGTCAGCTCACCGGCCGCAAACCAAACGGCGGACAGCCGTCGCCCCGAGCCCTGCCGGACGCGCCCCCGGACCCTCCCGGCTAAAGCCGAGGCAGAGCACGGCACTTACCTCGAACCCCCGGTGCGCGCCGAGTACCGCGACGACCGCACCTCAAGCGGGTGCGCTTCGCCAACGTCTTCGCCGAGCGGCGATTGAGCCCGCTCCGGTCAGCTGTTGAGGTCGCGGTTGTCAAAGCGCCGCACGCCCACCGCGACGAAGAGCACCGAGGCGATGGCCAGTACGGCGCCGTCGCCCCACTGGAAGCCGTTCTTCAGTGGCTCGCCCCCGATGTAGCTTCATGCTGCGGGAGATGGCCGCCCTGATCGACAAGTGGCGGGATCAGTACGACTCGGATCACAGCTGAGCGCCTCTGACCTGCCGGCCTCACCTGTCGGTGCACATGAGCTTTCGCCCGGCACGGCGCAGCGGCGATTGCCTCGCGGGGCTGCACGCTCACGGAATCTGAGGCAGCTGCAACCCCGAACAATTGCCGCGCTCCACTTGACATTCACGGCTCATCCTGGCGGATCGCGTGCCGGGCCGCGGGGTTGGCGAGGGCGTGGCGGGGGTCGGTGGCGCGGGTGATGGCGGATTCGACCGAGGCGACGCGGTCCGCGAGGAGGCCGAGGGCGGCGATCGCCCGGGTGAGGGGGTCGCCGTCCGGGCCTCCGAGGGTCTGGTTGCGGACGTATGCGGCCTTGAGTTCGGCCCAGCGGTCGGCCTCGTCCGGGGTGAGGCTGCCGCGGAGTTCGGCGAGCTTGAGGAGGTTGGCCTCGGCGCCGGTGGCGAGGGTCTGGGCCTCGGCGGCGTAGTGGTCGTCGATGACGGCGGTGAGCTCGGCCTCGTTCATGACGGGGTCGATCCGGGCGGTGATCTTGTTCATGTTGCGGTACGAGCCCTGGAGGCGGAACGGCGGTTCGGTGCGGGTGCTGTCGCTCTGGGCGGCTGAGGCGATGTAGGCAGCGTTGACCGCGAGGACCGTCGTACGGACGGCCAGCAGGTGGCGCAGGACGGCCAGGATCCGGTCGAGTTCCGCCGGGGCGTACGGGTGGCTCAGGTGGTCCGCGCGTGCGGACGGATCGTCATCGGCCAGCCGCAGGAGGAGGTCCAGGTCGGCGCGGTCGCGGCCGGCGAGCGGGGCCAGGACCGGGTTGGAGGTGAGGGCGTTCTCGACGAAGCTGGCCGCGAACGCCTCCTCCTTGCCGGTCAGGACGTCGCCGAGGTTCCAGACGTCGGCCCGGTTGGCGAGCATGTCGGGGATGCGGAAGAGCTGTCCGGACTCGGTGTAGGGGTTGCCGGCCATGCAGACGGCGAACCGCTTGCCGCGCAGGTCGTAGGTGCGCGCCTCGCCGTTCCAGACGCCCTCCATGCGGCGGGTGGCGTCGCAGAGGGGGATGAACCTCTGGAGCAGTTCGGGTGAGGTGTGCTGGATGTCGTCCAGGTGGAGGAGGGTGTTGTTGCCCGCCTCCAGGGCAAAGTTGATCTTCTCTACTTCCTGGCGTGCGGTCGCGTTCGGGGCCTCGGCAGGGTCGAGCGAGGTGACGCCGTGTCCCAGGGCCGGGCCGTTGACCTTGACCAGGACCATGCCCAGGCGGTCGGCGACGTACTCCATGAGGGTCGTCTTGCCGTATCCGGGCGGGGAGATCAGCAGGAGCAGGCCATTGCTGTCGGTGCGCTTGGTCTCGCCCGTGGTGCCGAGCTGCTTGGCGAGGTTGTCGCCGATCAGCGGCAGGCAGACCTCGTCCAGGAGGCGGCTGCGGACGAAGGAGGACATGATCTTCGGTCGGTACTCGTCCAGGCGGAGGCGGGCCCGCTCGGCCGCCACCAGGTTCGCGCGGGACCGCTGGTAGGCGCGGAAGCCCGGGGCCGAGTGCGCAGTGAAATCGCCCACCCGGTGGAGGAGTTCGTCGATGCGGAGGGCGAGGGTACGGCCGGTGATCCGGGGGTGGCGGCCGAGCAGGCCCTCGGCCGTCCCGGTCAGCTCGGCGTCCGAGTCGTGGCGGGGCAGGTCCGGGCACAGCTCCACGGCCACCGCCTCCGCGAGGTCGCCGGGGCCGACCGGCTCGCCGCTCGCGGCGGCGTACGCGCCCAGCCACGCCTGCACGAGCTGACGCCGGTCCGCCAGGGCGTCGAGGGCGGCCAGGTCCTCCTCGTACGCGGACGTCCCGGTGGCCCGGCGGAACTTGTCCAGCAGGGTACGGACAGCCGTGCTGGTGACGAAGCCTTCCGGGCCGCAGGCCAGTTCCTCGAAGAGGTACTCGGCGGCCCGGCCCGTGCCCCGGCCGGGACCCATGGCCGAGGCGAGCTCCGCCCGGAGTTCGGCGATCGCCGGCGTCGCCCCGAAGGCGGCCCGGACACGGGCGAGCGAGGCCGCGCGGCGGGCCCAGTTCGCCCGCTCGGGGCCGGTCGTGCGGTGCGCCCAGAACAGCTGGGCCTCGGCCCGGGCCGCCGCCGGGTAGCGCAGCAGGCCCGCCTGCTCGTGCAGGCGCAGGAGCACGGTCAGGATCTCGGCCGCGTCGTGGTCGTGGACGCCGCGCTCGTAGCCTTCGTCGTACGCGGCCTCCGCGGCCCGGCGCACCAGGGCGGGCAGGTCCGCCCCGGCCAGGGCGGCGGGTCCGTGCTCGGTCAGGATCCGTACGGCCAGGTACTCGGCCCGGTACACGTCGTCGTTCTCCGAGGGGAGCGACTGGCCCCAGTAGGGGCGGGTGGCCGCGAAGTCCGGCGAGTCGGTGCCGGCCGGGGAGCGGTAGTCGGTCCCGGTGAGGGCGAAGGCCAGGCCTTCACCGTGCGGAACCAGGGTGAGGTCCAGCGGCTGGGTGTTGACGGCGAACCGGTGCCGGCCCAGGCGAACGGTCCGGCCGCCGTCCGCGTACAGCTCGGCCCGGTCCCGCAGGGCGCGGGCAGCCTCCTGGCGGGCGGCCTTGATCCGGCCGTCGAGTTCCTCGGCCCGGGTGCGCTCGCCCAGGTCCCGCAGCTCGTCGGCCGTGCGGCGGGCCTTCGCGACCATCGGGTCGGAGGCGAAGAACGTGCTGACGGCGTCGGCGTCGGCGAGGGTCGCCGCCCGCCGGGTGACGGTTTCCAGGACCCGGGCGGCGGAGTGCGCCAGCCGTTCGGCGCGGCGGGCGCGGTCGTCCTGGAGGGTCTGCTTGCGGGCGGAGAACGCCTCGTACACGTCGGTGCGCTTGGCGGACAGGGCGGCGAGGAAGGTGTCGGAGTCCGCGAACCGGGACTCCAGGTTCTCCAGGCGCAGCAAGAGGCCGGCCAGCTGCTCGTCGCACGCGTCCGGGGTGTCCGTGGCGGCAAGTGCCGCGGTGACCGCCTGGGCGAGCAGCCCGGACTCGGCCGCGAACTCTGCCTTCCCCTCCTGCGCGAGCAGCTCGCGACGGCGGGCGTCGAGGGTGGCACGGGCCCGGTTGACGCCGCCGAGCACCTCGGCGATCCGCTCCAGAATGGACGTACGCACCGTCGCGTCGCCGATGTCCAGTCCGGCGACGACTTCGGTGACGGTGCCCAGGCTCTCGGTGTGGGTGTCGAGACGGCCGGCGAGCGGTGCGGCGTCGGCGACGGTGGCGATCGCCGCGGCTTCCTCGGTGAGGCGTTCGATGTCCTCGTGGTGGGCGGCGAAGGCGTCCGTGCGCTCGAAGAAGGCGACGGCCCGTCCGGCGAAGGAGCCGATGTCGGACCCCACGTCGTCGGCGAGCCGGTCGATGCGTCCGGTGTCCGCGTAGCGCATCTCCTTGAGCGTGAGCAAGTGCCCTTGGGCCCGGCGCAGTTCGGTGAGCCGGTCCACCCAGTCGCCGGTGGTACGCGGCGCCTCCCCCCGGATGCGGCGCACGAGCGAGGCGATCCGTGCCGCCGCCTCGCCGAGTGCGTCGGCGGCCTGCCGGGTCAGGGTCTGTACGGTCTCGAACTCGGCGAGGACCTGCTCGGCGGTGGCGCGTACTTCGCCGAGGGGCGTGCGCAGGTCACCGAGTTCGGGGTCGCCGAGCCAGTGGTAGCGGTCGGAGGCACGGACGCAGGCGGCGGCCAGGTTCGCGTACACGGCGGCGGTGGGGGGCATGTCCGCGACTGCGGCGGTGATCGAGAGGAGGTCCGAGATGCCGCGCACGAGATCGGCGTTCCCCACTCGGGCCAGTGCTCCCGTGCCGCGTGGCCGGGCGGCGGCGTGGAGGTCGGAGAGGTACGGGGTGCTCCACCGCTGGAGCGGGTGGACCCGGGCCGGCTCCTCCGATTCGGTGCGCAGCACCAGCAGGGTGCCGTCGTCGAAGAGCGCGTACCCGTGGCAGTGCAGCGGAGTGGCGACCTCCCTGCGGATCAGGTTGTACGGGAGCAGCAGGCTGCGGCCTTCCTCGCGGGCGTGGAAGACGTAGAGCACGTCCTCGCCGTTGGGCGAGCGCACCGCCCGCTCGAACTCCAGCCCGTCCGTGGGGGTGTCGAAGGTCTTGGTGAGGCCCGTGGTGAGGTAGCAGCCGCCGGGAAAGACGATTCCCTGGTCCTCGGGCAGCCGGCGGGCAGCCTGACCGATGCCGTCGAGACGGACCACGCTCTTGGTGGTGCTGTTGAAGACGAGGTGCCGGCGGACTTCCTCCTTGTACGGGCGCACCCGCAGGAGGATCAGCGGTCCGACGCGGGCGTGGTCGATGTCCGCGTCGGCGAGGGACTGGAGCGGCTCGTCGACGGGCTCCGAGTAGATCCCGTCGGCCGTCTCGGTGTCGTCCTCCGTCTTGACCGTGAGGGCGCCGCCGACGGTGGCCACGAAGACTTCACCGCCGATGGAGACGTGCGGGTGCCGCCCGAGGACGTGGTCCTCGCGGGTGGTGGGCGTCCAGTCGAAGTCGTGGGACGGTGGCAGGACGTGGTCGCGCTCGCCTCGCGCGTCCAGGAAGCCTGCGGTCCCGTCCGGATGCAGGGTCCAGCGCAGGACCCGGATGTCCGCGCTGGTGTCCCCGGTCTGGAAGACGGCGAGCAGCTTGCCCTCGACGTGGCGGAGCTGGAGGAGACGGGTCTGGCGGTAGTAGCGGTACAGCGCGGCGAATTCGCCGAGGAAGGCCGGGTCGTCGAGGAGGCCGGGGACGGCGGTGTCGGGCAGCCGGTTCAGGTCCCGGTCGTGCAGGGCGAAGACCCTGTCCAGGGTGGTCTCGCCCGGGCCGGGGGTGGCGTTGTGGCCGAAGAGGAGGGTGTCGCCGACGGCCACGATGTCACGGGGCACGCAGTTGTGCTCGGTTCGGATGCCTTCCGAGCCGGCCAGCGTCAGCTCGGCGGAGCCGAACTCCTCGCTCCTGCGGGCGTTGAGGGCCGCAGCCCGGCGGGCCAGGTCGGCGGACTGCGCGACGAGGCGGTCCCGCAGCAGCTCGTAGGTGCCCGCGTCCATGGCGGACGTCGTGCTGGTCATGGTCAGGCTCCCTGCGGGTGGGTACGTACGGTGGCGGCGGCCACGGACTGTTGGAGCGCGGCGGGGCGGGGCCGGGCCGGCGGGGCGGGGCGGGGCCGGCGCGTCAGGTGCGCCGACCCCGGCTGTGGGGAGCAGGCCCGGCCCGGTCAGACCTTGGCCGTCCCGTTGAGGCCGGTCCCGAGCTTCGCCAGCGGCAGGTCGGCGAGTCCCAGCTGCCCCGCCTTGTCCAGGAGCTCGCTCAGCGGCCCGGCCTGAGCGCCACCGCCCTGCATGAGCTTCATGAGCAGCGCGGACACCGTCAGGTTCTGCACGTCTGCCGTCGACACCGAGCCGAGGACACGGGTGAGGTCCTGGGTGAAGTCGGACGTGCCGTCCAGCCAGGGCTTGGCGAGTGCCTGCGCGGTGTCGGAGTGCTGGACGAAGGCGTCCACGCCCTTGCCGAGCGCGATCGAGGAGACGAGGCGGTCGAAGAAGACCGTGTCGCCGCCGACGATGTTGATTTCGGCCTTCTCCAGCCCGGCCGCGACGACCATGGCCTGCGCCTCGGCGACCTGCCGCTGGACGTCCAGCCCGGCCAGGCGGACCTCCTTCTCCGCCTGCAGCCGCAGGCGGTACTCCTCGTGCCCGCGCGACGCCTCGTCCAGCGCGGCCATCGCGGCGGCCTTCTCGGTGAGGCCCGCCGCCTCGGCCTTCAGCTTCTCCCCGATCATCGCCGCCTCGGCGCTCGCCTGGGCCTTGGTGCCCTCGGCCTGCGCCCTCAGCCGCGCCTCGGTGGCTCCGGCCTCCGCCCGTCCGGTCTTCTCGATGGCGTCGGCCTCCTTCTCCCGTACCTGCACCGCGGCCAGCCCCGGCGCCGCGGTCTCGGCCTGGATGCCCTCGGCGAGGCGGAGCTTGGCGCGGGCGTCGAGGTCGGCGGCCTTGACCCGGGCCTCGGCGAGGGTGATCTCCTCGGCCGCCCGGTGGACGGCGGCCTGTTCGGCCGCTTCCGCGGCCTTGATGTCCTTGACGAGCCTCTCCTGCGCCTCGGCCTCGGCGGCGATGACGACTGCCTGCCGGCTGCGCTCGGCCTCCTCCACCGTGCGGAGTCGCTTGATCGACTCCTCCTGCTCGGCGACCGTGCGGTCCACCGCGACCCGCTCGCGGATGACCTCGGCGATGTCACGACGTTCGGCCTCGACCTCCTTCTCGGCGGAGATCCGGGTCAGCGCGGTCTCCCGCTCCCGGGCGATCACCTCCAGCTGGCGGTCCTTCTCGATCCGCTCGCTCTCGATGGCGATGACCCGCTCGCGGTTCTTCTCCGCCACCGCGACCTCGCGGGCCTGGTTCTCCCGCTGGATGCCGAGCTGCTCCTCGGTCCTGAGGAAGGCGCTCTGCGCGCGCAGCCGCTCCTCCTCCTGCACACGCGCCGTCTCGGCCTCCTCCTTGGCCCGTACGGTCTCGATCTCCCGGCGCTGCTTGATCTCCGCGTCGGCCTGCCGGCGCTCCAGCTCCAGAATGGCCTCGCGGGCGTCGACGTTCTGCCGGGTGATCTCCTTCTCCTCCGTGCGCTGGAACTCGTTCGTGCGCACGTGCTCGATGGCCGTCAGCTCGGTGATCTTCCGGATGCCCTGCGCGTCCAGGATGTTCGCCGCGTCCAGCTGGCTCAGCGGGGTCTGCTCCAGGTAGTCGATCGCCGCGTCCTCCAGGCTGTAGCCGTTCAGGTCGGTGCCGATGACCTGGATGATCCGGTCCCGGAACTCGTCGCGCTTGGTGTAGAGGTCGGCGAAGTCGAGCTGCTTGCCGACGGTCTTCAGCGCCTCGGAGAACTTGGCGTTGAACAGCTCCTGCAGGGTCGCCTTGTCGCTTGCCCGGGTGGTGCCGATGGCCTGGGCGACCTTGATGACGTCCTCGACGGTCTTGTTGACGCGGACGAAGAACGAGATCCGGATGTCGGCGCGGATGTTGTCCTGGCAGATCAGGCCCTCGCGCCCGGTCCGGCTGATGTCGATGGTCTTCACGGAGATGTCCATGACTTCGGCCTTGTGCAGGACGGGCAGCACGACCTGGCCGGTGAACGTCACGTCCACCTTGCGCATCTTCGAGACGATCAGCGCCTTGCCCTGCTCGACCTTGCGGAAGAGCCGGCTGACGATGAACAGCAGGGCGAGCGCGATGAGCAGGACAACGGCGATGAGCACGCCGATGCCCAAAGAGATGGCATCCATGGTGAAGTCCTTGCGGTGAAGGTGTGGTGAGGAGCCGGAACGGCTGGAGGCTCAGCCGGAGCTGCGTGGATCCAGGGCAGCGTCGAACGGCGCGGCCCAGAAGAACTCGCCGGGTTCGTCGTAGGCGAAGAGGAGCGCGGTACTGCCGTACGTCAACGGCTCCGAGCCGGTCTGGCGGACCTGCACGACGGCGGTCGAGCCGTCGTCGGAGGCGACCTCGGCCTGACCGAACCCGTGATCCACCCGGCTGGTGCGGATGACGCAGGTCATTCCGATGAAGTCCTGCCGGGAAGGCACCAGGGCAGCAGACCGGAACACGGCGCGCAAGGGCCGTACCAGAGCCCTCGTGACGAAGCCGGCGAGCAGGAGCACTGCCACCAGCATCACCAGGGCGGTTCCGCCGCCGAAACCCAGGCGGTCGGCCAACACGGTGCCGGCGAGGCTGGTGAACCAGGCGACGACGGTGAACACCGACACGGAAACCGCCGCCGGAACACCCACCGCGCCGAACGCGGCAGATCCGGCCACGGTGTCCAGCATGTCGTGTTCGATACCGCCGCAGAGCACCAGGAGCCAGTGGACGACGACCACGGACAGAACGACCGTAAAGATTCCGGTGGGGAAGCCGAGCGCCGCATCGACGAACTCGCGCACTGTTCTTCCCCCTTTGTTCACGCTTCTTCCCGAGGCACACGTCATGGTTCCGATGCCGGCGGATTTTCTGCCTACCGGCACCGGAACCATCCCCCGTGTCCCCCCGCGTCCATTCTGGCCTCGCCGTACGCCCGTCCGCATTGCCGGAGAGCGGCAGTCTTTACGCAATCCTGATGCCGGGTCCCGGCCGTCCGTGCCGGTCTGACAGGGTGGACAACCCGTCCGTCAAGAGGGCGCCATCAGCACACCAAGCGATCGAGACATCACACATCACCACATCACCACCGAGGAGAGCAGTGGCAGGCCGGGAGATACCCGAGGACTATCTGGACGGCTTCACGAGGATCCTGGCCGAGGTCCTCCCTTCCGGACGCCGGCTCACGCGGGACGAGGTGGAATCGCGCCGCGCCGCCGGGGAACGCGCAGCCGAGGCCGGAATCGGGCTGCGGGCCCTGGTCCGGCAGCACCTGTCCACCATGCGCTCCGCCTGCCCCGACCTCCCCCGCGCCTCCCTCGACCTGGTCCTGTCCACGCTCGACCAGGTCGTCGACGCCCTCGCCGAAGGACACGAGCGGGCCCAACTGCTCGCCGTACGCCAGGAGGAGGCAGCCCGACGGGAGTTCATCGACGACCTCCTCCACGGGCGCAGCGACCCCGGGCACCTGGCCGAGCGGGCCGAGCGCTTCGGCCTCCTCCTCTCCCACACCCATGCCGTGGCCGTGGCCGAGAGGCCCGCGGCCTACGACGACGCCCACCCGGCCGTCCAGCGGGTGGAGCGGGCGCTGGTCGGCCGCTTCGGCAACCGCCGGATCCTGCTGACCACCAAGGACGGGCGGCTCATCTGTGTGGCCCCGGCCGACCAGGACGACGTACTCATGTACTTCGCCAAGCAGGCGCACGCCGCGACCGAGGGCGGCCGCGTGGCCATCGGCCGCCCCCACCCCGGAGCCGGCGGCGTCGTCCACTCCTACGAGGAGGCGCTGAACGCCCTCGACCTGGCCGAGCGCATGAGCCTCGACGACTTGGTGCTACGCGCCGCTGATCTGCTCGTCTACCCCGTCCTGACGCGGGACCGGCAGGCGATGGCCGATCTCGTCACCAGCACGCTGGGCCCGCTCAAGCAGGCCCGGGGTGGCGCCTCGCTGATGCTGGACACCCTGGCCTCGTACTTCGACTCCGGCTGCAACGCCGCCGAGGCGGCCCGGCGTTTGAATCTGAGCGTTCGGGCCTTCACCTACCGTCTGGAGCGCATCCAACAGCTCACCGGCGCGAGCCCCGCCGACCCGGTGCACCGCTACACCCTCCAGACCGCCGTCATCGGAGCGAGGCTGCTCGACTGGCCCGCCAAGGAACTGTGACGGCGAGATCGTCGCCGTCACCGGTCCCCGTCATGCGACGTGGGCGTGTTCCTGGGCCTGGACGTCGGCAAGACCGCTCATCACGGCCACGGGCTGACCCCGGCCGGGAAGAAGGTCTTCGACAAACCGCTGCCCAACCGCGAGCGAGCCGAAACTGCGGGCCGTCTTGGACAAGCTGACCGCAAAGTTCGGCACCGTCCTGGTGATCGTGGACCATCCCGCCTCGATCGGCGCCCTCCCGGCTGATCGGGTGCGTCAGCTGACCCACTCGACTGGGACGTTGGGGTAGGTGCCGTGCTTGAGGAGTGGCCCGTCGTAGGTGATCGCACCCTGGTTGATGCTGACGACTACCAGGCGGTCGCCCTTCACCAGGCGGATGTCGTTCCCGACGGTGTGTACGGCGTCGAAGTCGCTGGTGAAGTCGGCCGGCAGCTTGGCGAAGGTGCCGTGCCCGGTGATCTTGCCGTCGTAGATGACCTTGTTGCCCTGACCGACGTTGGCGATCACCAGGCGGTCGCCCTTGAACATACGGACGTCATTGTTGACCGTGATGACGTCGTCGATGTCCTCGACGAAGTCAGCCGGCACCTGAGCGTACGTGCCGTGCCCGGTGATCTTTCCGTTGTAGGTGATGTTGCCGTTGGTGACATTGACCACCACGAGCCGGCCACCCCGGAACAGCCGCAGGTCGTTGCCGATGATGTGCGCCCTGCTGCATGTACGCAGTCCGGCCGCAGAATGCGGACCCGGACGCACGCAGGTCGGCCCAGGACCACCGTTGCGCGGGGCCCGGGACTCCGACTGCACCGGCGCCCGACGCTGGCCGCGACGGCAGAGGACCCGCCGCGTGCTGGCCTGGCTGATGCGAATGGCCGAGATTTCGGCCCGCGGTGCTGCTCGATCAGCAGTTGAGGAAGCCGGAAGCTTGAGCAGTGTCAGTCGCCTGCGCCCGGCAGCGTGCCACAGCTCGGGCCTCCCGGACCGTCGAACTGCACCGAGCTGAAGAAGTCCCGATAGCTCGGGAAGAAGTTGCCCTTGCCGGTCGGGCCGGAGGAGATGACGGACGTGCAGCCGAAGTAGGATGCGTCGGACCACAGGTGGATGGTCGAAGACGTTCGGTTCCAGTCCGACTTGGCCCGGTCATCCATGCCGAGCGCCGCGAGATCCGGCGTGCTGTGCCTCAGCTTGATCATGTCCCCGGTGCCATCCAGGCCCGAGAACATGCAGTAGTAGCCGACAGGGCATCGGTCGTACCCGTCGGCGGCCTGTGCCGCTGGTGCCGGCATCAGGCCCATGGCCGCGACTGCGCCAATCACCCCGACCAGGAATCGCTCGGTTCGCTTCATGATCGGCCCAACGAATCCCTCGGTTTCAGGTCACTGCCTGGATGGACCACAGTCGCGATGACCCAAGGACCAGGAAGGTGGGGAATCATCTGGTCCAGCCGAACCGCCCCACCACGCAGCGGCAAGTACGGATGTTCAAACAGTGTCATCGCCCTCACCATCCGTAGCCAGATGACCGACACTGAGGAGCACATTTTGCCGCCAGTGGGGACCGCCAGCGGGGAGGCGGCGGCCGTCCACGGAGAGATGATCTCGGCCACTGACAAACGATCACGCGCAGCGCCCCGGCTCGGACGCGACGCCGGTGATTTCTGACGACGTGTGCCTTGTTCATCGAATCGGCTGTACGCCCCGTGAAAGCGCGGGATGATCTTGCCCTTGACGTGATCACGGATCGATGGGGCGGGGTGTGTCGGTGGGGTTCTCGACCGTCTTTGATCTGCCGTTTCCTCCTGCTGTGCCGGAGGGTCTGAGGCTGGCGCGCGAGCGTCACATGTCCTGGGTCCGCGGCATGGGGATGCTCGGTACCGAGGAGCAGATCGAGCAGCTGATGGCATGGGGGCCGGAGCGGGCCGGAGCATACTTCCATCCCGGGGCCCGAGGGGACGACCGTTTCCTTGCCTCCGACTTCTACGGGTGGATGATCCTGCTGGACGGTCAGTTCGACGGCCTGGCAGGCCAGGACAGCGGGCGGGCCGAGGCGGTCGTCCAAGGGCTGCTCGCTGTCCTGGACCCGCACACCGCTCCTTCGGCGCCGGTGCTGGCCGGCGAGCGGGCGCTGGCGGACGTCTGGCGACGGCTGTGCTCGGGCATGTCCCCGGCATGGCGGGAGCGGGCGGCCAAGGACCTGAGCGACTTCATCACCGCGTACCGCACGGAGTCCGCCCACCGGGCGACACGGATGTGCCTGTCTCCGGAGAAGTACCTGCGTCTGCGGTTCGACTCGGGCGGCACCGGGATCATCCTGGACATCACCGAGCGCCTGCACGGCTTCGAGATACCCGCCATGGCCTGGGCACATCCGCTGATCCAGCGCATGCGCGACGAGAGCCTGGTGGAGCGGTTCCAGGAGATCAAGGGCGTCGGTCCCTACACGGCCGCAGTCATGGCCTCACCCGCCTCCCGCGACCTCTCCGTCTTCGGCATCGACGTCTGGAACCGGAAGATCTTCGCGCGGAGCATCCTCGGTGTCCCGGACGCCGACGCCGAAGTGATCACCCGCCGCATGAACACCCTCTTCCCCGGTCACGCCGGCACCGCGGCCCTCTACCTCGTCGAGCACGAATACCTCGCCGCCCCCGTCGCCCCTCTCCTCGACCCCGCGGGCATCAGCACCTGGAACCAGGCCCTGGAGGGCACCACCGCCTGATCCTTCCTCGCACTCCACCAGGGCAGCGGCACACCCCGCCACTGCCCTCCCCGTCATGCCCGCAGGCCCTGGAGTCCGGCCACCGCACCGAGGCCCGCAATCCCCCGGCGGAGTGACAGGAACCTGTTCGAGCGAGTTTCAACGCCACGACCTCAGGCCTGCCAAGCCCACCAAGCCGGACCAGAACATCCGTTCACCAATCGCCCCCGATTCGGCCGTGACGCGCCCGATCGAGAGCAGTTCTTAGAGCACCAGTACCAGCCATGCGCCCATCCGGAGGACCCCATGAAGCCCGCGCCGAACCGACTCGACACCGCCGCAGTAATCGAACATCCCAGGCCCGCCCCGTGTACGCGCCCGGTCGCGGGGCGCCGCGTTGACGCCTCGTCCTTCCGTAGCCGCGACTCACGACCGGATACCAGGAGGGCCGCGTGAGCAAGGACTCGACGACCGGAACCGGCACCGCGGGGGTGTCTGACTCCGAGCGACTCCTCTTCGGCGGCGAGCTGGCCTACGACATCGGCTGGGACCGACACGAGGGCGCCTGGCTGGGGCTCGGACTCTGGACCATGGCGCGCGAACTGCCCCGCCTGGCGGGGACCGGCCTGCGGCTCGCCCACCTCGCCGACGCACGAGCCCTGCGCGTGGTCCTGGCCTCCGAGGTCGGCCGTGGCATCACCCAGGCGATCGGCCTGGTCGCCGTGAACAGCATGCTCGGTCACATCCTCGCGGGCGGCAGCACCAACGAGCGCCTCGGCCAGGCCTTACCCGCGCTCACGGTCGTGGCGGTCACGGCGTTCCTCGGCTCCCTGTTCCGCTCGGCCTCGACGGCGGCCACCGGGGCGCTGGAGCCGAAGGTGCAGCGAGTCGCCACCGAGCAATACCTAGGGCTGGTGCACCGTACGGAGCTCGCGGCGATCGAGGACGACGAGTTCCACCGCCTCCTCGACGCAGCCCGGTACGGCGCCGACTCCGCCCGGCGCATGATCCGCTACTGCACCAACACCCTCAACGCGGGTGTGTCCCTGGTCGCCGCGGCCGGCGTGCTGACCGTCCTGCACCCGGTGCTGCTGCCACTCCTGGTCCTGATGACGCTGCCGAGCGCGTGGAGTTCGCTGATGATCTCCCGCCAGAAATACATCTCCTTCCACGCCTTCGTCCAGCACGCCCGCGCCGGGCACCTCCTCGGCCAGCTGCTGACCCAGAAGGAAGCTGCGGCCGAAGTCCGCGTCCACGAGGTCGGGCCCTTCCTGCTCGGGCACTTCCGGACCATGGCCGAGACCAGCGAACGCGAACAGACCCGCCTGGCCCGCCGCGCCGCCCGGATCGGGCTCGCCGCCGACGGCGCCGGCGGCATCGCCACCCTCCTGACCTACGGAGCCCTGGGCGCTCTGCTGTGGGGCGGAGCCATGGACCTCGCCGTCGCCGGCACGGCCGTCCTGGCCATCCGCACCGGCGCCGCGAGCCTCGACACGCTCGTCCTGCAGATCACCGAACTGCACCAGGAGAGCCTCTTCGTCGCCGACTTCGAGCGGCTGTGCCGGGAGGCGAAGACCCGGGCCATCCCCGTCGGCGGATGCGCGCTGCCCGAACGGCTGCGGGAGGTCCGCTTCGAGAAAGTCACCTTCACCTACCCCGGCAGCAGCGGCGACGAGCCGGAGCCCACCCTGCGCGAGGTCAGCCTGTCCTTCCCCACCGGCAAGATCATCGCGCTCGTGGGCGAGAACGGCTCCGGCAAGTCGACCCTGGTCAGGCTGCTGGCAGGCCTGTACCTCCCGGACGAGGGGAGCGGCACGATCTGGTGGGACGACGTCGATGCCCGTACCGCCGACCGCGACCAGATCTTCGGCCGCGTCGCGCTGATGTCGCAGGACTTCTACCACTGGCCCTTCACGTTCCGGGTGAACGTCGGTATCGGACAGCCCGGTCAGGCCATCGACGACCGGGCAGTCGAGGAAGCCTCCTGCTTCTCCGGTGCCGACGAGGTCCTCGACGACCTGCCTCGCGGGCTCGGCACGCTGCTCGCCCGCGGCTACCGCGGCGGGCACCAGATCTCCGGCGGTCAATGGCAGCGCATCGGCATCGCACGGGCCAAGTACCGGCAGGCCGAGATCCTGATCGTGGACGAGCCCACCAGCGCCCTGGACGCGGTCGCGGAACAGCGGGTCTTCGACCAGATCAGGGCCCTGGCCGCCACCACCGGGCAGACGATCGTGCTCATCACACACCGCCTGCATTCCGTGCGCCATGCGGACGTCATCCACGTCCTGAAGGACGGCCGGGTCGCCGAGTCGGGCACCTTCGACGAACTGATGGACCCGGCCACGGGCACGGGGGACTTCCGCGAGGCCTACCTCGTCCAGGCCGCCGCCTTCGATGCCACGATCCCCACCCAACCGGCAGGTGGCCACGATGCCCTGTGCGCCGAGGACCAGGCATGACCGCCGCCACCGCAGCCCAGGACCACGGATCCAGGATGGACGCCCGCCTGGCGGCGGGACTCCACGAGGCCCGATCTCACACCGGTCGGCAGACGGATGCCCATCCGGCTGTCGCCGGAGCCGGACCTGCGCTGATGCTGGTCGACGGCCATCACCTCCTCTACCGGGCCCACTTCGGCTTCCCACGGCGGGTGACCACGGCCAGCGGGGAGGACCTGACGGGCCTGTTCGGGTTCGTCGCCCTGCTGCGCAAAGCCCACCGGGAGCACTGTCCTGACCATGAGGTGGTCGTGGTCTTCGACGCCGAGGACGGCTCCGCCGGCCGAGCCGAGAACGTGCCCGGCTACAAGGCGGGGCGTGCCGGCGCCGACCACAGCCCTGTCGTCCACCTGCCCGCAGCCAAGCTGGCCCTGGACACGGCCGGGGTGCGGTGGCTGGAGCAGCCCGGGTGCGAAGGCGACGACGCGCTCGCCACCCTGGCCCGGATCGCCGCTGACACCGGCCGGGCGGTGGTGGTGTTCTCCGGTGACCGCGACCTGTACGGGTTGCTGGACGGGCAGCGGGTGCGGATCCTCAATACCCAGCTTCCAGCCGGGCGTCAGCTGGTGACGGCCGCGGACGTGGCCACCCGCTTTGGTGTCCTCCCGGTGCAGTGGCCGGACTTCCGGGCGCTGACCGGGGACGCGTCCGACGGCATCCCCGGAGTCGCCGGGGTCGGCCCGGTGACCGCCGGGCAGCTCCTCGCCGACGGTCGCCACCTGGAGGACTTGCCCGAGACCGCGACCGGGCGTGCCGGGACGGGACTGGCCCGTGCCCGCGCGCAGTGGCCGGAGGTTGTGGCTTGGCGGGAGGCGCTCCGGCTCAATGCCCGCGTCCCCGTTCCCGATGGCCTGCTCACCGACCGGGCCACCCCCGAGCTGCTGCCCGCGGGTCGGTTGCTGACGGAGGCCGGCCTGTGGTGACGTTGCCCCGCCCCCGGGCTTCCGTCCGCAAGAGGGCACCGGAACTTGGGAGGGCGTTCCGGTTGTACCTCGGCGGGGAGTCCGCTGGCCTGGTCGGGACGTCGGTGCACCTGGTGGCCCTGCCCACCCTGGCCGTCCTCGAACTGGACGCGACGGCCGGGCAAGCCGCTCTGCTCGCCTCCCTGGCCCACCTGCCCACCTTCCTCCTTGCCCTCCCTGCCGGCGGCATCGTCGACCGGTACGCCAAGCGGGCTCTGCTGGTGTGGACGGACCTGGCGGGGGCCGTCGTCGTCACGGTGGTTCCCGTGGCGGCGCTGGCCGGGGTGCTGTCGATGCCCGTGCTGTACGCGGTCTCGCTGGTCCTGGGTGCGGTGACCGTGCTGCACCAGGCGGCGGCCATCGCGATCGTCCCGCAGCTGGTCGAACCCACCCTGCTGCACCGGGCCAACGCCCGGGTGGGTGCCGCCTTCGGGGCTGCGGACACGGCCGGAACCTACCTCGGCACCGCGGTCGTCGCGTCCGTCGGCGCGGCCAAGGCCTTCTGGCTGGATGCTCTGTCGTACCTGGTGTCCGCCTGCTGCACAGCCCGGATTCCGGACCCCGGTCAGCCGACAGCGGGCGAGGGGCGGCCCAGGCGCAGATTGGCCGGGGAGATCTGGGAGGGCCTGGCCTACACCGCGCGGACTCCACTGGTCCGCGACCTCGTGTCCGCACTGCCCCTGACCGGTGTGGGCGTCGGTGTGACTGGCGCGCTGTTCGCGTACTACCTGCTGACCGCGCTGGAGGCGGGACCGACCGGCCTGGGGATCGTGATGGGCGTCTCCGGCGCGGGCGCGCTCGCCGGCGCCCTGGCAGCGCCGCGGGTCGTAGCCCGGTTCGGCCCCGGCCACACCCTGCTCGCCGGGTTCGCGACCTGCCCAGTGGCTGGCCTGCCCCTGCTGTTCGCCCGGCCGGGGCCCGTCTGGCTGGCCGTCCTCGCCGCGGCGGGCGGGCTCCAGCTCGCCGCCGCGGCGGTGGCGGGTACCACCCAGCGGTCGGTACGCCAGCAGATCTGCCCACCCGGACTGCAGGCGCGGGCGCAGCAGACGTCGACCTGGCTGGTCTCCGGGAGCAAGCCCTTCGCCGCCCTGGCCGGCGGCGCCGTAGCCACCGCATACGGGGCACGTACCGCGCTGGCCGTCGGGACGCTGGTGCTGGTCTTGCCGGTGATCGTGCTCTGGCGCTCCCCGGTCAGCCGCCTGACCGCGATGCCCGTCCCCGCACCTCCCCCTGGCGACTCCGCCCTCGCCCGCGGTGCGCCTCCCCCCGCTGATGCCGCAGGAGCGGACCCTCACCCGTGAGCGCCGCCGACTCCTCCATCCCGCCCTCCCACCGACCTGTGAGGCCCTCTTGACACCCTCCCGCGCACACATCCGCGATCTCGTCACCGCCTACCTGGAACGTCACCCCACTGAAGCGCCGCTGCTGTCCCCCCTGTTGCGGCTGCTGGACGAAGACGCCGAGCCCACGAGCCGCTCGACCATGCCGGGGCACATCACGTGCAGCGCGGTCGTCGTCAACCACGACCGCCGTGTCCTGCTCGTCCACCACAACACCTTCGGGCTGATGCTGGCACCCGGCGGGCACGTCGAGACAGGCGATCGCTCGCTGCTGGAGACGGCGCTGCGCGAGGTCCACGAGGAGGCCGGCATCCCGCCCGGCGCCCTGTGCGCCACCGCCACCTACGGTCCATTACCCATTGACATCGACGTCTTCGACATCGACGCCAACCCGGCCAAGGGCGAAGGCGCGCACCAGCACTGGGACTTCCGCTTCGTCTTCCAGCTGGTGGACAGGGACGTCGAGGTCACGGTGCAGCCGGAGGAGGTCTCGGCCCCAGAGTGGCTCGCCTTCGACAAGGTCACGGCCCCGCAGCTGCGGGCGAAGCTCTGTGCCTCCGGACTCGACGGCCGCATCGAGCCGGTCAACGCCTCGGCGTTGATCCACGACGGGCACGGCCGCTACCTGCTGCACCTGCGCGATGACCTGCCCGGCATCTGGGAGCCCGGGGCCTGGGCGCTGCTCGGCGGAGGCCGCGAGCCGGGCGACACCTCGCTCGAAGACACCGTCCGCCGTGAACTGCGTGAGGAAGCCGGGCTCGAGCCGGGCGTCGTGGAGCCGTTCGCCGTCGAGCTCGCCACCGGCACCGACGGCCTGACCGTGCCGGTGCAGGTGTTCACCGCCCAGTGGAGCGGCGATCCCGCCCGACTGCCGCTCACCGAGGGCGTGATGCTGGCCTGGTTCCACCCCGACACCATGGCCCGCCTGAGGCTGAGCCCCTCCACCCTGGACCTCGTACGCCGGCACGCCCAGCACGCCGCCCGCAGCACGACGGCGCCGCAGGACGGAGCCGTCGGGCCGGACAGGTCGAAGGCGGGCAGCACCAGCGTTCCGCACATCGTCGGCGTCCACCTCTACCTGGAACGCGACGGCCAGGTGCTGCTCGGCCTGCGGCACCCCGGCTCCGCGTACGCCGGCGGCACCCACCACTTCCTGGCCGGGCACTGCGAGCAGGAGTCCGCGGTGGCCTGCCTGGTCCGCGAGGCGCAGGAGGAGGCCGGGCTGCTCATCGACCCGGCTGACGTCGAGCTCGCGCACGTGGTGCACATGGTGGACAGGCCCGGAGACCAGCCCAGAATCGGGTTCGTCTTCCGCGCCCGGCAGTGGACGGGGACACCCGAGGTCCGGGAGCCGGACCGGTGCGTCTCCTGGAGCTGGTGGCCTGCCGACGCCCTTCCGGAGCCGATCGTCCCCTACACCCGGACCGCGATCGAAGGCATCCGAGCCGGTCGCCCCTACACCGAGCTGGGGTGGACCTGACCGCCCCGCGCTTCCCGCCCGCAGTCCCCGTCCCCCTGCCTAAGGAGTCATACGTGCTCGATCCCCTCGTACCGCCCGCCCATGCCGGAGTCGCCCCTGAGGAGAGGGCAACGGCCGCGCGGGCGGAGATGGTCGCCGGGCTGGAGGCCGCCGGCCACCTTCAGCCCGGCCCGGTCCGGGACGCGTTCCTCGCGGTGCGGCGGGAGGTGCTGATGCCGCAGGCGTACGTGCGGCGCAGCGGGCCGGACGAGACCCCGCCGCGCTGGGACCTGCTCGACTGGGGAGTGCCCGAGGACCGGGAGGAACTGCTCGGGCTGCTGTACTGCGGGGAGAGCGTGCTGGTCCAGCACGACGGCGAGCCGGTCCTGGGCCGGGTGCCGGCCCCGCGGTCGGGCGGGTCGATGACGTCGATGTCCAGCACGGCCGGGATGACCGTCGCGCTCCTGCAGCGTCTCGGCCTGCGGCCGGGCCAGCGGGTCCTGGACGTCGGGACCGGTGCGGGAGTGACCGCGGCCGTCGCGTGCCTGATCGCGGGTGATGCCGGGGTGGTCACCGTGGACCGGGACGAGCACGTCACCGCCGCCGCCCGCGAGCGGCTGGCGTTGCTCGGCCACCGGCCGACGGCCGTGACGGGGAACGGGCACAATGGCTGGCCCGCCGGCGCCGACTACGACCGGATCTTCGTGTCGTACGCGGTCACCCGGGTGCCGCAGGCCTGGCCGCAGCAGTTGGCTGCCGACGGCCTGGGACTGGCAACCTTGTCGACGTCCTCGCCGTCCTGGCCGGGCCTGGCCGTCCTCACCAGGACCGGCAGCGGTCGCGTCCGGGCCCGTCTGGAAGCGGTGCGGCTCGGGCACCGGGCGGGCCACGGCTGGAGCCAGCTGTACCTGAAGCCCGGTCTGCGGGGCCGGATCGAGGCCGCGGACGGGGGCAGCACCCGCACCACGCACACGGGCCCGCCGCCGGATGATGCGCGGGGTCTGTGGCTGGCCCTGGACCACCTGCACCCCGGGCTCGTACGGAACTGGGCCGCCGACTACCTGGTCATCGGGGCCCCCGACTGCGGATCCTGGGTCACTGCCAGGCCGGACGACTCCGGAACGTGGACGGTCACGGTCTGCGGGCCCCGCGACATCTGGGCGGAGATCCAGGACACCGCCACCCGATGGCAGGCTGCCGGATCCCCGTCCTCCTACCGGCTGCACCTCGAACCGGACGGAACCCAGTGGGTCAGCGCCGGCAGCGGTTCGGCCGAGTTGTCCTGGCAGCTGCCCGCCGCCCTCCAGCCGGCAGCGACAGTCCCATCGCCGTCCGAACCCACCCTGTCGCAGAAGGAGTCCACCCCATGACCTCGCCCACCCCCGCCTCCACCACTCCCCGGTCCGGCGCCTGCCAGTGCGGCAAGCTCCGCTTCACGGTCTCCGGGGAACCCGACTACCCCCACACCTGCAGTTGCGGGCACTGCCAGCGCCTGTCGGGGGGACCGATGATGTCGTGGGTCTCCTTCCCGCTCGACGGTCTGGCCTGGTCCGGCGCCGAGCCGTCGTGGCACTACACGTGGCCGGACTCCAGGCGCGGCTTCTGCCCGGCCTGCGGCAGCCAGGTCTGCGCCCTGGACGACGGCGCCACCAGCATTGCGGTCACCCTCTCCGCGCTGGGCAACCCGCCCGACCTGGTCCCGGTCAACCAGTCCTTCCGGGAGACCGCCGTGCCCTGGCTGCCCCAGGTCCCCGACACCCGCAGCTGACGGCCACGCCCACACCACGAGATCGGAGAGCCGTGTCCCTGTTCGACTCGGTGGACCGCCACTACGCCCGCTACCGTCCCCGACTTCCCGACCAGGTCGTCCAGCTCCTGGCCCGCGAACTGGTCGGCGCGGCAGCACCCAGACTGCTGGACCTCGGCGCCGGCACCGGACAGGTCGCCCTGTCCATGCTCCCCGCCCTGCCTCGCACGGCCCACCTTGACCTCGTGGACCAGGACGGGGGGATGCTCCGCACCGCGCTCGACGAGCTCCGACCGCACCTGGGCGAGCGCACCGCCACGGTGCACGCCCTCCCCGCCGAGGAGTTCGCCCCCACCCAACCCGGCTACCAGGCGGATCTGGTCACATGCTGCCGCGCGTTCCACTGGATGGACCGCCCAGTGGTGCTGGCCATGGCTGACCGGGTGGCCGCTCCACACGCCGCCGTCGCAATCATGGGCGACGGAAGCCTCTGGACCCACAAGGCCGAGTGGACCGTCGCGCTCAGGACCCTGATCCAGTCCCACCTGGGAGAAGACCGCCGCGCCGGCACCACCGGCACCTACCGCGAGCCCGGCCGCCGCTACGAAGACGACCTCGCCGGCTCCGCGTTCAGCGACATCGCCGAGCACCGCATCCCCTTCAACCGCGCCTGGACGCCCCGCAGCGTCCTGGGCTACCTGCGCTCCACCAGCTTCGCCCGGCCCGATCTCTTCACCGACCACGCCGCCTTCGAGGAACCGGCCGAGGACCTCCTCCTTCGGCACGCGCAGGACGGGGTCCTACACGAGGACGGCGTGTTCACCGTGCTGCTCGCCCGCCGCCCGGGGGTGGCGCGGTGAGCGGCGGGGCCCGGCACACAGTGCCGGTCGACGTCCACCTCATTCTGCGGCGCGAGGGTGAGAGCGGCCCGGAGGTGCTGCTGTCGCGCCGGGCCGGACCCGTGTATGCGTCGGGCCTGTGGCATCTCCCGTCCGGGCACCTCGATCCCGACGAGAACATGGTCGAGGCCGTGATCCGGGAGGCTCGCGAGGAGACGGGCGTGCTGATCACGGCGGAGGACGTGACCGCGGCCGTCACCGTCCACCACCGCCCACCGACGGGCTCCCGTTCCCGCGTAGGTGTCTTCTTCGAGGTGCGCCAGTGGGCTGGTCGGCCTCGGATCATGGAGCCGGACCGGTGCGACGGCATGGGCTGGTACCCACTGGACGCCCTCCCCGACCCGATGGTGGCGTACTGCCGGGCCGGACTGGACGCCTACCGCGCAGGTCTGCCCGCCGCCGTGCACTTCCAGCAGCCCGGCGACGCCATCGAACACGATCAGCAGGGCCGCGACCGTACCCGCCTCCTGGCCGGACCGCCCGTCGATGGGGTGGAGCTGCCGTACCGGCTGCGGATGTTCGCAGAGCAGGCCATCGGCACGATCAGCGGGGCAACAGAGGTGTCCTGGGTGCGCACCGGCAGCCGGGTGTGGCGGCTCACCGGGCCAGGTGGCGGGACCTGGTATCTGAAGCGGCATCGCGGGGCGAAGTTCCATGGCCGGGAAGTGGTCGCGTACCGGTCGTGGGTGCCTAGGCTCGGGCCGCGGGCTCCCCGTCTCGTCGCGGCCGACACCGACACGCAGGCCGTCATCGTCACCGCGCTGCCCGGGCGCCCGCTGCACGGCATGGTCCTCGACGCGGTCGAAGAAGCGCGCGTCCAGTACGCCCTGGGCCGCCTCGTCCGTGCCCTGCACGGCAGCGCACCCGAGCGGCCCGCCGAAGTCGCAACTGCCGCCGCCAAGATCAAGCGCCATCTGGAGAACGCCCGGCCGTACTTGGAGGACGGGGACGAGGACCTGGTCCTCGCCCTGGCTGGCACCTACGCGGACTTGCCGAAGCCTGTTCTCGTGCCCACGCACGGGGACCTGCAATACCGCAACGTCCTCATCGGAGACGACGGCAAACCGCTGCTGTTCGACTTCGAGCGCTCCGAGTACAACACCGCGACCCGGGACATGGTGCGGCTGAGCGACACCTGGAGTGGCCGGCCGGACCTGCGCGGCGCGTTCCTCGACGGCTACGGCCGGCCCCTCACCCCTGACGAGGAACTCCGCCTGGACTGCGAAGCCGCCTTCGACGCCGTCTCCGGCATCGCCTACGGCACCCGCCACGGCGACCCCGAGGTCACCGAACGCGGCCACCGCACCCTGCGCCGCCTCCACACCGTCCACCACCCCTGAACCCCGGCCCCACCAGCCCGCCTGAGGAAGGAACCCCCATGCTGGAACCTCGCCTTGCGACCCCGGCCGCCGCGGAGATCGCCCGCCTGCGCTCGGACAACATCCTCAGCGAACCCCTCGACGCCACCTGGCTCGCCGCGTGCGCCGACCAGCTCGCCTTACGCCTCCAGGCCGGCGGTGACGCCCGCGCGTACGTCGTCGACTCCCCCACCGGGACGCTCGCCACTTGCGCCCTGGGGCTGGTCCACGCCGTCCTACCGGCGCCGAGGTACCCCGAAGGGCTGGCCGTGGTGATCCAGGCCGTCGCCACCGACCCCGCCCACCGGCGCCGCGGCTACGCCAAGGCCGCGCTCGCCGCGCTCCTCGACCACCTGGAACGCGACGGCGTCACCCTCTACGAGCTGTACGCCAGCGCCGGGTCCGCCCCTCTGTACGAGCAGCTCGGTTTCGCGGCCGACCCGGCGCTGATGCGGATGACGCGCTTCCCGGCCTCGGCCGAAGGGAGCGCGTCGTGAGCAAGCAGTGGCTCCCGCCCGAGGAGTTCGCCGCGACCCTGCCGAAGGCCACGGTCTTCGGGGCCGTGTTCTTCACCGATCAGGACGACCGGCCCGTCCAGCTGCGCGCCACCTACTCCAGTACCCACCCCTGGCAGTGGCCGGGTGGCGTCGCCGAGCCCGGCGAGCGCCCCTGGGAGACCGCCGTACGCGAGTGCCGGGAGGAGACCGGACTCCACGTGCCGGGACCGCCGAGGCTGCTGGCCACGGTGTTCGGGCTGCCTGGCAAGGACTGGCCGCTGGCCACGGTCGGGTTCGTCTTCGACGGCGGTCGGCTGTCGTCCGGACAGATCGACTCGATCGTGCTGGACCCCGACGAGCACGACCAGGTCCGCGCCCTGACCGTGCCCGAGTGGCGGGACCTGATGCCGGGACGCGACCACGCACGGCTCGAGGCCGTCATGGCCGCCCGCCGCGCCGGGATCCCGGCGTACTTCGACACCTGGGACTGGGAGGCCTGAATGAGCATCGTCTTGATGTCCGACCCGCGGGTCACCGCGATTCCGGTAGCCGACGACGGCGAGCCGCTCGCCGATGTCCGCGCCGCCGGAGAGCTGCTTCTCGATGACCGCCGCTCCGATCCGGCGTACGCCTTCGCCCGTCTCCGCGCCGGTGTACTCGACCGGTTGCTCCACGCCCAGTCGCTTCTGCCCGACGGCCTGCGTCTGCTCGTCGTCGAGGGGTTTCGGCCGCCGGCGTTGCAGCGGCGGTACTTCGAGGAGTACGCGGCCGAGCTGCGTGCCGCCAACGCAGGCTGGACCGCGGAGGAGCTGAGGGCGCAGGCGAGCCGGTACGTGTCACCGCCGGAGGTCGCCCCGCACAGCGCCGGCGCGGCCGTCGACCTGACCCTGGTCGATGCGGACGGCACCGAGCTGGACATGGGCACCCGGGTCAACGCCAGCCCGGAGGAGAGCGCGGGTGCCTGCTACACCCTCGCCGACGGCCTCCCCCACCAGGCTCGGCTGCACCGCGCCACCTTGAGCCGTGCGCTCACGGCCGCAGGGCTCGTCAACTACGGCACGGAGTGGTGGCACTGGTCCTTCGGCGACCGCTACTGGGCCCTGATGACGGGCGAACCGGCGGCCCTCTACGGGCCCGCCGCCTTCCCGCACGCCGCCGACCGCTCCTGAGCAACCCGACGAAAGCGAGCACGACCACATGAGCACCACGTACGCCGAGCGCGACTGGCACGCCCACTACGAGGCCGGCCGGGACTTCCGGCCGCTGACCGACGTCGAGAAGTCCGTCCTGACCGAGCACCTCGCCCTGTCGGACGGGGACGCCCCGGACGCCAGGGCCTTGGACGTGGCCTGCGGGACCGGCGAACTCGCCCGCTTCCTCGCCACATCGGGGTACCGGGTCGACGCGGTGGACTGGGCAGAGGCCGCCCTCCAGCGGGCGACAGCGGCGGCTTCGGACGAGATCACGTACCACCAGCTCGACGTCACCGGCGGGGACGTCGCCTCCCTCGACGCTGCCGGCCACGGCTACCGGGTCATCACCGTGCGGCGGGCCCTGGCGCACCTGCCCGACCGCACCCGCACGGTCGCCGAACTCGCCGCCCTGCTCGACGAGGACGGCACGCTGTGCGTGATCAGCCCGCACGCCGACCGGCACCCGGCGGAACTGCGCAGGATCTGCCTGGACAACGCCGAGATGGACCTCCTGGCCGACGGCTGGCAGCACACCGAGCGCATCGACGCCGGCGACTCCACCATCCTGCTGCTGCGCGGGCCCAAGACCGACGCCGTCGCGTACAGCGAGAAGCGGACGCCGAAGCCGGCCGCGATGGCCGGCGTCGCGGTCGTCGTCACCAATGACCGCGGGCAGGTCCTGCTCGGCTGGAACCCGTCCCGGGGCATGTGGGAACTCCCCGCGGGGAAGGTCGAGCCGGGCGAGGCGTTCGAGGCCACGGCGGTACGCGAACTCGCCGAGGAAGCGGGCCTGCACGCTCGGCCGGAGGCCGTACTCCTGCTGGGCACGCTGTGCGACGCCACCCACGGCTTCACCCGGATCACCGAGGTCGCCCGCATCACCGACCACACCGGCGAACCCACGGCACGGGAGCCCGAGCTGATCAGCCGGTGGGAGTGGCACTCCCCCTCCGACCTGCGCAGCCTGCCGCAGCCGCTGTTCACCGCCTCCGCTCAGGCGCTGAACGTCGCATGGCCGGGCCTGCTGCCCGAGGTCCCAGCCGCGCACCACACCCCCCGGCCCGCCGGGGAAGTGCGGCTGACGTTCGCGGAACCGGCCGCCGCCGTACGGCTCCGCGAGCGGCTGGTGCGGGACCTGACCGAAGCCGGGTGGACCGACACCCCCGAACTCCAGCGGGCGTTCACGACCGTGCCCCGGCACGCCTTCCTGCCCGAGCAGCCCCTCGCGCGCGCGTACGCCAACGAGGCCATCGCCACCGTGTTCGACGAGGACACCGGGCAGTCCATGAGTTCGGTGTCCCAGCCGGAGATGCAGGCCCTCATGCTCCGCCAGGCCGGCCTCCGTCCCGGCCACCGGGTGCTGGAGATCGGCGGGGGCGGCTACAACGCCTGCCTGATCGCCGAGCTCGTCGGACCGTCGGGATCGGTGGTGTGCGTGGAGATCGACCCGTACGTGCACGCCCGCACCGAGCGGTTCCTGGCCGAGACCGGGTACGCGGACCGGGTCCGGCCCTTCCTGGGCGACGGCGGCCACGGAGCCCCCAGCCATCTGCTGCCGGAGAAGGGCTTCGACGCGATCCTGGTCACGGTCGCGGCCAAGGACGTGCCGCGGGCCTGGACTGCTCAGTTGGCCGAAGGCGGGCACCTGGTGCTGCCGCTGCGGCTCGGCGGATACACCCGCGCCGTCGGGCTGCGGAACCAGGGCGGCACGCTGTACTCGACCGGTATCAGCGCCTGCGGGTTCGTACCGATGCAGGGTGTCGGCCGGTGGGACGAGACGCCGGTGGCGGTCGGGGAGGCCGGCTACGGGATCTGCTGGGAGGACACCCCGCCCGCCCCGTTGGACGGGCTCGACCGGGCCATCGCCGCGGGCAGGGTGGAGCTGTGGACCGGGGTGACGGTGCGTGGCGGGGAGTCGTTCGAGGACCTGCAGCTGTGGCTGGCCTCCTCGCTTCCCGGGTTCTGCCGCATGACGGGCGACCCGGACCGGCCGGGACCGGTGCGACTGCCGAAGAGGGCGGGCGCCGAAGCCATCGTCCTCGGCCGATCGCTGGCCTGCCTGATGGTGGAGCGCCGAGAGTGCGATGAGGCCACCGGTGCATCCACGTGGGAGTTCGGGGTGCAGGGCTTCGGGCCGGACGGCAAGGCCGCCGCGGAGAGCATGGCCGCAGCGGTCCACACCTGGGACCGCGAACTGCGCGGACACGCCGTCCCCGCACTGACCGTCCTGCCGACGGGCACAGCCGATGGCGCGCTTCCCGCCGGCGACGTCGTCGAGAAGGCCGACTGCCGCATCGTGGTCAGCTGGCCGGGCCGTGACGGTGCCGCCGACCGCGGCGTTGGGCAGGACGCGAGGAGCGGAGGGGGCAACGGGCTTTGATCACCTGGTTCAACGGGCCGTTCTGCGGCGGGAATCCACGCTGCCTGCGGACTACTACGAGGCTGCCGCCGACTGGATGCACGCGGACGGGCGCGTCATAGACACCAGCACCCTGACGCAGACCCTCCGGCAGGCCCTGGTCCCTCACCGAGCCCCTGCACACCACGCTCACTTCTGTGAAAGCGATCCGCGATGACCACGACGACCAGGCCCTTCCGCATGGGCACCCGCCCGAGCCCCATGGCCACGGAGCAGACCGGCCGGGTCGCCCGGGCCTTCCGCTCCCGCTACCCGGACATGGACCTCGACATCCTCAAGATCACCTCCGAGGGCGACGCACACCGTGGCCCGCTCAGCACGATCGGCGGGAGGGCGCCTTCACCCGCCGCGCCGACGAGCACCTCCTCGACGGCCGGGTGGAGGCCACGATCGCCTGCGCCAAAGACGTGCCCGGCCCTACGTCCCTCTACCGGCGCTCGCAGCCGGCGGGCCCGTCCTGACGGCCGAGGCCAACCTGCCGGACTCCTGGTGGAGCGACCTGCAAGCCGCGCTCGCCACCACCGCGACGGTGCCGACCAACCGCCAAGCCGTGCGCCAGCAGTGGATCGACCGCAACTTCACCCGCTTCCTCGGCATCCCCGCGGCTGCAACCGTCTCCTGGACCACTGGAAACGGTGACCTGCACTGGGGCAACCTCACGGCCGAACCGCTGGTGATCCTCGACTGGGAAGGCTGGGGCCTGGTTCCCACCGGATTCGACGTCGGACTCCTGCACGCCTACTCACTGCGCACCCCGGCCACGGCCGCCCGGATCCGAAACACGTTCAGCCACATCCTGGACGCCCCGGACGGCCGGACCGGCGAACTCATCGCCCTCGCCCAGCTTCTCCAGGTCGCCGCCCGCGGCGGACACCCGGAGCTCGGGCCTCACCTCGCCAGTCGGGCCGGCCACCTCACCGGCAGCCCCATCCCGCAGTTCCAACCGAGCCCCGGAATCTCGGAAGGCGGGGCCTGAGCACCAGCGCAACACCGGTGCCTCCCCCACCCCGACGGCAATCCGCGCCGCCGCCGGGGACTCGCCCGCTCCCTCGCACAGAACGGATTCCCCATGACCGCACCGAGCGTCCTCGCGATCTACGGACACCCCGACGACGAGTCCCTCGTTGTCGGTGGAGTCCTCGCCCGCCACGCAGCCGCCGGCGCACGCACCGCCGTCGTCACGGCCACCTGGTCCCCCGACAGCCATCGCGCCGCCGAACTCGCCGACGCCCTCAAAATCCTAGGCGCCGGAGAACCCCGCCTGCTCGGCTACGCCGACCTCCGGGTCCCCGACTCCGCGCCGGGGCAACCCCGGTTCTGCGACGCCCCGCTCGAGGAATCCGTGGAGCGCGTCGTCTCCCACATCCGCGACTTCCGCCCGGACGTCATCGTCACCCACGACGCCTACGGCTCCTCCGGACACCCCGACCACAAGCACACCCACCGCGTCGCCCTGCTGGCCGCGCACGCAGCCGGCCTCGACGACCTCTACCCTCAGGCCGGACCCCCGTGGCAGCCCAGCGCCCTCTACCTCTCGACACACCCACGAACGGCGAGCAGCGCCCTGTCCGATCTGCTGGCCGGTACGGGCAAGCGCCTGCACACCGTGCCCGACGACCTCGTCACGGCCACCGTCGACGTCGGCCCCTGGCTGGACCGAAAATGGGCCGCGATCCAGGCACACCGCTCGGAGACGGCACGTGGTCGCTCACTGCCAGCTCTGCTCAGTGGGCTCCGGACGCGGGAACGCGAGGCGGTGCTGGGAACCGAGTGGTTCATCCGCCACAACCTCAAGTCCTCCCACAACGGCCTCCACCAGCTTGCACCCTGAAGCGAAGCCGCGCCGCCCCAGGCCGCGTGGGCCGCGCACCTCACACCGGAAGGTCACGACATGGCGATCACCAAACGCAGCGCACGAGCGATCTTGCTCGACGGCGAAGACCTCATCCTCATCAAGCGCACGAAACCTGGACAGGAACCGTACTGGGTGACGGTCGGCGGCGGCGTCGAGAGCACGGATGCCTCGATCAAGGACGCACTGCACCGCGAAGTGTTCGAGGAGGTCGGCGGGAAGCTGGGCCGGACAGAGCTGGTCTACCTGATCAGCAGTCCCGCCGACGGCGGGGTGGCCGTCCAGCACATCTTCGCCGCGCGTCTGGATCACATGAACATCGAGGCACGGACGGGCACCGAGTTCACCAGGGCGGACCGCGGGAAGTACGACATCGTGCGGATCCCCTTCACGGCGGAAGCGATCCGCCAACTCGCCCTGATGCCGACGCAGCTACGCGACTTCATGGCCGACAAACACCGAGGCGATCACCGCTCTACTGGCTACACAGCTTTGCGCATCCGATCACCGCTGACCCCTCAAGAGGACCCCCGTGACCGAAAAAATGGCTCTTGTGACTGATGTGTGGGTCATGCTGGAGCGAGTTGGCGTCCCGGCAGTGTCGGGCGTTCGCCGCCGAGGGTGAGCATCACCAGGGCGATGACCGCGTCGGCGGTGCGGAAGCCGAAGCCCCGGCGGATGATCAGCCTCGTTTGGTGTTGGTGGACTCGATCAGCCCTTTCGACAGCCTCTCGACCAGGGCGTTGACGATGGCCTCGCGTGGCGGCGGACCCTGCGGCCGAGTTCGACGAACGCCTCGATGCGGCTGCGTTGTGCCCACGACAGCCACCGGTCCAGGCGTCGACGGCCGCGCCGGCGTCCTGGTCGCCGGCGGGGTCTTCACCACGAGCTGAGCCGGGCCGCCGGACCCTGCCGGTCGGCGGGCCCGCAGGACCGGCCCGCGGGTGCCCCTGCGGCGCGGCCGCGGGTGCCCGTCCTTCAGGTGCGCTGGGGCCGACTGTCGGGCCTGGGACGGCGGTAGGCGGGCCTCGCCGTGGCGGGGCCAGGTGTAGGGCGGCTGCGCGGGTGCGCTCCGGTCAGTCGACGACCTGGGCGACGGTGGCCTCGTCGAGCAGGGACGCGAGCTGCCCCGGCCTGGTGGTCGTCGAGGCGTGAAGGAGTCCCTCGCGGGCGTGGAGCTGCCCTGTCCAGGTCCTTACCAATTTGTCGGCTACTACCTACACTTGATTCATGACCACCCCAAATACGCACCTATTAGCGGGAGTTGCGTCGACAACCGCAACGGGTGAGCGGCTGGTGTTCGTGTGCTGCACACGCGCGGAGGGAAGGTGGCGTGCAAGCCGGGAACTCTGGGCCCGATGCCCCGAGTCGATGCGGAGGCACTGCTCGACTGGCTGACCAGCCAACTCAGCCCGGTCGGCATAGCGGTGGAGCACCGGACGGAGATTGACCGCAACTTCGTGTGCCCCGACGAGTGGTACTCGGAAGCACGCCTGGCCGCTCTGTGGCAAGTGTCCGCCAGCGAGGTCGATGCGCTGGTCGTCCGCTACGGCATCGACACTTATACGTTCACACCCCGCGCCGCCGCGCTGTCCTCACCGAGCAAAACGATAACGGTCTACGACCCGGCCGGGGCACACGACGTCGCGAAGAAACTCCGCAGGAAACGCACCATGAGCCCCCCGGTCGACGGCATACAGGAAACACCACACCCGTGAAAAAATGCTCCGCCGTCGATCCCTCACCGCCGCGGTCACACTCTCTGGTGCTCCTCACCATCAGCAAGGAAGGCCGCCGGCCTCGATCCGCCACGCCGTACAGCTCGGTCACAGGCCAGTGCCAACGCCTGCCGATGCGGTTCCCTTCGGCTGTGCACTGGGAAGCCGCCGCGCCTTCGTTCACGTCCTCTTGCAAAGTTGAGGGCTTAGGCGAGGGCGGTGTTCGCGGGCCAGGCGTACTCGCTGTAGGGGGTGCCGTCGGCGATGTGCTGGAGCGCTACAGCGAGGTAGGGCGGAAGAGGCTCGGGCAGACCGCTGGTCTTGTACCACTGCCAGCCTTCGTATTTGTCCGGCTCGGGGTTGCCGATGCTGCCGTGCCAGCGGTCGGTTTCGAAGAAGAACGCGATCCTTCGGGAGCCGGAGCCGGTGGAGACGTGGTGCATGAGGTGTACGAAGCGCAAGTCGAAGGGGTCGACGGTGGCGCTGGTCTCCTCAGTGAACTCGCGGGCAGCCGCCGCGCGGGCGGGTTCGGGCTCTTCCATGAGCCCGGCTGGGACCTGCCACATGCCGGGGAAGACCTGCTGCTGTCGGCGCCGGCTCATGAGGATTTCGTCGCCCTGCCGGAGCAGGAGGTGGACGTCAGCGTAGTGGGAGGTGTAACTGCGCGCCAAGCCAACGGTGTTCTGAGAGGGCGATTCGTGAGGTGTTGACCGTTTCCCGATTGGGTCGAAGCACGCTGGTTGTCACATGGGCAGACTTCTTGGCACCTGTGAGGCTTTGACGCCGCATGCCGTTACTTTCAATTCTTGACGGCCTCCGCGATCTGCAGGGCGGCCTGGGCGGGCGTGAGGTGTGTGGTGTCGACCACCTCGGCCTCGGCGTGCAGCCACGTGCGGGCCGCCTCGGCGTAGGGCTCAAGGTATTGGAGACGGAACGGGGAGTTGGGGCCAACAACAGTGTCGCCCGCGATGCGCCTGCGGAGAGTGTCATGGTCGGCGTGGAGGACGAAGTGCCGGAGCGGAATGGCATGCTGAGCAAGGCCCGAGCTGATCTCGCGCCAGTACTGCTCGACCAGGACGGTCATGGGAATCACCAGAGTGCCGCCGGTGTAGTCGAGAACGCGTCGGGCGGTCTCGACCACAAGAGGTCGCCATGGCGGCCAGTGCTGGAAGTTGTCCGTAGCAGGCAACCCCGGTGTAATGTCCATGAGTGTCTCGCCGACCTTCTCGGCGTCGAACACCCGGGAATCCGGGATCAGCTGCTGCACGAGCGCACTGGTCGTCGTCTTGCCCGCGCCATGGGTGCCGTTGAGCCATACGATCATGAGACGCGACGCTAGCGTCGTGCGGTCCGCAGGAACAGACACAGCAGAGATCGGCTCACTGATGAGGCTGGGTGTGGGGCTGCTCGTCGGGGTTCTTGGCGGCTACTGCTTCCTGGTGAAGCTGCCGACGTCGACCTCGGTGAGGATGTCGAGCTTGACCAGACGTTTGAGCTTGGCGCGGGTACCTTCGATGTTCTTCGGCAGCAGTTCGTGGTCGAGGGCTTCGCACACCTCCCGGGCCCGAAGTGGTCCGGTCGCGTCGTTGAAGACACCGAGGATGCGGGGGTAGTCCGGGTGCTCGGGCAGGTCCGGTGGGTCGGTCGGGAGCCGGTCGGCGAGGGCGGCGATGGTCTTCCGCGTGATCGCGAGGTGTTCGAGGTGGGTCTCTGCCTCCTGCAGCCGGCAGTGCAGTTCTTCGGGTTGCGTACGACGATCTCGACGTCGATTCCCAGGCCGGCTCCATGCGCGACGACCTGCTTCTTGAAGCCCTGGTCGGCCAGCGCCTTCTCGACAGTGCCGCCGGTGCGCTCGGCGACTTGGTCCAGCAGGGCAACGCCCGCGGCGTTGTCGTGGGTGCTCGCGGCCAGCACGATCACCGCGATGACAAGCCCGAGCACGTCCACGGCCAGTCCCCGCTTGCGGCCCGGCACCTTCTTCGCCGGATCCTGGCCGGTCGTGGCGGCGGGGACCCCGGCGGCCGCGTGGACACGCTGGGTGTCCAGCACCACCAGGGTCGGGTCCTCTAATCGCCGGGCCCGCTCACGAACCTGGCAGCGCAGGAGCTCGTGGATGACCTGGTCGGTCCCGTCGTCCCGCCAGGCGGCAAAGTAGTAGTACGTCACGCTCTTCGGCGGCAGATCGTGCGGCAGGTAGGCCCACTGGCAGCCGGTCCGGCCCTGGTAGAGGATCGCGTTCACGATCTCCCGCATCGCGTAGGCGCCCTGATGGCCACTGACCGAGCGGTGCCGGTCCTTCCACGCCGTGATCACCGGCTCAATCAGCGACCACTGCCCGTCCGATAAGTCGCTCGGGTACGGCTTGCGTTCACTCACATCATCACACCAGCAGATGAACGACCGCGGACCGACGGATTCCGCCCCGCACCCACACCATCAGGCGACGACAGAACCCGCCAAAGATCGTCCACTGCCGCCGCCAGGTCAGCCATCCGTCGCGCCGCCCGCCGGGCAGGCACCGCAACGCCAGCCCCGCTGCGGCGTAGGCGCGGGGCCGCCTTGGCCTGGGCAGTAAACGAAGCGACTGTCTCCAAGGCGATGTGGAGTCCGCCGTATAGGCGGTAGCGCACCAGGTCGATCGAGCGGCGGTGCTCGCGCACCGCGTGGAGGTCGTAGCGGGTGAAGTCCCCGGCGACGCAGATCAGCCGGGGAGCGCTCCACAGCACCTGCGATGCCGCCGTCGTCCCGATGCGTTCGCGTACCAGGCCCTGGAACTCCGTACGGTGGTCCATCAGCCAGGACATGTAGAACAGACCCTGGTTGATGACGCCTGGGTCGGTCGCCCGCTTGTACTCGACTTTACCGACCGCAGGTGCTCGTGAACCGGCTCTGAACTGCGACGACTCATAGACTACATGTCCGCGACAGGGAGTTGGGGCCGTTGCTGTAACTCGCGTGGTTGTTGGTCTCAGCAGGGAACGATGGTGATGACTCAGGGGAATCGTTCGATGATCGCTGCCGCGATCTGATCTGGTGCGTCTTCCTGAATGAAGTGCTTCGCCTGGCGGAGTTCAACGATGTCGAGTTCGGTGAATGAGGAGCGAATCCGCGGGATGCACGCTTTCGGTCGGAACACCATGTCCCGCATGCCCCACATCGCCAGAGTCGGTTTGTCGCCGAGGCGGGCAGGTACGTCTTGGGCTAGTTTCTCCAGCAGTGGGCGTGCGGCGCGGATCTCCCTGGGCATGACCGTGAGTCCGCGTCGGGCTTCCTTGGTGGGTTGCACCATGCGGTAGTGGTCGGCCTCGGCTGCGGTCAGAGTGGGACCGGCTTTGCCGAGCAGGAACTGTTCCACGAGAAGGTTCTGTTCGAGGATGCGTCGTTGCATGGGGCGGCTGCTCATGATCACGCTGAACGCCCGATTCGCCAGCGGCTCGATCGGCCAGAACGCGGTGTTGCCCAGCACGATCCCCTTGACGCGATCTGCGCGCGTGGTCGCTGCGCCGAGCCCGATGGGGCCGCCCCAGTCCTGTCCCATCAGGACGAAGTCATCGAGCTGTAGATGGTCGATCAGCTCACCTACGACTGTTATGTGCTCCGAGATCGTGTAGCTGAAGCCGGCAGGGCGCTCGGACAAGCCGAAGCCGAGGTAGTCGACAGCTATGCAGCGATACCGACCGCGAAGGCCCTTCACGATGTGGCGGTAGAGGAAACTCCAGGTAGGAGAGCCATGGCAGAACACGATCGGCGGCCCCGTCCCCTCATCGATGTAGTGAACTCGACCAGCGGACGAGTCGAACCATCGTGATTCGAAGGGGTACAGGCTCGAGTCAGGAACGAAGTCGATCATCATTGCGCTCTCCTCCTGGTCTGCGCTGCGTCCTGTCGGCTTGGACTCTCATCACCACTACAGCTGTAGAGCATCCGCGATCAAGACTCTACACCTGTAGCATCAAATCGTGTCTTCGAATGCGGCAAGTGGCAGTGAGCGGCGGAGGGCGATCGCCGACAGCGGGATTCGAATCATCGCCCGCGACGGTGTTCGCGCCCTGACGCATCGGGCCGTCGACCGCGAGGCGGGGATACCGCAGGGATCGACCTCGTACCATGCCAAGACGCGGCTCGCGCTTGTGGAGCTCATCGTCGACGCGCTCGCTGCCCGTGCGAAGGCCGACGCCGTAGAACTCTCCGACTCTCTGAACGCGACGTTCGAGCGCGAACACCGGCTCGACGTCGAAGAGCTTGCCGCGCTGATCGCAGGACTCGTCGAGACTCTCGCGTTCCGCCGCGACGACATGAGAGCCCGATACGCCCTCATCCTCGAACTCGATGACGCGCCACACCTTCGAGCAAAGTTGACGGCAGAGTCCGAGGTGCACGCCATCACCCAACAGGTGACGGCGTCGGCCCTCACCAGAGCAGGACTCCCCAACTCAGACGGGCGCGTCGAGGAACTGATCGCCCTCACGGACTCGCTGGTGTTCCACCGGACCGCCATCAACGAGACCGTCTCGCCACAGCCCATTCTTGCCGCCTACCTACGCGGCACAGCCTTGACCTAGGGCGAACAAGGAGGCCGATGTGTAAGACACGGCCTCACGCAACTTCGCTGACGTGCACGTCAAAATCGGCGGCCTGGCGAACTGGCCGCAGCGCTGTGCGGCAGATTGTGGTTCTCGCCGAAAAAGCAACGCTAAGTGCGTTGCGGTGCGTTTCTTCCTGAGCGACCGCCATGTACCTGCCGAACCGAAGAACCCCGGGCAGGAGGTGCACGAGATGTTCGTGGCGGCTCTCGTACCTGCCGCGACGCTTACCGATTCGACGCGTCCTTGCTGGTGGGAGGGGTGGTCACTCCAGAGGAAACGCATCCGCTGTAACTCGCCGTGGTGGTCTCAGGGGACGGCCCGTCCACCGGAACGGTGGACGGGCCGTGAAGTGGTTGGGCGGGAGGGATCAGGACTTCAGTACCGGTTCGGCGATGCGGGCTTCAAGGTCGGCGACGCGCCGGTCCTGGAAGCGCAGGTTCGAACGGGCGGCCTTGAGTCGTTCGTTGAGGGTGCGGTTGTCGGTGGTGAGTTGGCGGACGCGCTGTTTCAGGGTGGTGTTCTCGGTGGTGATCCGCAGGATTGCCTCCTCGGTCCACTCAGCTTGCAAGTCACGTATCTGGCCGAGGAGTTCGCCGATCCGGGTGCGTTGGGTGAAGATCTCGGTGTGGGCGGCCTTGAGGGCGTCCTCGGCGTTCAGGGCGCGTTCGCGCCAGGTCGCCTTGCGTTCGGCGTCCTGTTCAGCGAGCGTGCGGAATCGGTGTTCGCCGGCCTGCGTCATCGCTGCGGCGACCGCGGCTCTGGCCTCGGTGTTGTCGTAGAGGAAGGTGCGCGAGACGTCCGCTCGGCGGGCGACGGCGGCGACGCTGACCTGGGCCTTCTCGCGTCGGAGCCGGGCGATGGCCTGGTGGACGCGCTCAAGGGCGGCTTCGGTCTTGCGGCGGCGGGCGGCCAGGGCCGCCGCGGTGCGGGGTTCGGGGACGGTGGCGGTGTTCATGCGGCTTCCTGTTCGGGGGCGTCTCCGTCGGCTGTGCACGTATCGCTGTACTCGTCCGGCTCGTCGCTGCCCGCGTCGGCGAGGTCGGTGGCACGGAAGGCGGTGGACCATAGGCGATGGAAGTAGTCCTGGGGTTTGCGTAGGTCCAGGGCGAGGGCGTCGTCGAGGAGGCCGAGGCCGGCCAGCGCCTTTTCCAGGCCGTCGATGGCGCGGGCGGTGGGCTCGAAGTAGCGGTGGAGGTAGTTGGCGGTGGCGTCGTCGGGGGCGCCTTCGGCCAGCAGGCGCCACTGTTCGCGCTTGCGTCGCCAGTAGAGGAGGTCGGCGCCGGAGAGTACGAACTTGTCGCAGTTGTGGCAGTCGAGGTTCCAGGGGCAGGCGCCGCCGTCGACGACGGGCTGGAAGGTGCAGAAGCCGCCCTCGGCGGGGGTGCTGCGGCGAGAGAGGTCGATGGCCAGGGCCTGGGCCTGCTCGTGGGTGAGCGGGGCGGTGTCGCTGGTGAGGAGTTTGCCGGGACTCGTGGTGCCGGGGCCGGCGACCCACACGTGCTGGAGGACGTTATCCAGGTCCGACTGGGTCAGGTGGACGTAGTGCTCGGCCATGCGGTCGGAGACCTGGCCGAGGTAGCGGCGGATGTGCGTCAGGCTCGCGCCGTGCCGCAGCAGCCGGGTGGCCAGCGTGTGCCGGGCCTGGTGGGTGACGTAGTGACCGCCGAGGTCAAGCTCGGCGATCCAGCTACGGAAGCCGGTGTGGAACCAGGTGTAGGACAAAGCACGGCGGCCGTCGGGGTTGACGATGTCGGTGGGGAACAGGGCCAGGTGAGCGCGTTCGGCAGCAGTGGGCGGGCGGCCGGCGTGCCGGTCGGCGTAGTGGGTCAGGGTCTTTTGGCGGCGTTCTTCGAGCCGGTCCAGGAGATGGTCGGGGATGCGGACGGCCGCGTTCAGGTTGCCGACCTTGGTCTGGTCGTGCCAGAGCAGGGGCAGCCCGCCGTAGCGGCCGACGCAGTCCAGGCGGAGCTGGATGACCTCGCTGGCGCGCCGGCCGGTGACGATGATGGTCTCCCACATGTCCCTCAGGCCCCGGTCGTGCGGGTCGTAGCCGTCGGCGAGCTGCTGCAGGTTGGCCTCGTCCGCAAGCGCCCGGGCGACTTCGTCGGGGAAGGGGTTGCGGCTGCGGGGCGTGCCCGGGCCGCCGACCGGCATAGCAGCGATGAAGGCGCGGTCCAGGCCGATCCGCTCGGCGCTGCCGCGGTCCAGCGCGCCGCGCAGCAGGGACCGGCCGTAGTTGAACACCATCCGGCGCGCGTTCTCGGTGACCTTCGCCCTTTTGCCGTCCAGGCGGGCCCGGCCGCGGAAGGCCAGGCCGAGGCGTTCGCGGTTGCGCAGGTCCGCGACGAAGCGGTGGACGTGCTCGCCGCGCAGCACGGTGGGGTCGTGGCCGCCGCCCGGCGCCTCCGCCTCCAAGAACGCGGACAGCTCGGCGGCGGCGCGGCGCACGAAGTCCACTGGCTGGGCGCTGCGCGGGCAGGTGGGCGAGCGCAGCACGTCGGCGATGTGGTCCCACAAGAGGTCGCGCAGCCACCGCTGACAGATGCAGGTCAGGTCGACGTAGCTGGAGCGGTGGGGGAAGCGCACCCCGAAGTGCTCAGTCTCGATATAGCCGGCATCCCGGGTGTCGGAGGGGGTGAAGTAGATCTTCCGCAGGGCCTGCTGCATCTCCTGGACCATGCGCTGGTGGTAGGCCCGGCGGAAGACGGACGCATCAAGGCCGGCCAGGGACGCCACATCGCGGCGCTGACACTCGTCCGCGAGCGACTGCACCCACGTCAGATGCCACACGGCGACGGGCTGCAGGCCGTGGACATACATGCCCCACTGCACCTCCGCCCTCAGCAAGGGCCGCAGCCCTCGCAGGTTGACCGTTCCGGTGCGGTGCACCGGCAGCTGTGCACGGCACCAGGCACGGAAGGCGACGTCGTCCTCGCAGGTCACCGGGACACGGCGACCACTGCGCTCATAGGTGGCGAAGAAGTTCTTCGGCAGCTTCGCCCCACCCGGCCGCCCGGCCCGGATGTAGCCGCGCTCGTGCGCGCCGCACAGCCCCAGCGGCGAGGCGGCCAACTCGTCGCACACGTCCGCTCGGCACTCCCCGTAGCCCGGCAGCGCCGGCTGGTCGGCCAGCCACCGCTCGAACTCCGCCTCACCCCCGCCGGGGTGCCGCTTCAGGTGGCCAAGCCACCGGTTGCGGTGCCGGAAGCACAGCACCAGTTGCAGGCTGAACGCCGGACGGTGCGGGCAGATCCGGCACATCATCGCCTCCGGCATCTCCGTGGCCGCCAGCGGCTCCGCGGCCCGCAGGAACTGAGCCCGGCTCACCCCACGCGCCTCCGCCTCCTGCCACTGCTCGGCGTGCAGCGAGCACATCGCGTAGCGCCGCCAGCGGGGCCGCGCGCAGTCGACGACCGTGCAGCTCCACGGATAAACCGGGTGCATCGGCGGGATCTTCAGCACCCCGCCGCGCAGCGCCGGGTCGAACTCGGGCCCGTTGATCAGCGCGGTGAGCGCCTCCAGCCGGTCCCGTCGCGTGCGGGCATCCTGCTGCGGCAGCAGCGACGGCGCCGTCACTTCGTCCCACCCCAGACCGTGCGCAGGGCGGCGTCGAAGACCGGGTCGTGGACATCGACGTGGCCGTAGACCTCATCCACCATCGCGGCCGAGGCCCAGCCGCCGGCGTCCCGGGCGATCAACAAGTTGCCGTCGGCGGCGTCGAGAACCGCGGAAGTAAACGAGTGCCGGAAGGCATGCGGTTTCACCAGCCCCAGACCAGCGCGCGTCCCGGCCCGGCCGAGCATCCGCCGAGCCCCGACCGGCGCCCACGGCTGCCCGGCACCGGGGCCGTGCAGCTGAACCAGGAGCATGCCGTGCCCGGCGCGGCGCGGGTACTCGGTGGTGACGTACTCGAAGTAGGTGTGCACCATCGCGGGGCTGACCCGTTTGATCAGCCCGCCGGTCACGGTGCCGTGCTCGACCCGCCAGGGGTGCTTGGTCTTGGCCTCGGCCCGGTCCGGATTACCGGGCCGGTGGCAGACGTGCAGGTGAGGGGTGCGGCACTCGCCGCAGGCCGCGTTCTCACGCAGGTGCAGGTCGACCAGGTGAAGTCCGCAGAGCTCGCCGATGCGAAGCCCCCGTCGGCGAGCCAGGTGACCACCAGCCGGTCCCGGGCGGCGTTCACCGTCTCCAGCAGCCTCTCCCGGGCGCCGTCCGGAAGCATCTTCGGATGCCGGCGGTGCGGCCCCTTCGGCGCCAGCGGGTTGGTGGGCAGCGACGACTTCACATGCCCGAGGAACGAACGGCGCCGGTCCACCCGCGACGGCAGCCGCGACCTATCGAGCTTCCTGCCGAGTTCGCCGTTGATGCCGAGGGAGGACTGATGCAGGTAGAAGCCCTTCAGGCAAGCCGCCGCAGTCGACAATGCGGAGCGGCCGTACGGGCGCTTGCCGACCCGCCACGGCTCGCCGAGCGGCATGCGAACCTCGGCACCGACCATGCCCATGTACCGTTCCAGGTCTCGCAGTTGGACCCCAGCGAAGGTCAGACACTCCCGCTCCAGCCACCGCAGATGGTCCACCAGCAGATACGCATACGTCCTCTGCGTTCCAGAACCATCATGCAGGCGCAGGAACCGGTCCGCCTCCGTGTGCACCGTCCCCTCGGGCCACACGATCGTCCACGACCGCCGCCCGTCCTTCCGCTCGATCTGCTGGACCCTCAGGTCCCCGACCACCACGTGCCGTGCCACTCGTCCTCCGCACCGACTCCAGAACATGACAGACGTCCCGGACACGGTCGGTAAACAAGCCCGGGACGTGCTGGTCACAGTCCCAGACGGACATCACGGGCAGGAGTACCTGCGGTCGGTAAACTCGACGATGACGGGAGCACCGTTCTCATCAAGCCCAAGCGAGTCGATCCGCCCACCGTGCACGGGGCCAGTGCTGTACTCGGTGGCAAGGAACCTCACCCCGAGCATGATCTCCGTGTGGGCCTCAACCAGCGCCTGCACCTCCGACTCTTCATCGGCCAGTCGCGGCGCAACTTCCGTCACACTGCCTCGCATGCTGAACAGCTCCAGCGTCGACACCCCCAGTTCTCGTGTGTCGAGGCAGAACACCGAGAGGCCTGGGACTATTTCCCCAGGCGACAGGGGCAGCCGGCCCCTCCCGGGCGCCGGGATCAGCAGCCGGGGAACCCGCGCCCCGACTCCCAGGGCAGCCCCTTCGACGACATCGACCAATAGCACTGGCCACCACTCGACAGGATCGCCTCGGAAAAGGTCAGCATTCGTTCGACCAAACTTGGTTACAGCCCGCAACACATGAGACTCGACCGTCGGCGCCGAAGGCTCTCGCACCGCGTCCGGCGACCTCCCCCTGCGAAACCAAAATCGGAGGGCCGGGTGCGAGCACGACACCCAGCCCTCATCCACACAAACCAGCAGGTCAACGCACTCTTCCCCTAGGCTTCAGATGCGTCGGCGGGAGCTCTGGAGCCGGAAGCGGAGGGCCGTCGTAGCCCTTCACCTCGCCGAAGCGCGTCCCGTTCGTCCAGTCTTCGCGGGCCTGCGCGATGTCATCGTGTGACCGGCCGATCCAGTTCCAGAACATGACGATTTCCTCCTCGAACGGTTCGCCGCCCAGGAGCATCAGGCCCGCGTCCGAGGCCGCCCGCAGGGGGAGTTCGGTGCGGCCGCAGCCGAGGTAGAGCATCGAGCCCGGTTGCAGGGGGACCTCGTCCACGTGGGCCTCGCCCGACATGGACAGGACCGCGTACTCGAAGTCCGGTTCCAGCGGGAGGCGGGTCTCGGTGCCGGCGGTCAGGGACAGGTCCGCGCCGACGATCGGGCTGTACGTGGTGCCGGGCGAGGTCGCGGTGTCCAGGGTGCCCAGGATCACCGTGGCGGTGAGGCCGGGGGCGGCGACGTGCGGGAGGTCGGCGTGGTGCTGGAAGTGGGGGTCCACGTGGCGGTGGGCTTCGGGGAGGGCGACCCACAGCTGCGCGCCGTGCAGGAAGCGGGCGTGGGACCTGGGGCTCTCCTCGGAGTGGCTGATGCCCCGGCCCGAGGTCATCAGGCCCAGCTCACGCGGTCGTACGAGCTGGAGGCTGCCCACGCTGTCGCGGTGGAGCACCTCGCCCTCGTGCAGCCAGCTGACGGTCTGCAGGCCCTGGTGCGGGTGGGGAGGCACCTGCATGCCGGGCTCGTCGGCGATGTCGTCGGGGCCGTAGTGGTCGACGAAGCACCAGGCGCCGACCATGCGCCGGCCCAGGTTCGGCAGCAGCCGGCGGACCTCCGTGGACTCTCCGAGCTTGACCTGGCGGGGGCTGAGGAGTTCACGGACCGGTTCGGCGACGACGAACCCGCGGCCGCCGCAGGTGGACAGAGCGGGCTGGCGATCGAGATTGCTCATGGGCACAACCTAGCCTGGTCAGGGCACTGCCGTTCGGCGGAATGTCGGCGCCGGCCCGCGTGTTGCACGGGCCATGAACGCCCTGAACGCCTACTACGAGCACGGAACCCCCGCCGAGCGCTGGGCGCGCGCCCAGCTCTTCTTCGACGCCAAGGAGTACGCCCCGGCCGCCCGCGTCCTGGACTCCCTCGCCGCCGAGACGCCCGAGCAGCTCGCGCCCCGGCTGCTGCTGGCCCGCGCCTACTACCACTCCGCACAGCTGTCCCGCGCCGAGGGCGAGCTGCGGGCGATCCTGGAGCGCTGGCCGGTGGAGGACTACGCACAGCTGCTGCTCGGTCGCACGCTGGAGCGGCAGGGCCGGGCCGCGGAGGCGGGGACGTACCTGCGGATCGCGGCCGCGATGGCCGGGGACTTCCCCGAGGCATGACGGGCCCGCGCCGCCCGGTCCGGGCAGCCGGGCCGAGCGGCTAGCCTGGGACCACGATGAACCGTCTGACCACGCCCTTCGGCTCGTACGATCTCACCCGCTTCCCCGAGGACCCCCGCGACCGGCTCCGCGCCTGGGACGCCGCCGACGAGTACCTGCTGCGGCACCTCGCCGCCGGTACCGGCGAGCGCGGCCCGGTGGAGCTGGCGGGGCGCCGGATCACGGTGCTGGGCGACCGCTGGGGGGCGCTGGTCACGGCGCTGGCCGCGCACGGGCCGGCGCAGATCACCGATTCGTTCCTGACGCGCGAGGCGACCGTCGCGAACCTGGCCCGGGCCGGCGTGGACGAGGGGTCGGTACGGCTGCTCACGACGCAGGACGCGCCGCCCGAGCGGATCGACGTCCTGCTGGTCCGGGTGCCCAAGAGCCTGGCCCTGCTGGAGGACCAGCTGCACCGGCTGGCTCCGCACGTGCACGCGGGCACGGTGGTCGTGGGCACTGGCATGGTGAAGGAGATCCACACCTCGACGCTGACCCTGTTCGAGCGGATCCTGGGGCCGACCCGGACCTCACTGGCCGAGCGCAAGGCGCGGCTGATCTTCTGTACGCCGACGGGCGCGAGCAGCGCAGAAGAGGGCGGGACGGCCGGCAATCCGTGGCCTCTCGTGTACACGCTCGGCCCCGACGCCGGTGCCGGGCCCGCCGAGGGGCTCACGGTGGTCAACCACGCCGGGGTCTTCTGCGCGGACCGGCTCGACATCGGCACCCGCTTCCTGCTGGGGCACCTCCCGAAGGGCACCGGCGCGCGCCGGATCGTCGACCTGGGCTGCGGCAACGGCATCCTCGGGACGGCCGCCGCGCTCGCCGACCCGGGCGCCGAGCTGGTCTTCGCCGACGAGTCGTACCAGGCGGTGGCCTCGGCGCGGGCGACGTACGAGGCGAATGTGGCGCATGTGGATGTGGCGCATGCGGGCGAGGGCGGGAGCACGGCCGAGTTCGTGGTCGGTGACGGGCTGGCGGGACTGCCCGCCGGATCGGTGGACCTCGTGCTGAACAATCCGCCCTTCCACTCCCATCAGGCGACGACCGACGCGACCGCGCTGCGCATGTTCGCGCAGGCCCGCAGGGCGCTGCGGCCGGGCGGCGAGCTGTGGGTGGTCGGCAACCGGCACCTGGGGTACCACGTCCGGCTGCGCCGGCTCTTCGGCAACTGCGAACTCGTCGCGAGCGACCCGAAGTTCGTGATCCTGCGGGTCGTCAAGGGCGAGAAGGGCGAGAAGAGCGAGAAGGGCGAGAAGGGTGCAGGGGGTCCGGGCAGCGCGGGGAACGGGACCGGCGTACGGTCCGCCGGGCGCCGGGCGCGGGGCGGCCGTCGGGCCTAGACTCCCGCTGTGAGCAGCGCAGTCGAGGGTGCCGGCGGAGCCGAGGGAGGAGCGCCCGCGGGGCGCTACCGCCGGGAGGAGCTGGCCCGGGCGGCGGGCGTCAAGGTGCGCAACCTGCGCTACTACCAGGAGCGCGGGCTGCTCCCGCCACCGCGCCGCGAGGGCCGGATCGCCTGGTACTCCGACGAGCACCTCGCCCGGCTGCGGCTGATCGACGACCTGCTCGGCCGCGGCTACACGGTCAGCGGCATCGCCGAGCTGCTCGCGGCCTGGGAGGACGGCGGCGGTCTCGGCCGACTGCTGGGCCTGGAGCGGGAGATGACCCGCGACTGGGTCCGCGAGGAGGAGCCGGTGACGATGTCCATGACCGAGCTGCGGGAGCTGTTCGGTCCGGGGGGATCGGCCGAGGACACCCGGCGCGCCGCCGAGTTGGGGTACGTACGCATCGACGGCGAGGCCGTGACGCACCGCAGCCGCCGGCTGCTGACGGCGACGCTGACGCTGGTGCGGCTCGGGGTCCCGATGGCGGAGGTCCTGGACGTGGGGGCGTTCGTGCAGGCGCAGGCGGCGGCGGTCGCGGACCGGTTCGTCGAGCTGTTCCGCACGCATGTGATCGGCCCCGACGGACTGGAGCGACTTTCGGCCACCCAGCTCCAGCACATCAGCGATGCGGTCGCGGAACTGCGGCCGATGGCCCGCGAGGTCGTGGCCGCGGAATTCGCCCGCGCGATGGCCCGCCGGGTGGACGCCGAGGTGGCCGCGCTGCTGCATACGGAGCCCCGTACGCAGCAGTAGGAGTCGGCCGAAAGGGCGCTGTCGCACAACCTTGCCAACCACCATTGGCACTCTTACATTCAACTCGTCGGTAACAACGGTGCACAGCCGATATACAAGGGGATTTCCCATGGAAGAGTCCCACAGCACCACATCCCACCCGGACGCTCACTTATCGGGCGACGGCACCGGACGGGTGCGCTGGCGGCGCTTCGCCGTCCTGACCGTCCCGGCCGTGGCCGTCACCGCGGGCCTGGGCATCGCCCTGGCACAGGGCGCCCTCGCCGCGTCCTTCGCCGTGTCGGGCCAGCAGTTCAAGGTCTCCGCGCAGAGCCTCGCGGGCGAGGGCTTCGCGCAGTACGGCAGCGTCGACGTCAACGCCCGCGAGGAGCTCATCCCGGTGGCGGTCACCGCCATCCGCGAGGCCAAGCTGCACAGCCTCTGCCAGTCCGTGGTCACCACCCTGCCGGTGATCGGCGACATCTCGCTCAACCTCACGGCCGGGCAGAAGGCCCCGGTGGAGGCCAGCAACCTCTTCGTGGACGCCACCCAGCTCGCCGGCAACGCGGAGTTCAAGAACATCGAGATCGGGCGGGACGCGTCCACCCTCGACAAGGGTCCGGCGGACGCGCAGGGCATGCAGGACCTGTTCGGGCAGCAGGCCGACTCCGTCACCATCACCGATCTCCGGCAGACGGCCTGGGCGACGAACGCCGGCACCTTCAAGCTCACGGGCCTCAGCATGGACATCAGCAAGGGCAAGAAGGAATGCTTCTAGGCCGGAGGTCCCGGAGCACGCCGCCCCGGACCGGCGCCGGCGCCGGCAGCGGCAGCGGCAGCGGCAGCGGCAGCGGCAGCGGCAGCGGCACAAGCGTCGGCACAACTACCGGCACCGCACCGGCCCCGGCTGACAACGGTGTCCGGGCGGGCAGCAGTGTCCGGGCCGGCAAGCGCTTCCGGCGCTGGCGGCGCAGCAGGCCGTTCTGGGGCGGGCTCGTCACCGTCCTCGCCGGCGCCGAGATCTGCGCCCTGCCGCTCGCTCCACTCAAGATCATGCTCCAGCAGGGGGTGGCCGGCATCCCCTCCGTCCTGATGGGCCTGGTGATGGTCGTGCTGGGCCTGTCCGTCTGGTTCGCCCCGCACTACCGCACCCTCGCCGGGGTGCTCACCACCCTCGTCGCCACCGCCGCGCTCGTCCTGTCCAACCTCGGCGGGTTCCTGATCGGCACCCTGCTCGGCATCCTCGGCGGCGGCCTGATGTTCGCGTGGCAGCCGTACGCCGACGTGCGCGGCGGCCGCCGCCGCACCTCGCACACACCGCACCGCTCCTCCCCCACACCGCACCGCTCCCCCTCCGATCCCCAAGGAGCACAGCCATGAGCCGCACGCGCACCACGCTCGTCCTAGGGCTCGCCGCCGCCGGCGCCCTGACCCTCGGTTCGGCCACCGCGACCACAGCCGCCCCGGCGCCCGCGAGTGCGTTACCCGTGGCCGGCTCGACGACCGTCACGCCGGCCGGCCACGGATTCAAGGCCACGCTCAGCGGCAAGGCCACCTTCAAGGCCGGTTCGGTCACGGTGACCTGCTCGGTCTCCGTCGCCACCGGCACCGTCCCGGCCGCGCCCGGCAACCACAACGCGGCCGGTCCGGTCGCGTCCCCCATCTCGGCGCCGACGTACAGCTCGTGCACCTCCAGCATGCCGGGGGTGACCCCGACGGTGACCACCAGCGGGGCCTGGTCGGTGTCGATGCAGGACGGTTCGCCGATCACCGCGACGATGACCGTGCCGGCCGGCGGACTGGTGGTCAGGACGAGCGGGCTCGCCTCCTGTACGGTCACCGCCGCGCCGACGGCCGCGGCGAGCGTGCCCGGCACCTGGGCCAACGGCGCCCCGCCCACCCTGACGTTCGCCAACGCCTCGGTCCCGGTGAAGGTCACCGGCGGCTTCGGCTGCCCGACGAGTGCGACGACCTCGACCTTCAACGCCGTCTACACGGTGACCGACACCACCGATCCGGCGCAGCAGATCACCGTCACGCCGTAGGACGCACGGTAGAACGCACCGTAGGGAAAACGAGCATCCGTACCGTCCTGACCTGACCGAGGCGCCCCGCTCGCGCCGCTCGGTCGCCGGTCAGTCGCGGGCCACGACCACCCGGTAATGGGTCGTCAGCCGGCCGTCGCCGTCCAGGACATGGAAGGCGACGGCCGGCGGCTCGTCCAGGTGCACGTGGTGCTCGGGGCCGTCCTGCCGCTCCCACGGCAGCCGGAGCGTGGACACCACGCCCGGCGCGACCAGCAGCGGCCGTCCGGCGAAGGTGGTCGCGGCCGCCGTGTGGGCGTGTCCGCACAGGAACGCCGTCAGGTGCGGGTGCCGCGCGGCGAGTTCGGCCAGCCGCTCCTCGCCGAACTGCCGTATCCCGTCCACGTACGGCGCGTACAGCTCGACCGGCGGGTGGTGGAAGGCCACCAGGACGGGCGTGGTCCGCGGGGTCTCGTCCAGTACGCCGTCCAGCCAGGCCAGCGTCTCGTCCTCCAGCAGGCCCTCGTCCTTGCCGGGCACGGACGAGTCGCACACCGCCAGGACGAAACCGGTGCCCCGCAGCACCTGGTTGACCGGCGCCGGCCCGGGCAGCCGGCCCAGCATCCCCTGCCGGAACGCCCCGCGGTCGTCGTGGTTGCCGGGACAGACGACCACCGGATGCCGGGTCCGCAGCGCCTCCCGGGCCTCCTCGTACTCCTCGGGCAGTCCCCGGTCGGCGATGTCCCCGCTGACGAGAACGGCGTCGAGGTCGTACGGCAGGTCGTCGAGGTACGCCATGACGGCCCGGGTCCGGGCGGCGGCACGGGGGTCGGTGTCGCAGTGGACGTCGCTGAGATGGGCGATGACGATCACGTGGGGGCCCTTTCGTGGACAGCGGTGGCGGCCGGTCGCGCCACCTCGTTTCTACGGGCAGCGGCGGCTCCGCCGCCATGGCCACCGCACAGCGCGTGGCATGATCACGGGCCGCGCGCCGGGCGCCGGCCGCCCGGTGGCGGCCGGACGAAGACCGGTTGCCGGGCGGGCGAAGACCGTTGCCGGCCGGGCGACGACCGGTTGCCGGCCGGCCGCCCGCCGCGTGTACGGGCCGAGTACGCGAACCCCCTCCCCGGCTCATACGATGGCCCGCCATGGACACGAGTGAGGGCGGCAGACAGCCGGTCGACGGCCGCTTCGAATTGATCTCCCCGCTGGGCAGCGGGGGCATGGGCACGGTGTGGCGGGCCCGCGACATCGCCCTGCACCGGGAGGTGGCGCTCAAGGAGGTGCGCCCGCCGGACCCGGCCGTGGCCGCGGCCCATCCCGGGCTGGCGGTGCAGCTGCGCGAGCGGGCGGTGCGCGAGGCGCGCGCGCTGGCCCGGCTGGCGCACCCGCACGTGGTGACGATCCACCACATCGTCGAGCCGGCCGCCGGCAGCGACGGGCACCCGTGGATCGTGATGGAACTGGTCAAGGGCGGCTCCCTGCACGACCGGCTGGCCCAGGGGCCGTTGCCCGTCGGCGACGTGCTGCGACTCGGTCTCGAAGTCCTGTCCGCGCTGCGGGCCGCCCATGCCGAGGGGGTGCTGCACCGCGACGTGAAGCCCGCGAACGTGCTGCTGCGGCCCGACGGCGGCGCCGTCCTGACCGACTTCGGCATCGCCGCCCTGCACGGTTCGACCGACCTCACCGCCACGGGCGACCTCATCGGATCGCCCGAGTACATCGCGCCGGAGCGGGTCCGGGGGCAGGAGGGCAACCCCTCCTCGGACCTGTGGTCGCTGGGGATGCTGCTGTACGTGGCGGCGGAAGGCGTGCATCCGCTGCGCCGGGCCACGGGGCTGGCCACGGTCGTGGCCGTCCTGGACGAGCCGATCCCGGCGCCGGTGCGCTCCGGCCCGCTGGGCCCCGTACTGGAGCGGCTGCTCGTGCGGGACCCGGCCGCCCGCCCGGACGCCGCACAGCTGGAACAGCTGCTCCGCGACGCGAGCACCGCTCTCGCCGGCCCCGCGGGCGGATCAGCGGCACCGCCCGCTCCCGCCACTCCCGCCACTCCCGCCCCGGCGGCCGCTTCCGCCACGCCGTCCGGGGCGGGGCAGTTCGGCCCGCCCATGCCGATTCCCACGGCGGCGTCCGTGCCCGGGCCGGCCGGCGGGGTCGCCGGGCCCCCTGGGGTCGGGGGCCCAGGGATCGGGACCCCGGGCATCGGGATCGCCGGAGCTCCGGGCATCGGGACCCCGGGTGCCGGAGCTCCGGCCGTCGGGGCTCCGGGCGTGCCGGCCCTCGGCGGCGTTCCCGGGGCCGCTGTGCCCCCGGCGGCGCCCACCGTGGCGGTCTCCGGGCCCGCCCCGCGCCGCCTTTCCGGCCTGGTCGCCCTGGCCGTCGTCGCACTGGTCCTCGCGGGCGGCACGGCCGCGGCGATCCAGTGGCTGCCCTACGACGGCAAGGACTCGGCATCGTCCTCCGGGACCGGCACGAGTACGGGGACGGGTACGGGCAGGGGCACGGGCTCCGACGCCAAGGGCGCCGCGCCCTCCGGTTCCGCCTCGTCCTCCGCCCCGGCGGCCACGGGCGGCGGCAGCGCCACGGCCGGCTCCGCCGGCTCCGGTGGCTCCCGCCAGGACGACTCCGCCGCCCCCCAGGGCAGCCTGATCAGTCCTGCCGGAGCCCGGGCGGCCGTCGAGGCGTTCCGCAAGGAGACCGGCACCACCACGTTCCTCAACCTGCGGCTCTACGAGGGCTACGCGCTCGCCGACGTCCCGATGACGCCGGGGGCCAAGGCGACGAACTCGTACCAGTACCGCGACGGGAAGGTCAGCAGGTTCGGGGCGAGCGGCCTGTCCGTGCAGCAGGGCAAACCCCCGATCGACATGACGAAGGTGAGCTGGGACGCCCTGCCGGGCCTCCTGGACGCGGCCCAGCGCGACCTCGGCGTCAGCCACCCGTCCCTGCGCTACGTGATCGTCGAGCCCTGGCTGATGGACGGCAGCCCGTCCATGCGCCCGTACCTCACCGACGAGACCGGAGGCGGCGGCTACGTCCACGCGGGCATCGACGGCAAGGTGGTCAAGGTCTACCGCAGCAGCTGACGCCCGCTCAGCGGCGGCGGGGCACGGCGCGGCAGGGCACGGCGCGGCAGGGCCGTCGCCCCCGGCCGAGGCCGAGGCGGCCGGTCGCCGCCCTCAGCCCCGGTACGTCTCCAGCAGCCGCAGCCAGATCTCGCTCATCGTCGGGAAGGCCGGGACCGCGTGCCAGAGCCGCGGGACCGGGACCTCGCCGGCGACCGCGACGGTCGCCGCGTGCAGCAGTTCGGCGGCGCCGGGGCCGACGAAGGTGGCGCCCACCAGCACCTGCCGGTCCTCGTCCACCACCATCCGGGCCCGCCCCCGGTAGCCGTCGGCGTACAGGCCGGCGCCGGAGACCTTCCCGAGGTCGTGGTCGACCGCGCGGACCCGCAGGCCGGCCCGTTCGGCCTGCGCCAGGGTGAGGCCGACCGCCGTGGCCTCGGGGTCGGTGAAGACCACCTGCGGCAGGGCGGCGGTGTCGGCCGTCGCCGCGTGCGCGCCCCAGCGCCCGGTGTCCACCCCGCCCGCGCCCGCGGAGCCGCCCGCGGCCCGGGCGGCGACGGCGGCGCCCGCGATCCGGGCCTGGTACTTGCCCTGGTGGGTCAGGAGCGCGCGGTGGTTGACGTCCCCGACGGCGTAGAGCCAGTCGTGTCCGACGACCCGCAAGCTGTCGTCCACGTCGAGCCAGCCGCCCGGGGTGAGCCCGACGGTGTCGAGCCCGATGTCCTCGGTCCGCGGCGACCGCCCGGTGGCCATCAGCAACTCGTCGCCCTCGACGGGCTCGCCGCCTTCCAGCACGACGGTGACCGGTCCGGTGGAACCGTCCCGTACCACCGCCTCCACGGTCACCTCCGTACGGACGACCGCGCCCGCCTCGCGCAGCGCCTCGGCGACCAGCTCGCCCGCGAAGGGCTCCATGCGCGGCAGCAGGCGGGGCCCGCGGACCAGCACGGTGACCTGCGAGCCGAGGGCCTGCCAGGCGGTGGCCATCTCGGCGGCGACCACCGAACCGCCCACGATCAGCAGCCTCGGCGGCACGTGCCGGGCGGAGGTCGCCTCGCGGCTGGTCCAGGGGCGGGCTCCGTGGATGCCGGGCAGGTCGGGGATCACGGCCCGGCTGCCCGTCGCGATCACGACCGCGTGCCGGGCGGTGAGCAGCTCGTGCTCGCCCTCCGGGCCGGTCACGGCCACCGTGCGGACGCCGTGGAGCCGGCCGTGCCCGCGGTGGAGATGGGCGCCGATGGACTCCAGCCAGTCGAGCTGGCCGTCGTCCTTCCAGTGGCCGGTCCAGTAGTCGCGGTGGGCGAAGACCGCCTCCGCGTCCAGCGGCCCGGCCACCGCCTCCGCCAGCCCTGGCACCCGCCGGGCGTCGGCCCGGGCGAGGGCCGGGCGCAGCAGGGCCTTGCTGGGGATGCAGGCCCAGTACGAGCACTCGCCGCCGACGAGTTCGCTCTCCACCACGGCGGTGCTGAGCCCGGCGGCCCGGGTCCGGTCGACGATGTTCTCGCCGGCCGGCCCCGCACCGAGCACCACGACGTCGTACTCAACCGCTTCCGTCATGCGGTCCAGTGTCGCGGCTGGACGCGCTCCCGGCCCCGCACCGTCACGCCTCCGGCGCGCCGGTCCCCTGCCCCTGCCCCTGCCCCTGCGCTTGCGCCTGCCGCTACTCCTGCTCCTGCTGTGCCTGCTCCTGCTGCGCCGCGGCGATCTTGGCGCGCACCTCGTCCATGTCCACGGCCCGGGCCTGGCCGATGAGGTCCTCCAGCATGGGCCCGGGCAGTGCGCCGGGCTGGGCGAAGATGGCCACCTGGTCGCGGATGATCATCAGTGTGGGGATCGACCGGATGTCGAAGGCCGCGGCCAGCTCCTGCTGCGCCTCCGTGTCGACCTTGGCGAACACCAGGTCGGAGTGGGTTTCCGAGGCCCTCTCGTAGACCGGGGCGAAGCCCCGGCACGGACCGCACCACTCCGCCCAGAAGTCGATCAGCACGAATTCGTTCTCGCTGACCGTCCGGTCGAAGTTCTCCTTGGTGAGTTCGACAGTAGCCACGGTTCCCAGACCTCCAGAGTCTTGCTTCTGCCGGTGCAACGAGCGAAGGCCCCCCGCGCATTCCGGCCGGCCGGCCGAGTCCTAGAAAGGGTGGCCCGGCGGGGTGGCGCGGGAGGTGGTCCAGCGCAGTTCGGTGAAGGCGTCGAGGTTCGCCTCGCCGCCGAAGCGGGCGCCGGTGCCGGAGGCGCCCAGTCCGCCGAACGGCGCGACCGCCTCGTCGTTCACCGTCTGGTCGTTGATGTGCACGATGCCGGTCGGGATCCGCTCCGCCAGCTCCAGCCCGCGCGCGGTGTCCGGCGTCACGATGCCGAGGGAGAGGCCGTACGGCCCGGCCGCGGCCAGGGCCGCCGCCTCGTCCTCCGTCTGGAAGGACCGTACGGGCGCCACCGGGCCGAAGACCTCCTCGGCGTACGCGGGGGTGTCGTCGGAGACCCCGGCGAGGACGGTCGGCCGGTAGAAGAGGCCCTCGTGGGCGCCGCCCGCGACCACCTTGGCACCCTGTTCGGCGCTGGCCTCGACCAGGCCGTGCACCCGCTCCAGCTGGGCGCGGTCGATGAGCGGGCCCAGGTGGACCTGCTCGCGGTGCGGATCGCCCACCGCCATGGACTCGGCCCTGGCGGCGAGCCGTTCGACGTACTCGTCGTAGAGCGAGGCGTGCACCAGGTGGCGGCCGGCCGTCATGCAGATCTGCCCCTGGTGGAAGAAGGACCCCCACGAGGCCTGTGCGACGGCCGCCTCTACGTCGGCGTCGCGGAGTACGACGAGGGCCGAGTTGCCGCCCAGCTCCAGGTGCGCGCGCTTGAGGTGGCGTCCCGCCAGTTCGCCGACGCGGCGGCCGGTGGCGGTCGAGCCGGTGAAGGACACGATCCGCACGTGCGGATCGGCCACGAGCGCCTCGCCGGTGGCGGCGGCGCCGGGCAGCACGTGCAACAGGCCGGCCGGCAGCCCGGCCGCGGCGAACACGGCGGCCAGGACCAGTCCGCCGGAGACGGCGGTGCGGCGGTCCGGCTTGAGCAGCACGGCGTTGCCGAGGGCCAGGGCGGGCGCGACCGAGCGGATCGCCAGGACCAGCGGCACGTTGAAGGGAGCTATCACCCCCACCACGCCGGCGGGCACCCGCCGGGTGTACGACAGCCGGGGCGCCTCGCTCGGCAGCACCTGCCCGGTCGGGCGGGAGGCGAGCGCCGCGGCCTCGTAGCACTCCTGTGCGGCGACGGCCAGCTCGAAGTCCGCCTTGCCGGGGACGGACCCCGACTCCCGGACCAGCCAGCCGCGCAGTTCGTCGGCGTGCGCGGTGAACAGGTCCCCGGCGCGGCGCAGGACGGCGGCCCGCGCGCTGTGGGTCGCCCGCGCCCAGTCGCGCTGGGCGGCGTGCGCCCGTACGGCCGCTTCGGCCACGTCGGGGGCGGCGGCGAGGTCGAGGGTGGCCAGGGTGCGGCCGGTCGCAGGTTCGACGACAGGGGCGGTACCGCCCCTGAGCGTCGGTCCGTCCTGCCAGAGCGTCGGGTCGAGGAGCGGCATGGCGCGGGGCCTCCGGGGGTGGGGTGGCGGGGGTGGCCAGGCGTCATCGTGCCAGACCGGACGGGCCGGATTCTGTTCAGTTATTGGGCAGTTACGGGAGACGGTGACCGGAAACGATCGTCGCGGAAGCTGCCCCGCTCGGGACCGTGAGAACGATGGGGAGGCTGCCCCGCTCGGGACCGTGAGAACGATGGGGTGTGGCGCCGCGCCGCGGGGACGGCTGCGGGCGAGGCGCGGCGCCGAGTACCGCGGCCCGGTGCAGGCAGCGGGGCGTCGGCAGACTGGTGCGGACGGCCTGTTCGGCGTGGGTCACCACGCCCGAGGGGCCGGGATTCAGGGTGACCTCGGCGTCCTCGCCGAAGCGGACCGTGACGGAGCCGTCCGCGGTGCCCGCCGCGCACCCGCCGCGTCGCAGCTCCCGATGGCCGCGTCCAACTTCATGCGCAGCCGCCCGGTGAGACCCTCGACCGCCTCGGCGAGGACCTCCTGGGCGACCGGCGGGAGGGGCCCGGCGGGGTCGTCCGCCGCCCCCTCGTCCTGTCCGCTCGCCTTCCGCGCAGCCTGAACCAGGAGGCCGTCTCCCCTGAGCTGCGGTAGGGACGGGACGGTAGCAGGCTCCACCGACAACGCCCCCGCGGCGGGTACGCCTGAGGCCGTCTCAAGCGTCCCCGGGCAGCGCGGGGTTGCGCTGGGCGCGCGTACGGTGGGGTCCGAGGGTCCCGGGACGGGGTCGTCCGCGGCCCGCTGAGTGCTGCCGGTTAGCGCTCCAGGACGAGGGCGATCCCCTGGCCCACGCCGATGCACAGCGCGGCCACCGCGGTGCCGGAGCCGGCGGCCGCGAGCTGGTGGGCGGCCGAGCCGGCCAGCCGGGCCCCGGAGGCGCCCAGCGGGTGGCCGAGTGCGATGGCTCCGCCGAGCGGGTTGACCACGGCGGGGTCCAGCTCGGGCCAGCCGGCGAAGCAGCCCAACGCCTGGGCGGCGAAGGCCTCGTTGAGCTCGAACGTGGTCAGGTCGCCGAAGCCCCGGCCGGCCTTGTCCAGGGCGCGCTGGACGGCCTCCACCGGGCCCAGTCCGAAGAGCTGCGGCTCGACGCCAGTGACGGCCGAGGCGCGGATCCGGGCCAGCGGCTCGCGCCCGGTGGCGCGCAGGCCCGCCTCGTCCACCAGCAGCAGGGCGGCGGCGCCGTCGTTGAGCGGCGAGGCGTTGGCGGCCGTCACCGTGCCGTCGGGCCGGAAGACCGGCTTGAGCTTGGCCAGCGACTCCGGCGTGGAGCCCTCCCGGATGCACTCGTCGCGCACCAGGTCGATCCCGTCGAGGGGCACGACCTCGCCGTCGAAGCGGCCCGCAGCCCAGGCGGCGGCGGCCTTGCGGTGGCTCTCGAGGGCGAAGGCGTCCTGCGCCTCGCGGTCGATGCCGTACTTGTCGGCGATCAGCTCGGCGCCCTCCCCGAGGGAGACCGCCCACTCCTGGGGCATCCGCGGGTTGGTCATCCGCCAGCCCAACGCGGTGGACCACATCTGCTGGTGGGTGGCCGGGTAGGCGCGCTCGGGCTTCTGCACCACCCAGGGCGCGCGGGTCATCGACTCGACCCCGCCGGCCACGGCCACCGAGGCGTCCCCGAGGGCGATGGCCCGGGCCGCCTGGATCACGGCCTCCAGGCCGGAGCCGCAGAGCCGGTTGACGGTGACGCCGGGGACCGAGACGGGCAGGCCCGCCAGCAGCACGGCCATCCGCGCGACGTCCCGGTTGTCCTCGCCGGCGCCGTTGGCGTCGCCGAAGTAGACGTCGTCGATCCGTGCCGGGTCCAGCTCGGGCGTACGGTCGACCAGCGCGCGCACGACGTGCGCGGCGAGGTCGTCGGGCCGTACTCCGGACAGGGCTCCGCCGAACTTGCCGATCGGGGTGCGGACGGCGTCGACGATGTACACGTCGCGGATGCTCATGGGGTTCTCCTGGGCGGATCCGTGCAGGCGGCGCCGGTGGGCGCGCCCGCAGTCTCCGTCCCCCGATCACGGCCTGTCAACGGCCACCCGGAGCGCAGCGGCGTACGGCGGGGGCTCAGGTCGACTCGCGGGGGATCGCGGAGGCGGCCATCAGTCCGTGCCGCTCCGCCGGCTCCGCGCCTTCGCGTACGGCGCGGTCCACGAGGGCGGCCAGGTAGTCGCCCGTCGGCATCTGGATGCGTACGGTGCTCAGCCGCGGCCGCAGGAGCCGGCCGAGCAGCAGGTCGTCGGCGCCGATGACGGCCACGTCCCCGGGTATCCGCAGCCCCTCGTCCTGGAAGGCGCGCATCAGCAGCATCGCGTACTCGTCGTTGTACGCGTAGACGGCGTCGAGCCCGAGCGAGCGCCAGCGCCGGGCGAGCCGGCCGGCGGACTCCTCGGTCCGGGCGAGCGGCACCGGCTCGACCTCGGCGCCGGCCACGGACCGGGCGCCGGCCAGCCGGGGCGCGGAGAACAGCTCCAGCCCGGGCTCCTCGGGTACCACCACCCCGATCCGGCGGTGGCCGCGCTCCACGAGGTGCAGGGCGGCGGCCGCGCCGACCTCGCCCTGGTCGAGGACCAGAGCGTGCGCGCCGGGTACGCCCACCGGTCCGAGCGTGATCACGGCCTTGGCCCCGGCCCGCTCGAGCGTGGCGACGTTGCGGGCGCTCAGGACGATCTCGCCGAGGGAGATCACGGCGACCGGGCGCAGCTCGGCCCAGGCGCGGGCGGCCTGGTCGCCGCTGAGGCCGAGGCTGCCGTACTGGACGACCGTGTAGTCCAAGCGGCGCAGGGCCCACTGGAGGTCGTCCAGGAAGGCGCTGTAGAGGGGGCCGGCCGGTACGTGCGAGGTGGGGAGCAGCACGATCCGGGTGTGCCCGGCCCGCAGGGTGCGGGCGGCCGCGTGCGGGACGTACCCGAGCTCCTCGGCGGCCTCGCGGACCTTCCGGCGGGTCGGCTCGCTGATCCGTACGGCTGCCGCGTTGTTCAGCACGTAGCTGACCGTGGCCCGCGACACCCCGGCGAGGCGGGCGACGTCGGCGCTGGTGGGCACGGGGGGCGGCGGGGCCTCGGGGGAGCGCGGGGAAGGCTCCGAGGACCGCGGGGAAGGCTCCGAGGAGCGCCGGGAAGGCTCCGAGGAGCGCGCCGACGGGGCCGAGGGCTTCGGCGACGGGGCCGCCTTCGCCGGGTCGGTCGGTCTCTGCGGCTTGGGTGACTGTGACATCGCCGTGGCATCTTTCCAGACCGATTGCCGCCGGGGCCTGACGGATGGCCGGAATCCAGTGCTGGAGCATTGCCACATCCTGCTTACGCGAGTAACCGGCACGTGTCGGACACCCGAGGCCCCCGCCCAGCAGGGCACCCTTGGCTCCTGACCCGCGGCCGGTCACGCGCAACAACAGGGAGGCACCACCGTGCAGCTCCACACCCGCAGCTGGGGCGAGGGCGACCGCGTCGCGCTCCTGGTCCACGGGATCATGGCCGACCACCGCACCTGGCGCCGGGTCGGGCCGGCGCTGGCCGGGCTCGGCTACCGCGTGCTCGCCGTGGACCTGCGGGGCCACGGCGCCAGCGGCCGGGGCACGTACAGCCCGCAGCTCTTCGCCGACGACCTGGCCGAGACGCTGCCGGCCGGGGCGGAGCTGGCCATCGGCCACTCGCTGGGCGGCCTGACCCTGTCGCTGGCCGTGGACCGGCTGCGTCCGGCGCGGGCGGTGTACTCGGACCCCGCCTGGCACCTGGCCGGGCCCGAGGACGGCTTCGCGGTGGAGACGTTCGCCCGCTTCAAGTTCGCGTCGCGGGAGCGGGTCCGGCAGATGAACCCGCGGTGGGAGGACGCGGACGTGGACATCGAGCTGGAGACGCTCGCGGCGTGGGACGAGTCCACCGTCCTGGGTCTGGCGCCGCTGACCGGCCGGGACCTGCTGCCGGCGGCACCGGTGGTGCCGTCGCTGGTCCAGCTCGCCGACCCCAGCTTCCTGATCTCCGCGCAGCGGGCGGCGGTCCTGGAGTCCCGCGGCTTCGAGGTCCGTTCGGTCGCCGGCGCCGGCCACGCCATCCACCGGGACGACTTCGACGGCTTCATGGCCTCGCTGGACGGGTGGCTCTGACGCCGCGCTCCGATGACGCCTTGACCCCTTGACCCCTTGACGCCTCGACGCCTCGACGCCTCGACGCCCACTGTGTGATCAAACCCTGGCTCCACCGGGCCGGCCCCGCTACTGTCGCCCTACTGAACGGTAACGGGGGAGGTCCGGTGGCGGATCACACGGTGGCGGCCGACGCGGCCCACGGCGACGCCAGGCCCGGCAGCCTGGTCGACACGGTGCGGGCACTCGCCGAAGGCCGCGTGACGTCACGGGAGTTGACCGAACGCGCCCTGGAGCGGATCGCAGCCGCGCAGCCGGTGCTCAACGCCTTCCGGATCGTCCGGGCCGAGGCCGCGCTGGCCGAGGCGGACGCGGCCGACCGACGGCTCGCCGCCGGCGAGCGGCTGCCGCTGCTGGGCGTACCGCTCGCGGTCAAGGACGACATGGACGTGGCCGGGCTGCCCACCGCCTTCGGCTGCCCGGGGGACTTCCCGCCGAAGATCGCCGACAGCGAGGCCGTACGCCGGCTGCGGGCGGCGGGCGCGGTGATCGTGGGCAAGACCCAGACACCGGAGCTCGGCCAGTGGCCGTTCACGGAGGGGCCGGCCTTCGGCGACACCCGCAACCCGTGGGACCCCGACCGCACGCCCGGCGGCTCCTCGGGCGGTTCGGCCGCGGCCGTGGCGGCCGGGCTGGTGCCGGCCGCGCTCGGCTCGGACGGCGCCGGCTCCGTCCGCATCCCCGCCGCGTGGACCCACCTCGTCGGCATCAAGCCCCAGCGCGGGCGCATCTCCACCTGGCCGGAGCCGGAGTCCTTCCGCGGCCTGACGGTCAACGGCGTGCTGGCCCGTACGGTCGCCGACGCGGCGCTGCTGCTGGACGCGGCGAGCGGACCGCACCCCGGCGACCTGCACCGGCCCGCGCCCGTCGACGCGGTCGCGGCCTCCCGCCGCACCCCGCGCCGGCTGCGGATCGCCCTGTCCTTCGGCATGGCGTTCACCGCCACGGCCAAGTCCCTGGACCCCGTGGTCCGTTCGGCCGTCGAGCGGCTGGCGGGCCGGCTGGAGGAGCTGGGGCACGAGGTGGTGCCCGAGGACCCGCGGTACGGGCAGATCGGCCTGACCTTCCTCCCCCGGGCGACCCGGGGCGTGCTGGACTGGCGCGCGCGGGTGCCCGATCCGGCGCTGCTGGACCCCCGTACGCACGAGGCGATGCGGACCGGGCGGCTGCTGGGCGGACTGCCGCTGAGGGTCGCCCGGCGGGCCGAGGCGCTGCTCCAGCACCGGATCGGCGAGATCTTCGGCCGGTTCGACGTGGTGCTCACCCCGACAACGGCGACTCCGCCGATGCGCGTGGGCCAGCTGGCGGGGCTCGGCGCCCTGGACACCGACCGGGCGATGATCGCCGCCTGCCCGTACGCGTGGACGTGGAACATCCTGGGCTGGCCCGGGGTGAACGTGCCGGCCGGCTTCACCCCGGACGGCCTGCCCCTGGGCGCCCAGCTCCTCGGCCCGGCCGACTCCGAGCCCCTCCTTATCGCGCTGGCGGCGCAGCTGGAGTCCGTCGAGGCCTGGTCCGCACACTGGCCTCCCCTCGCGGCGGCCCCGGAACCCGCCGCCTGACGCCCGTCCCCGACGGCCCTGGGGACGGCGCCGGGCGGGCGTGTCGGCCCGGGGCGCGGGTCGTGGCGAAGGCCCACTCCCCGCACCCCTTCTACCTGGCCGCAACCGGGCATCGGACCGTCAGGCCATCAGGTCCAAGGCCGCCCGGAAGTCGGCCAGGGCCTGCGGGTAGCGGTTCGCGGCCGCCAGGAACCCCGCGCGGTCCGTCAGTGCGTGGGCGAGCGGGCCGGCGCCCGCCGCCCGGCCGAGTACGACTCCCCGGTCGAACAGCGCCTCGAGGGAGCGCAGGGCTTCGTGGCTCCACCACGTTCCCGCTTGCACCGCCCGCAGGACCTCGCCGCGGTGCTCGGCGTACGCCCCCGCGGCCGCGGCTCCAGCAGCACCCGTACCCGTACCCGCACCGGAACCGGCACCGGCCGCGTCGGCGTACGACAGCCGCAGCAGAACCCCCCACCACTCGTGCGTCGCGCTCCCGGTGCCGGGCCCGCCGCGCTCGGCGAGCGCGGACAGCAGCTCGCCCGCCTCCCGCCGGGCGGCCCCGGCCCTGTCTCCTATACACAACCCCGAG
>NZ_WTFF01000080.1 GCF_019400985.1 Streptomyces bambusae
GCCGCGGCCAGGGCCAGCAGCAGCGCGACGCCGGCCCGCAGGACGACTTCGACGACGAGGGCGGCCGCCGTGGCCGGCGCGGCCGCTACCGCGACCGCCGTGGCCGTCGCGGCCGCGAGGAGTTCGGCGCCGGCGAGCCGCAGGTCGCCGACGACGACGTGCTGATCCCCGTCGCGGGCATCCTCGACATCCTCGACAACTACGCGTTCATCCGGACCTCCGGCTACCTGCCCGGCCCGAACGACGTGTACGTCTCCCTCGCCCAGGTCCGCAAGAACGGCCTGCGCAAGGGCGACCACGTCACCGGTGCCGTGCGCCAGCCCAAGGAAGGCGAGCGCCGCGAGAAGTTCAACGCGCTGGTGCGCCTGGACTCGGTCAACGGCATGGCCCCCGAATCGGGCCGCGGCCGCCCCGAGTTCAACAAGCTCACCCCGCTCTACCCGCAGGACCGGCTCCGCCTGGAGACCGACCCGGGCGTGCTGACCACCCGCATCATCGACCTCGTGTCGCCGATCGGTAAGGGCCAGCGCGGTCTGATCGTGGCCCCGCCGAAGACCGGTAAGACCATGATCATGCAGGCGATCGCCAACGCGATCACGCACAACAACCCCGAGTGCCACCTGATGGTCGTCCTGGTCGACGAGCGTCCGGAAGAGGTCACCGACATGCAGCGGTCGGTCAAGGGCGAGGTCATCTCCTCGACCTTCGACCGCCCGGCCGAGGACCACACCACCGTTGCCGAGCTCGCCATCGAGCGCGCCAAGCGCCTCGTCGAGCTGGGCCACGACGTGGTCGTCCTGCTGGACTCCATCACCCGTCTGGGCCGCGCGTACAACCTCGCGGCGCCCGCCTCCGGCCGCATCCTGTCCGGTGGTGTCGACTCGACCGCGCTCTACCCGCCGAAGCGCTTCTTCGGTGCCGCGCGCAACATCGAGGACGGCGGCTCGCTGACCATCCTGGCCACCGCGCTGGTCGAGACCGGCTCGCGCATGGACGAGGTGATCTTCGAGGAGTTCAAGGGCACCGGCAACATGGAGCTCAAGCTCGACCGGAAGCTCGCCGACAAGCGCATCTTCCCGGCCGTCGACGTCGACCCGTCGGGCACCCGCAAGGAGGAGATCCTCCTCAACAGCGAGGAGCTCAACATCGTCTGGAAGCTGCGCCGGGTGCTGCACGCGCTCGACTCGCAGCAGGCCATCGAGCTGCTGCTCGACAAGATGAAGCAGACGAAGTCGAACGCCGAGTTCCTGATGCAGATCGCCAAGACGACCCCGTCGGCCGTCAACAACGACTGATCGAGAACAACTGGTCGAGGACTCGCGCACGACGGCCCCGCGCCGTACGCAGGACCGCCCCCGCCGCACCCGCGCCGGGGGCGGTCCTGCGTCGGTGAACCGGCGTGGCACGCGCCGTTGATCGAGGTCACACGGGGCGGAAGGAACCTTTGCCCGGTTCCCGCCGTCTGTGACTGGGGGCGACCGACGGGACGAGGAGACCATGAGCGAGGACAGCACGGGCGGCCGGACCGGCGGGCGCGCCGCGAGCCGGCGCCGCCGCAAGCCCAAGCGCAGGGCCGTACGGATCGTGGCCTGGACGGCGGCCGGGGTGGTGGTCCTGGGCGGGGCGGGGCTCGGGTACTTCTATGTGAAGTTCAACGGCAACCTCAAGAGCGTCGACATCGACGCGGCCCTGGGCAAGGACCGGCCGCAGAACATCGACAACGGCTCCATGGACATCCTCGTCCTCGGCTCCGACTCGCGCAGCGGCGCCAACGGCGAGTACGGCCAGGACGACGGCGGCTCGGCCCGCTCGGACACCGCGATGATCGTCCACCTGTACGAGGGCCACAAGTCCGCCAGCATCGTCTCCATACCCCGGGACACCCTGGTCACCCGGCCCGCGTGCCAGATGCCGAACGGCAAGACGAACCCCGGCGGACCGCGCCAGATGTTCAACGAGTCCTTCACCATCGGTGGCGCCGCCTGCGCGGTCAAGACCGTCGAGAAGATGTCGGGGATCCGCATGGACCACTACATCGAGGTCGACTTCACGGGCTTCAAGAAGATCGTCGACAGGCTCGGCGGCGTCGAGGTCACCACCTCCAAGCCGATCAAGGACTCCGGCAGCCACCTCGACCTCCCCGCGGGCACGCACAGACTCAACGGAGAGCAGTCCCTGGGGCTCGTCCGGACCCGCAAGTCCATCGGCGACGGCAGCGACCTCGGCCGAATACAGGTCCAGCAGGCCTTCATCAAGGCGCTGATCAAGCAGGTCAAGGGCATCGGGCTGTTCGACGACCCCAAGCGGCTGCTCGACCTCGCCGACACCTCGACCAAGGCGATCACCACCGACAGCAAGCTGGGCGACGTGAAATCGCTCATGGGTTTCGCCGCAGGCCTCCAGGGGATCGACTCCTCGAACATGCACATGATCACGCTGCCGGTGGGCGCCGACCGGATCGACCCGGACCGCGTCGCCCCGCTCCAGAAGGAGACGCAGCTGGTCTGGGACGCGCTGCTCAAGGACCAGCCCGTCCCGGCGGCCGCCACCGAGAAGTCCGCCGGCGACAAGGGCGACACCGGCTCCCTGGTGCGGTAGCCGGGCATCGGCCGGGCCCGCGGAGCAGATACGGAATGCCCGCGCAGCGGACGGCGGAATAGATGTCCGCCCCACCCCGTTGAGGGAGGCGTCCTCGAATTTTGTCAGGCGGGCCGGTCCTGGCAGACTGGTACGTCGGCCCCGGTTCACGCATGGTGCAAATCCGCACCAGCGACCCGGCGCCCTCCCGAAACTAGGAGACACCTTGAAGCGCGAGATCCACCCCGAGTACGTCGAGACCCAGGTCAGCTGCACCTGCGGCGCGTCGTTCACCACCCGTAGCACCCTGACCGAGGGCACCATCCGTGCCGAGGTCTGCTCCGAGTGCCACCCGTTCTACACGGGCAAGCAGAAGATCCTCGACACCGGTGGCCGCGTGGCCCGCTTCGAGGCCCGCTTCGGCAAGGCTGCCGGCTCCGCCAAGAAGTAGCGAGCCACGGCGCCGGTCGTCGGCCGCCCCTGTCCACTCGGGGGCGGCCGGACCGGCGCCTTTGTCGTCCCGCAGTCATTGTCCGATCTTTCACCCCAGGAGCCCCCGATGTTCGAGGCGGTCGAGGAACTGGTCGGCGAGCACGCCGACCTCGAGAAGAAGCTCGCCGACCCTTCGGTCCACTCCGATCAGGCCAACGCGCGCAAGCTCAACAAGCGCTACGCGGAGCTGACCCCGATCATCGCCACCTTCCGGGCGTGGAAGCAGTCGGCCGAGGACATCGAGACCGCCAAGGAGCTGGCGGCCGACGACCCCGACTTCGCCGCCGAGGTCAAGGAACTCTCCGCCCAGCGCGAGGAGCTCACCGAGAAGCTGCGGCTGCTGCTGGTCCCGCGCGACCCCAGCGACGACAAGGACGTCCTGCTGGAGATCAAGGCGGGCGCGGGCGGCGACGAGTCCGCGCTGTTTGCCGGCGACCTGCTGCGCATGTACCTGCGCTACGCCGAGCGCATCGGCTGGAAGACCGAGATCATCGACTCCACGGAGTCCGAGCTGGGCGGCTACAAGGACGTCCAGGTCGCCGTGAAGACCAAGGGCGGCAACGGCGCGACCGAGCCCGGCCAGGGCGTCTGGGCCCGCCTGAAGTACGAGGGCGGCGTGCACCGCGTGCAGCGCGTGCCGGCCACCGAGTCGCAGGGCCGCATCCACACCTCCGCCGCCGGCGTGCTCGTCACCCCGGAGGCCGAGGAGGTCGAGGTCGAGATCAACCCGAACGACCTGCGGATCGACGTCTACCGCTCGTCCGGCCCCGGCGGCCAGTCCGTCAACACCACCGACTCGGCCGTGCGCATCACGCACATCCCGACCGGTGTGGTCGCCTCCTGCCAGAACGAGAAGAGCCAGCTCCAGAACAAGGAGCAGGCCATGCGCATCCTCCGTTCGCGCCTGCTGGCCGCCGCCCAGGAGGCCGCCGAGCAGGAGGCCGCGGACGCGCGCCGCAGCCAGGTGCGCACCGTGGACCGCTCCGAGAAGATCCGTACGTACAACTTCCCGGAGAACCGGATCTCGGACCACCGGGTCGGCTTCAAGGCGTACAACCTGGACCAGGTGCTCGACGGCGAGCTCGACGCGGTCATCCAGGCGTGCGTCGACGCCGACTCCGCCGCCAAGCTCGCGGCCGCGCAGTAACGGCGGCCGCGCCGCCCGGCGCGGCCCGACGCAGTCATACCCCGTACGACCCTCGGTGGAGGAAGCGTGAACCTGCTGCTCGCGGAGGTGGCCCAGGCCACCCAGCGGCTGGCCGCCGCCGGCGTGCCCTCACCGCGCTTCGACGCGGAGGAGCTCGCGGCCTTCGTGCACGGCGTGAAGCGGGGCGAGCTCCACACCGTCAAGGACGCCGACTTCGACGCCCGCTACTGGGAGGCCGTCGCGCGTCGCGAGGCGCGTGAGCCGCTCCAGCACATCACCGGACGGGCCTTCTTCCGCTACCTGGAGCTCCAGGTGGGGCCCGGTGTCTTCGTGCCGCGGCCGGAGACCGAGTCGGTGGTCGACTGGGCCATACAGGCCGTACGCGCCATGGACGTGGTCGAGCCGCTGATCGTGGACCTGTGCACCGGCTCCGGCGCCATCGCGCTCGCCATGGCCCAGGAGGTGCCGCGCTCGCGCGTGCACGCCGTGGAGCTGTCCGAGGAGGCGCTGCGCTGGACGCGCAAGAACGCCGAGGGCTCGCGGGTCACCGTCCACCAGGGCGACGCGCTGACCGCGCTGCCGGAGCTGGACGGCCAGGTCGACCTGGTCATCTCCAACCCGCCGTACATCCCGCTCACCGAGTGGGAGTACGTCGCTCCGGAGGCCCGGGACCACGACCCGGAGATGGCGCTGTTCTCCGGCGAGGACGGCCTCGACACCATCCGGGGCATCGAGCGGACCGCGCACCGGCTGCTGCGGCCCGGCGGCGTCGTGGTAGTGGAGCACGCGGACACGCAGGGCGGCCAGGTGCCGTGGATCTTCGCCGAGGAGCTGGGCTGGGCGGACGCCGCCGACCACCCCGACCTCAACAACCGGCCCCGGTTCGCGACGGCCCGCAAGGCGATGCCGTGACCGGCACGACCCTTCCCGCCACGAACCTTCCCGCCACGACCCTTCCCGCCGCGACCGCGACTGCGACCGCGACGACGACCGCGACCCGCGTGGCCGGTACGACGACCGACGCCCCGACCCACTCCGAGGAGGCCCGCTGATGGCCCGGCGATACGACTGCAACGACGCGACGGACCGCGCGACGGGCCTGCGCGAAGCGGCATCGGCCGTCCGCCGCGGCGAGCTGGTCGTCCTGCCGACCGACACGCTGTACGGGATCGGCGCCGACGCCTTCAGCGGGGAGGCCGTCGGTGACCTGCTGGCCGCCAAGGGCCGCGCCCGCAACATGCCCACGCCCGTGCTCATCGGCTCCCCGAACACCCTGCACGGCCTGGTCACGGACTTCTCCGAGCAGGCGTGGGAGCTCGTCGACGCCTTCTGGCCGGGCGCGCTCACGCTCGTCGCCCGGCACCAGCCCTCGCTCGCGTGGGACCTGGGCGAGACCCGCGGCACGGTGGCCGTGCGGATGCCGCTGCACCCCGTCGCGATCGAGCTGCTGACCGAGGTCGGGCCCATGGCCGTGTCCTCGGCGAACCTGTCGGGCCACCCGGCGCCGGAGGACTGCGACGCGGCCCGCGCGATGCTCGGCGACTCCGTCTCGGTCTACCTGGATGCCGGCCCGACGCCGGGCATCCAGCCGTCCTCGATCGTCGACGTGACCGGAAAGGTTCCCGTGCTGCTCCGCGAGGGCGCGCTCACGGCCGACCAGCTGCGGGAGGCCGTACCCGACCTCGAGGTGGCCCCGTGAGCCCTGAGGGGCGTGGCATAGCAAGGGCACACCTCCCGGCCGGGGCAGGTGGCGAGGCCTTCCGCATCCTCCACGTCAGCACCGGCAACGTGTGCCGCTCGCCCATCACCGAGCGGCTGACCCGGCATGCCCTGGCCCACCGGCTGGGCGTCACGGCCGCGCCGGAGCTCATCGTCGAGAGCGCCGGCACGTGGGGCCACGAGGGCGCGCCGATGGAGGCGAACGCCGCGGCCGTCCTGGCGGACTTCGGCGCGGACGCCTCCGGCTTCACCGGCCGCGAGCTGCTCGACGAGCACGTCATACGCGCCGACCTGGTCCTGACCGCGACCCGCGACCACCGGGCCCAGGTCATCTCGATGGGCCACTCGGCGGGCCTGCGCACCTTCACGCTGAAGGAGTTCACCCGCCTGGTGCGGGCCATAGACCCCGCGACGCTGCCGCCGCTGGACGACGGTGTGGCCGAGCGGGCGCGTGCGCTGGTGCGGGCGGCGGCGGCGCTGCGGGGCTGGCTGCTGGCTCCTGACGCCGATGCGGACGAGGTCTATGACCCGTACGGGGCGCCGATCACCTTCTTCCGGTCGATCGGCGAGGAGATCCACCAGGCCTTGGACCCGGTCGTCACGGCCCTGACGGGCGTCGCGGCGAACCGCTGACCGCTGCGCGGGGCCTTTCCCCACCCCGCCCCTTCCCGTAACTGGGGCTCCGCCCCAGACCCCGTTCCGTGCGCTCCGCGCCCGGTGCGCTCAAACTCCCCCAGACTCCGTCCGGGGGGACCCCCAGCGGGCTGGATTTGGGCGGAGGCCCGCTTGGCGGCCTACAGTGGCGGTACTGGTATCCCCACTGCGCGGGAGTCGCGCCATGACCGTTGTCACCGAGCTCGCGGAGCCGCTGCTGCGGCGGCAGGACCCGCAGATGGCCGACGTCCTCGCGGGGGAGGCGCAGCGGCAGGCCACCTCCTTGCAGCTCATCGCCGCCGAGAACTTCACCTCGCCGGCCGTGCTGGCCGCCCTCGGCTCCGTCCTCGCCAACAAGTACGCCGAGGGCTACCCCGGCGCCCGGTACCACGGCGGCTGCGAGTACGCCGACCTCGCCGAGGGGATCGCCGCGGAGCGGGCCCGGGCGCTGTTCGGGGCCGAGCACGCCAACGTCCAGCCGCATTCCGGTTCCGCCGCCGTGCTGGCCGCGTACGCCGCGCTGCTGCGCCCCGGGGACACGGTGCTGGCCATGGGGCTGGCGTACGGCGGGCATCTGACACATGGCTCCCCTGCGAACTTCTCCGGGCGCTGGTTCGATTTCGTCGGGTACGGGGTGGATGCCGAGACCGGACTCATCGACTACCAGCAGGTCCAGCAGCTGGCCCGTACCCACCGGCCGAAGGCCATCGTCTGCGGCTCGATCTCCTATCCGCGCCACCCGGAGTATTCCGCTTTCCGGGAGGTCGCCGACGAGGTGGGCGCGTATCTCATCGCCGACGCCGCGCATCCCATCGGCCTGGTGGCCGGTGGCGCGGCGCCCAGCCCGCTGCCGTACGCCGACGTCGTGTGCGCCACCACGCACAAGGTGCTGCGCGGTCCGCGTGGCGGCATGATCCTGTGCGGCGCCGAGCTCGCCGAGCGGATCGACCGCGCGGTGTTCCCGTTCACGCAGGGCGGCGCCCAGATGCACACCATCGCGGCGAAGGCCGTCGCCTTCGGGGAGGCCGCGACGCCGGCCTTCGCCACGTACGCCCACCGGGTCGTGGCCAACGCACGGGTGCTCGCCGACGCCCTCGCCGAGCGGGGCTTCGCCGTGACCACGGGCGGCACCGACACCCACCTGATCACCGCCGACCCCGCCCCGCTCGGCGTGGACGGACCGACCGCCCGCGGCCGGCTCGGGGCGGCCGGGCTGGTGCTGGACACCTGCGCCCTGCCGTACGGCGACCAGCGCGGCATCCGGCTCGGCACGGCCGCGGTGACGACCCAGGGGATGGGGGCGCCGGAGATGGGCCGGATCGCCGCGCTGTTCACCGCCGCGCTGACCGGGGACGCCGCACAGACCCGTATGGAGGTCTCCGCACTGGCGCAGGAATTTCCCCCGTACGGGGTGCAATAAGGGCAAGAGGTGCGTACCGCAACCGGGGGCCGGGACCCGCGCGTCCTCTCCCATGGCGACATCGCAGCTAATGTGTGGGGCTGAGATGGCCGGCGATACATCTGGGGCAGCCCGTGCGTGAATACCTGCTGACGCTGTGCGTCACGGTTGCGGTGACCTACCTGCTGACCGGGCCGGTGCGGAAGTTCGCCATCGCGGCCGGTGCGATGCCGGAGATCCGCGCCCGCGACGTGCACCGCGAGCCCACACCGCGGCTCGGCGGCATCGCCATGTTCGGCGGCCTGTGCGCCGGCCTGCTGGTCGCCGACCACCTGCACAACCTCGACGGCGTCTTCGAGCTCTCCAACGAGCCCCGGGCGCTGCTCTCCGGCGCCGCCCTGATCTGGCTGATCGGCGTGCTCGACGACAAGTTCGAGATCGACGCCCTGATCAAGCTCGGCGCCCAGATGATCTCCGCCGGTGTGATGGTCATGCAGGGTCTGACCATCCTGTGGATCCCGGTCCCCGGCATCGGCACGGTCCTGCTCACCCAGTGGCAGGGCAACCTGCTCACGGTCGCACTCGTCGTGATCACCATCAACGCGGTGAACTTCGTCGACGGCCTCGACGGCCTCGCGGCCGGCATGGTCTGCATCGCCTCCGCCGCGTTCTTCATGTACTCGTACCGGATCTGGTACGGCTACGGCATCGAGGCCGCCGCCCCAGCCACCCTCTTCGCGGCCATCCTGATGGGCATGTGCCTGGGCTTCCTGCCGCACAACATGCATCCGGCCAGGATCTTCATGGGCGACTCCGGCTCGATGCTGATCGGCCTGGTGCTGGCGGCCGCCGCCATCTCCATCACCGGCCAGGTGGACCCCGACGCCCTGGCGCTGTTCGCCGGCGGTGAGCGCAACGCGACGCACGCGATGTTCCCGGTCTTCATCCCCTTGGTGCTGCCGCTGACGATCATCGCGCTGCCGATGGCGGACCTCGTCCTGGCCATCGTGCGGCGCACCTGGAACGGCCAGTCGCCGTTCGCGGCCGACCGCGGGCACCTGCACCACCGGCTGCTGGAGATCGGCCACTCGCACAGCCGGGCCGTGCTGATCATGTACTTCTGGTCGGCGCTGATCGCCTTCGGGACGGTCGCCTACTCGGTGAACTCCGCCTCGATGTGGATCGTGCTGGCGATCGTCGCGCTCAGCGCGCTCGGCCTCGTCCTGCTCCTCCTGCCGCGCTTCACGCCGCGTGCGCCGCGCTGGGCCGAGGGTCTGGTGCCGCCGCGCTACCGGCACGCCGCGCGGGCCGCCGAGGCCGCCGCGGAGGCCGCTGCCCGGGACGCCTCGGGGCGCGAACCGGAATCGGGGCGCGAACCGGAACCGGTCGGCGCCCTCGCCGACGCGCGTCCCCGGGCGGCCGGAGTGTCCGGCGTCAACGGAGCGACCGCCCTCGGTGCCCATTCGCGCCCCTCGGAGCGGCGAAAGGCTGAATCGGCGCGCTGACGATTGGGACGCCGCGGTCCATTAGCAGACAAAGCGGCGTCCTGTCGTGCACACACGGGCGGGTTAGCTCTCATGTGTGACAGTCGGCACACCCCGCAGGTAAAGCTCTCATCAAATAGTTTGTGATACCGTTCACTAAACCCGGCGACAGAGCCGAAGGACCGTAGTGCGACGGTCCCTTGGCCCGAGGTTCTCTCTCGGACCGGGATTACGCTCGTCCTGTAACGAGTCCCGTGTCCCCACCATCAAAAGCGGAGCCTGCGCCATGCGGTCTGATGACGCCCGATCCCTTCTGCACGCCGCCGTGCCCACCGTTGCCGTCGGCGCCGTCGCCGCGATCATCAGCGGTGTCGTCGCGGGTGGCAAGGGAGCCGTCGGGTCGATCGTCGCGACGCTCGTGGTCGTGCTCTTCATGGGCGTCGGACTCGTCGTCCTGCAGCGCACGGCGAGGTCTCTGCCGCATCTGTTCCAGATGATGGGGCTGATGCTCTACGCAGCCCAGATCCTGCTGCTCTTCATCTTCGTCGCCGCGTTCAAGAACACCACGCTGTTCAACCCCAAGGCCTTCGCGATCACGCTCGTCGTCACCACCCTCGTGTGGATCGGCGCGCAGACGCGTGCCCACATGAAGGCCAAGATCCTTTACGTCGAACCGGACTCGATGAAGGGCGACAAGCCCGAAAACTCGGGGCCGAAGCCGTGAGGGGTAGGGCCGGGATAAGCGAGCGTTCGAGATCCTGCTATCGTCCGGTGCCGAGTGCGGCACTAAGGGCGCGGGCTTCCGAGCTGACGCCTGATCCATCGCGAGGCTCGATGCCTGCCCGCCGCCCGATCATCCGTAACACCAGTCCAGTGCCGAACCGCGGCTGCGCGCCGCGCCGACACAACGAGGTTGCCGTACCTATGCGCCACGCTGAAGGAGCCCGCGGTGAGTGCTGCTGACATGACGCTCGCCTTCGAGATCGACTGTCATTTCGAAGATGGCACTGGCTGCGGGTTCCCGGGGCCGACCCTGTACTCGTTCCTGTTCAAGCCGATGTTCGGCAACGACGACGTGTACTTCAACAAGACGATGCTCCTGGCCCTGCTGGGCTCGATCATCATCGTCGGCTTCTTCTGGGCCGCCTTCCGGAAGCCCAAGGTGGTTCCGGGCAAGCTCCAGATGGTCGCCGAGTCGGGCTACGACTTCGTCCGCCGCGGCATCGTCTACGAGACGCTCGGCAAGAAGGAAGGCGAGAAGTACGTCCCCTTCATGGTGGCGCTGTTCTTCTTCGTCTGGATCATGAACCTCTGGTCCATCGTGCCGCTGGCCCAGTTCCCGGTGACCGCGATCATCGCGTACCCGGCCGGTCTGGCCGCGATCGTCTACGTCATGTGGATGTCGGTGACCTTCAAGCGCCACGGCTTCGTGGGCGGCTTCAAGAACATCACGGGCTACGACAAGTCCCTCGGCCCGATCCTGCCGATGGTCATGGTGATCGAGTTCTTCTCGAACGTCATCGTCCGCCCCTTCACCCACGCGGTCCGACTGTTCGCGAACATGTTCGCCGGCCACACCCTGCTGCTGCTCTTCACGATCGCCAGCTGGTACCTGCTGAACGGCATCGGTATCGCCTACGCGGGTGTCTCCTTCGTGATGGTCGTCGTGATGACCGCGTTCGAGCTCTTCATCCAGGCCGTCCAGGCGTACGTCTTCGTCCTCCTGGCCTGCAGCTTCCTCCAGGGCGCGCTCGCCGAGCACCACTGATCGCCCACCTCCAAGCCCCATTCGTCCGGTGGCCAACCCCCACCGGATCCGTGAAAGAGAAGGAATAACGGCATGTCCAACGTGCTCGCTGCCACTGAGATCACCGGCTCCCTCAGCTCCATCGGTTACGGTCTCGCGGCCATCGGCCCGGGCGTCGGCGTCGGCATCATCTTCGGTAACGGCACCCAGGCGCTCGCCCGTCAGCCCGAGGCTGCCGGCCTGATCCGCGCCAACCAGATCCTTGGCTTCGCCTTCTGTGAGGCGCTCGCCCTCATCGGTCTGGTCATGCCGTTCGTCTACTAAGACGAGCTTCACGACTAGTCCGATCCGACGAAAGGCACTGATGTGAACCTCCTGGTTCTCGCGGCCGAGGAGCCTCAGAATCCCCTCATCCCGCCGCTCCCCGAGCTGGTCATCGGTCTGATCGCCTTCGTCATCGTCTTCGGCTTCCTCGCCAAGAAGCTCCTCCCGAACATCAACAAGGTTCTGGACGAGCGCCGCGAGGCCATCGAAGGCGGTATCGAGAAGGCGGAAGCCGCTCAGACCGAGGCCCAGAGCGTGCTGGAGCAGTACAAGGCCCAGCTCGCCGAGGCCCGGCATGAGGCCGCTCGCCTGCGCCAGGAAGCGCTGGAGCAGGGCACTGCGCTCAAGGAAGAACTGCGCGCAGAGGGCCAGCGGCAGCGTGAGGAGATCATCGCTGCCGGCCACGCCCAGATCGAGGCCGACCGCAAGGCCGCCTCGCAGGCGCTGCGCCAGGACGTGGGCAAGCTCGCCACCGACCTGGCCGGCAAGCTCGTCGGCGAGTCCCTCGAGGACCACGCCCGGCAGAGCCGCACGATCGACCGGTTCCTCGACGAGCTCGAGGCGAAGGCCGAGGCCGCCCGATGAACGGAGCGAGCCGCGAGGCGCTGCACGCCGCGCGCGAGCGCCTCGACGCGCTGACGGACAACACGTCCGTCGACGCGTCGAAGCTCGCCGGCGAGCTGGCCGCCGTCACCGCGCTGCTCGACCGCGAGGTCTCGCTGCGTCGGGTCCTCACCGACCCGGCGCAGTCCGGCGAGGCCAAGGCCGAGCTCGCCGAGCGCCTGCTCGGCGGCCAGGTCGGCGGGGAGACCCTCGACCTGCTGTCCGGCATGGTCCGGTCCCGCTGGTCGCGCTCGCGCGACCTGGTGGACTCGCTGGAGCAGCTGGCGGACACCGCCGACCTCTCGGCGGCCCAGCAGGCCGGCGACCTCGACAACGTCGAGGACGAGGTGTTCCGGTTCGGCCGGATCGTCGCCTCCAGCGCCGACCTGCGCGCCGCGCTGACCGACCGCACGGCGACCACCGCCGCCAAGAGCGAGCTGCTGCGCAGCCTGCTCGGCGGCAAGGCCCACGCCGCGACCGAGCGTCTGGTCACCCGGCTGGTCACCGCTCCGCGGGGACGTAGCCTGGAAGCGGGACTGGAGTCCCTTTCCAAGCTCGCCGCCGAGCGCCGTGACCGCATGGTCGCCACCGTGACCACCGCGGTCCCGCTCAGCGACGCGCAGAAGCAGCGTCTCGGCGCGGTGCTGGCCAAGCTGTACGGCCGGCAGATGCACCTGAACCTGGACGTGGACCCCGCGGTCCTCGGCGGGATCACCGTGCGTGTCGGCGACGAGGTCATCGACGGCACCATCGCGGAGCGCCTCGCCGAGGCGGCCCGCCGCATGGCGCGCTGACCGAGCCACCAACTCAAGAAGAAGCATTTCCAGCGGCCCGGTTGGGCCGTGCAGAACTTGCAGAAGATTCCTGGGGGTCGCCCCCAGACCCCTATGAAGCTTCAGGCCCAACAAGGAGAGCAGGGAACCCAGATGGCGGAGCTCACGATCCGGCCGGAGGAGATCCGGGACGCGCTGGAGAACTTTGTCCAGTCGTACAAGCCGGACGCGGCCTCGCGCGAGGAGGTCGGGACGGTCAGCGGTGCCGGCGACGGCATCGCGAAGGTGGAGGGCCTGCCCTCGACCATGGCGAACGAGCTGCTGAAGTTCGAGGACGGCACCCTCGGCCTCGCCCTCAACCTCGAGGACCGCGAGATCGGTGCGATCGTCCTCGGCGAGTTCAGCGGCATCGAGGAGGGCCAGCCGGTGCAGCGCACCGGTGAGGTTCTCTCCGTCGGCGTCGGTGAGGGCTACCTCGGCCGCGTTGTCGACCCGCTCGGCAACCCGATCGACGGCCTCGGCGAGATCGCGACCGAGGGCCGCCGCGCCCTCGAGCTGCAGGCCCCGGGCGTCATGCAGCGCAAGTCCGTGCACGAGCCCATGGAGACGGGCTACAAGGCCGTCGACGCCATGACGCCGGTCGGCCGCGGCCAGCGTCAGCTGATCATCGGTGACCGCCAGACCGGCAAGACCGCCCTGGCCGTCGACACGATCATCAACCAGCGCGACAACTGGCGCTCGGGCGACGTCAACAAGCAGGTCCGCTGCATCTACGTCGCCATCGGCCAGAAGGGCTCCACCATCGCTTCCGTGCGCGCCGCGCTGGAAGAGGCGGGTGCCCTGGAGTACACGACCATCGTCGCCGCCCCGGCGTCGGACCCGGCCGGCTTCAAGTACCTGGCGCCGTACACCGGTTCCGCCATCGGCCAGCACTGGATGTACCAGGGCAAGCACGTCCTGATCGTCTTCGACGACCTGTCGAAGCAGGCCGACGCCTACCGCGCCGTGTCCCTGCTGCTGCGCCGCCCGCCGGGCCGTGAGGCCTACCCGGGTGACGTCTTCTACCTGCACTCGCGTCTGCTGGAGCGCTGCGCCAAGCTCTCCGACGACATGGGCGCCGGCTCGATGACCGGTCTGCCGATCGTCGAGACCAAGGCCAACGACGTCTCGGCGTTCATCCCGACCAACGTCATCTCCATCACCGACGGCCAGTGCTTCCTGGAGTCCGACCTGTTCAACGCCGGCCAGCGTCCGGCCCTGAACGTCGGTATCTCGGTCTCCCGTGTCGGTGGCTCCGCCCAGCACCCGGCCATCAAGCAGATCTCCGGCCGCCTGCGCGTGGACCTCGCCCAGTACCGCGAGCTGGAGGCGTTCGCCGCCTTCGGTTCCGACCTGGACGCCGCGTCGAAGTCCTCGCTGGAGCGCGGCAAGCGCATGGTCGAGCTGCTCAAGCAGGGCCAGTACGAGCCGATGCCGGTCCAGGAGCAGGTCGTCTCCATCTGGGCGGGCACCACCGGCAAGATGGACGACGTCCCGGTCGCGGACATCCGCCGCTTCGAGTCCGAGCTGCTGGAGTACATGCGGATGAACCGCAAGGAGCTCCTCACCTCGATCCGCGAGGGCAAGAAGATGTCCGACGACACCCTGCAGTCCGTCGCCGACGCGATCGCCGACTTCAAGAAGCAGTTCGAGACCTCGGACGGCAAGCTTCTGGGCGAAGACGCGCCGGTCGGCAAGTAACGACGGAAGGGACCTGACTCATGGGAGCCCAGCTCCGGGTCTACAAGCGTCGCATCCGATCCGTTACCGCGACCAAGAAGATCACCAAGGCGATGGAGATGATCGCCGCCTCGCGCATCGTCAAGGCGCAGCGCCAGGTGGCGGCCTCCACGCCGTACGCGACCGAGCTCACCCGCGCGGTGACCGCGGTGGCAACCGGCTCCAACACCAAGCACCCGCTCACCACCGAGGCTGCCGCCCCGGCGCGCGCGGCCGTGCTGCTGCTCACGAGCGACCGCGGTCTGGCCGGCGGCTACTCGTCCAACGCCATCAAGGCGGCGGACCGGCTGACCGAGCGGCTGCGCGGCGAGGGCAAGGAGGTCGACACGTACATCGTCGGCCGCAAGGGTGTCGCCTACTACAGCTTCCGTGAGCGCAAGGTCGCGGACAGCTGGACCGGCTTCACCGACAGCCCGAGCTACGCCAACGCCAAGGCCGTGGCCGCACCGCTCATCGAGGCCGTCACCAAGGAGACGGCCGAGGGCGGCGTGGACGAGCTGCACATCGTCTACACGGAGTTCGTGTCGATGATGACGCAGAACGCGGTGGACAACCGGATGCTGCCGCTCAGCCTTGAGCAGGCTCAGGAGGAGACGGCCGGCAAGGGCGAGATCCTGCCGCTGTTCGACTTCGAGCCGTCGGCGGAGGACGTCCTCGACGCCCTGCTGCCGCGCTACGTCGAGAGCCGCGTCTACAACGCGCTGCTGCAGGCCGCTGCTTCCGAGCACGCTGCCCGCCGCCGCGCGATGAAGTCGGCGACCGACAACGCCGGTGAGCTGATCACCAGCCTCACCCGGCTTGCCAACGCGGCCCGCCAGGCCGAAATCACCCAGGAAATCAGCGAGATCGTCGGTGGCTCCGCAGCCCTGGCCGACGCGAACGCGGGGAGTGACAAGTAATGACGACCTCTGTTGAGACGGCCGCCGCGACCGGCCGCGTCGCGCGGGTCATCGGCCCGGTCGTCGACGTGGAGTTCCCCGTCGACGCCATGCCGGAGATCTACAACGCGCTGAACGTCCAGGTTGCCGACCCGGCCGAGGAGGGTGCTCTCAAGACGCTGACCCTCGAGGTCGCGCAGCACCTCGGTGACGGCATGGTCCGCACCATCTCCATGCAGCCGACCGACGGTCTGGTCCGCCAGGCCGCGGTGACCGACACCGGCAAGGGCATCACCGTGCCCGTCGGTGACGTCACCAAGGGCAAGGTGTTCAACACCCTGGGCCGCGTCCTGAACGAGGACGAGTCCACGGTCGCGAACGCCGAGCGCTGGGCGATCCACCGCAAGGCCCCGGCCTTCGACCAGCTCGAGTCGAAGACCGAGATGTTCGAGACCGGCCTGAAGGTCGTCGACCTTCTCACCCCGTACGTCAAGGGTGGAAAGATCGGTCTGTTCGGTGGTGCCGGTGTCGGCAAGACCGTTCTGATCCAGGAAATGATCATGCGTGTGGCGAAGCTGCACGAGGGCGTTTCCGTCTTCGCGGGTGTCGGTGAGCGCACCCGTGAGGGCAACGACCTCATGGTCGAGATGGAGGAGGCCGGCGTTCTCGACAAGACCGCGCTGGTCTTCGGCCAGATGGACGAGCCCCCGGGCACCCGTCTGCGCGTGGCCCTGGCCGGTCTGACCATGGCGGAGTACTTCCGCGATGTGCAGAAGCAGGACGTGCTGTTCTTCATCGACAACATCTTCCGCTTCACCCAGGCCGGTTCCGAGGTCTCGACCCTGCTCGGCCGCATGCCGTCCGCGGTGGGTTACCAGCCGAACCTGGCCGACGAGATGGGTCTCCTCCAGGAGCGCATCACCTCGACCCGCGGTCACTCGATCACCTCCATGCAGGCGATCTACGTCCCCGCGGACGACCTGACCGACCCGGCGCCGGCCACCACCTTCGCCCACCTCGACGCGACGACGGTTCTGTCCCGTCCGATCTCCGAGAAGGGCATCTACCCGGCCGTGGACCCGCTGGACTCCTCGTCCCGCATCCTCGACCCGCGGTACATCGCGAAGGACCACTACGAGGCCGCGACCCGCGTCAAGGGGATCCTGCAGAAGTACAAGGACCTCCAGGACATCATCGCGATCCTCGGTATCGACGAGCTCGGCGAGGAGGACAAGCTCGTTGTCCACCGCGCCCGCCGTGTCGAGCGCTTCCTGTCCCAGAACACCCACGCGGCGAAGCAGTTCACCGGCGTGGACGGTTCGGACGTTCCGCTCGACGAGTCGATCGCCGCGTTCAACGCGATCTGCGACGGTGAGTTCGACCACTTCCCGGAGCAGGCCTTCTTCATGTGCGGTGGCCTTGAGGACCTGAAGAAGAACGCCAAGGAGCTGGGCGTCTCCTGATCCGGGGCGCTCCTCGTGAGCGCCGTCGGCTCGAAGTCCCGCGGCTGACGCCGGCAGGGCCTTCACCGGAGAGGGGCGGGCGCGTCCCGTCCCTCTCCCCACGCCCATTAGAATTTGACCCAACACCCGGCGGATGTGCCGGGTGGTGACCCGAGGAGCCAACCTTGGCTGCTGAGCTGCACGTCGAGCTCGTCGCGGCGGACCGGAGTGTCTGGTCCGGCGAGGCCACCCTGGTCGTCGCGCGCACCACGTCCGGCGACATCGGCGTCATGCCCGGTCACCAGCCGCTTCTCGGTGTGCTGGAATCGGGCCCGGTGACCATCCGTACCAGCGAGGGCGGCACGGTCGTCGCCGCGGTGCACGGCGGTTTCATCTCGTTCGCGGACGACAAGCTGTCGCTGCTGGCCGAGATCGCCGAGCTCGCGGACGAGATCGACGTCCAGCGGGCGGAGCGGGCGCTGGAGCGCGCCAAGGCGGCCGCCGACGCGGCGTCCGAGCGGCGCGCCGAAGTCCGGCTGCGCGCGGTCGCGGGGCACTGAGCCCCGTAGCCGACGAGAGCTTTACCCCTCAGCCGCGGTCCGAGCCGGAATTTTCCGGAGCGGGTCGCGGCTGAGGCGATGCAGGTGCGGTGTGCGTTGTGCTGTATTCGTTGCTGTGACGTGGATGAGCGAGGAGGTCGGTGAAGATGCTCCTCGCTCTGCTTGTGAGCGGCCTGGTCGTCGCCCTGGTGGTGATCGGCCTCTTCGTGTTCGGGCTGCGCCGGCGGCTGATCCAGCGCTCCGGCGGTACGTTCGACTGCTCCCTGCGCTGGGGCGTGGCCGAGGCCCCCGACCTGTCCGGCAAGGGCTGGGTGTACGGGGTCGCCCGCTACGGCGGTGACCGCGTCGAGTGGTTCCGCGTCTTCAGCTACTCGCACCGGCCGCGCCGGCTGCTGGAGCGGAGCTCCATCGAGGTGGTGGCCCGCCGTGCCCCGGAGGGCGAGGAGGAGCTGGCGCTGCTGTCCGACGCCGTCGTGCTCGGCTGTCTCCACGAGGGGACGCGCCTGGAGCTGGCGATGAGCGAGGACGCGCTGACGGGCTTCCTGGCCTGGCTGGAGGCGGCGCCTCCCGGGCAGAGGGTGAACGTCGCCTAGAAGGGCGCAGCGGACATGAGGAAGCCGGGGTGACGGGGCGGACCGTCACCCCGGCTTCGTTCGCGGAGCCGGGAGTTCCCGTGCGTGGGGTCAGCGCAGCCCGGTGTGGATCGCGTTCGCGAGCTCACCGTTCGCGGTGTCGCCGCTGAACTCCCAGAAGAAGGCTCCCCTGAGCCCCTGGTTCCTGGCCCAGGTCATCTTCCCGGCGATGGTCGCGGGAGTGTCGTAGCTCCACCAGTTGCTGCCGCACTTGGCGTAGGCGGTGCCGGCGATCGTGCCGGTGGCCGGGCAGCTGCCCTTGAGCACCTTGTAGTCCTCGATGCCCTGCTCGTACGTGCCCTGCGCCGGGCCCGTCGCGGTGCCGCCGGGCGCGGCCTGGGTGACGCCGGTCCAGCCGCGGCCGTAGAAGCCGATGCCCAGGTTGAGCTTGGATCCGGGGACGCCCTTGCCCTTGAGCTTGGTGATCGCGGCCTCGGAGTTGAAGCCCTCCTGCGGGATGCCGGCGTAGGAGGTGAGCGGGGAGTGCGGGGCGGTCGGGCCCTGGGCCGCCCAGGCGCCGAAGAAGTCGTAGGTCATGACGTTGTAGAAGTCGACGTACGCGGCGGCGCCCGCGTAGTCGGCGGCGTCGAGCTTGCCGCCGTTGGAGCCGTCGGCGGAGATCGCCGCGGTGACCAGGTTGTTCGAGCCGAACTTGGCCCGCATGGCCTGCATCATGTTGCGGAAGGCGGCGGCCCCCGAGGTGTCGCAGCTCAGGCCGCAGGCGTTGGGGTACTCCCAGTCCAGGTCGATGCCGTCGAAGACGTCGGCCCAGCGCGGGTCCTCGACCAGGTCGTAGCAGGACTGGGCGAAGGCGGCCGGGTTCGCCGCGGCCTGGCCGAAGCCGCCGGACCAGGTCCAGCCGCCGAAGGACCACAGGACCTTGATGTTCGGGTACTGCTTCTTCAGCTTGCGCAGCTGGTTGAAGTTGCCGCGCAGCGGCTGGTCCCAGGTGTCGGCGACGCCGTCGACGCTCTGGTCGGCGGTGTAGGCCTTGTCGTAGTCGGCGTAGGCGTCGCCGATGGTGCACCGGCCGCCCTGGACGTTGCCGAAGGCGTAGTTGATGTGGGTGATCTTGCTCGCGGAGCCCGAGGTGACCAGGTTCTTCACGTGGTAGTTGCGCCCGTAGACGCCCCACTCGGTGAAGTAGCCGAGCTTGACCTTGCCGCCCGGGTCCGGCGGGACGGTGCCGCCGGTGGTGGTGACGGTGGTGCTGCCGGAGGAGGGGCCGGTCTGGTCGGCGGTGTCCCGGGCGGTGACGCTGTAGGTGTACGTCGTGCCCTTGGTCAGGCCGGAGTCGGCGTACGAGGTGCCGGTGACGGTCGCGACCTTGGCGGAGCCGCGGTAGACGTCGTAGTTCTTGACGCCCTTGTCGTCGGTGGCCGCGGCCCAGCTCAGGGTCAGCGACGTGTCGCCGACGTTGCTCGCGGTGGGGGCGCCGGGGGCCGAGGGCGGGTTGTCGCCGGGCTGGCTGCCGCCGTCGCAGGAGGCGCCGTTGATCTTGCAGCCGGTGGGGGAGCCGGGGCCGGAGCCGTTGTAGCCGAAGCTGACGCTGGCGCCCGGGGCGAGGGTGCCGTTCCAGCCGACGTTCTTGGCCGTCCAGTGGGTGCCGGAGCTGGTGACGGTGGCGTCCCAGGCGGAGGTCACCCGGGTGCCGGTGGGGTAGTCCCACTCGACGGTCCAGCTGCTGATGGACGTGGTGCCGGTGTTCTTCACCGTCCACTTGCCCTCGAAGCCGGTGCCCCAGTCGGAGACCTTGGTGTACGTCGCGGTGGCGGAGGTGGCGGCCTCGGCGGGGCCGGCCAGTGCCACCAGCCCGGCGACGGGCAGGGCGAGGGCCGCCACGACGGCCGCCACCCTTCTGAAGAAGCGCGTGCGTTGCGGGGGTGCTGTGCTCAAGGGTGCTCCTTACGTAGGTCCGTCGCGGCCGGGGGCCGACTGCGACATGGGGGTGGGACCTGCGCCGCCCGTGAGCACGCTTGTCATGGCACGCTCACCACAGTATGGCGGTGAGCGTAGAAAGGTCTGGACCAACCGTCAAGAGGTCCAGACCTTCCCCGCCGGTTACCGGTACGCCCGCCCCTCAGAGCCCCAACTCCTGGGCCAGCACGGCCGCCTGGACCCGGCTGCGCAGCTCCAGCTTCCCCAGCAGCCGGCTGACGTGCGTCTTCACCGTCGCCTCGGCCATCTCCAGCCGGACGGCGATCTCCGCGTTCGACAGCCCCTCGCCCAGGCACCCGAGCACCTCCCGCTCCCGCCGGGTCAGCGAGGCCAGCGCCTCGGCCCGCTCCGGCGGGGGCGCCGGCCGGGCCGCCCGCGGCACGGCGAACTCCGCGATCAGCCGCCGGGTCACCGCCGGGGCGATCAGGCCCTCCCCGCGCGCCACCGTCCGGACCGCCTTGATCAGCTCCCCCGCCTCCGCGTTCTTCAGCAGGAACCCGGCCGCGCCCGCGCGCAGCGCCCCGAAGACGTACTCGTCATGGTCGAAGGTGGTCAGCACCAGCACGTCGGCGAGCCCCTCGGCGACCACCTGCCGGGTGGCCGAGACCCCGTCCAGCTTCGGCATCTGCACATCCATCAGGACCAGGTCCGGTGCCAGCTCGCGGGCCCGCTGCACCGCCTCCTCGCCGTCCGCGGCCTCCCCGACCACCTCGATGTCGCCCGCACTGCGCAGGATCAGCACCAGCCCGGCCCGTACCGCCGACTGGTCCTCGGCCACCAGCACCTTGATCACCATGCGTTCGCCGCCTTCTCCTCCGCGGGCAGTACCGCCCGCACCCGCCACCACGTGCCCTGCGCCGCCGCCCGGAACTCCCCGCCGAGCAGTTCGGTGCGCTCCCGCATCCCCACCAGTCCCGACCCCGACCCCGGTGCGCGCGGCCCCGGCCGCTCCCCGTACGGCGAGTCGACGGCCACGGTCAGCAGGCCGTCGCTGCGGCCCACGCGCACGGTGACGGTACCGGGCGCCGCGTGCTTGATCGCGTTGGTCAGCGACTCCTGCACGATCCGGTACGCCGCCAGCTCCACCGGAGCCGGCAGCGCCTCGCCCGGGGGCCGGGCGTCCTCCAGCACGAAGTCCAGGCCGCTGGCGGAGCCGTTGGTGCGCGCCTGCTCCAGCAGGCTGCCCAGGCCGTCGAGGGACGGCACGGCGACCGGCTCCTCGTCGGCGGCCGTCTCCCGCAGCAGACCGATCAGCCGGCGCATCTCCGCCAGCCCCTGGACGCTGTTCTCCCGGATCACCCCGAGGGCCTCGCGGCTGGTCTCGGCGGAGTCGATGGAGAGCGCGGCGGTGGAGTGGATGGCGATGGCCGACAGGTGGTTGGCGACCATGTCGTGCAGCTCCCGGGCCATCCGGGCGCGCTCGGCGACCACCGCCTGGCTGCGGTCCATCTCCGCCAGCAGCGCGGTCTGCTCCGCCCGCAGCCGGGCGGCCTCGGCCGCCTCGCGGTGGTTGCGCAAGGTGGCCCCGGTCAGCGCCGGGCCGAAGCTGACGATGCCCGTGATCACGCCGATGAGCAGCGCCTGCGGGGTCTGCAGCCAGGCCACGGCGGTCACCGTGACGGCCACCGTGATCAGACCGGTGCTGATCGGCAGCCGCCGGGCCAGCGCCGGGGGACCGTAGACCACGGCGGCGTACATCAGGTCGGTGAAGATCAGGACGGAGCCCAGGTTGCCGACCGTGAACTGGTCCGCGACCACGGCCGCGGTGCCGATGACCAGATTGATGTTGGGACGGGAGCGGCGCATCAGCTCCAGCGCACCGAGCACACCGAGCGGCACCAGGGCGGCCCAGTCGGGCAGGAGGTGCCGGCTGCCGTTGGAATGCACCCCGAGGCTCCACAGGGCGAGCCCGAGGAACAGGCTGGCCGCGCAGAGGATCACGTCGTCGCGATGGGGGCGGGAGAAGGTCACGGACCCATCCAACACGGTGCGCCGGACGGGGGCCTCGGCGCAGCAGCCGATTCGCGAGTACATCGAAGGATGCAGTCGAGGTTCGTCGTCGCAGACGACGAACCCCGGCCCGGCGGCAGGGAGGCTGTGAGGGAGTCGAAAAGGAGATTCCCGTGATCGTCACCCTGGTCATCGCCTGCGAGGTCGGATTCTGGCTGCTGCTGGCCGGCGGCCTGGCCCTGCGCTACGTCGCCCGGAAACCGCGGCTGGGGGCGGCGGTCCTGCTGTGCGAGCCGCTCCTGGAGCTGGTCCTGCTCGTCGTCACGGCGGTCGACATCAGATACGGCGCGAAGCCGGACTGGATGCACGGCCTGGCCGCGCTCTACCTCGGCTACACCGTCGCCTACGGCCGCTACACCATCGCCTGGCTCGACAAGCACGCCGCGTACCGCTTCGGCGGCGGCCCCAAGCCGCCGGGCGCCGGCTACGGCAAGGCGCGCACCGTCCACGAGTGGAAGCTGTGGCTGCGCACGGTGCTCGCCGCGGCCGTCGCCATCGGCCTGCTCCAGGGCGCCATCTGGTACGTCGGCGACGACGGCGACGTCAGCCGGCTGGAGATGATGCGCTACATCGCCCTGCGGGTGGTCGGCGGTCACGCGATCGCCTGCGTCTGCTACACGATCTGGCCGAAGAAGGCCCCCGAGGGCGAGACCGAGGCTGGTCTTGAGGGGAAGACGGCCGACCCCGCTGGCCGGCCGGCCGCCTGAGCGGCCCGGGGAGCGCTGGTGCCGTGACCGGGACCGTTCAGCGCTCCCCGCCCGGGATCGTTCAGCGTTCCCCGCCCGGCACCCACAGCACGTCCCCGACCTCCTTGTTGGCCGTACGGGCCAGGATGAACAGGAGGTCGGAGAGGCGGTTGAGGTAGGTGGCGGTCAGCGGGTTCATCGTGTCGCCGTGCACCTCCAGCGCCGCCCATGTGGAGCGCTCGGCGCGCCGCACCACCGTGCAGGCCTGGTGCAGCAGCGCCGCTCCGGGGGCGCCGCCGGGCAGGATGAAGCTGCGCAGCTTCTCCAGCTCCGCGTTGAAGCGGTCGCAGTCCGCCTCCAGCTTGTCGACGTAGAACTGCTCCACCCGCAGCGGCGGGTACTCGGGGTTCTCCACCACCGGGGTGCACAGGTCCGCGCCGACGTCGAACAGGTCGTTCTGCACCCGGACCAGGACCTTGACCACGTCCTCGGACAGCGCGCCCAGCGCGACGGCCGTGCCGATCGCCGCGTTGGCCTCGTTGGCGTCGGCGTACGCCGAGATCCGCAGGTCCGTCTTGGCGGTCCGGCTCATGTCGCCGAGGGCGGTCGTGCCCTTGTCACCGGTGCGGGTGTAGATGCGCGTGAGGTTCACCATGCCGCCAGCGTAGTGCGGCCCAACTCGGCGGCCCCGGTGGAGAGCTGGGCCGTCCCGGTGTGATGTCCGTCATCTGAGACGTGACGCGTGTTACTTCCCGGTCACACGACCCCTCGCGGGCGCTAGTCTCCGCCGGAGGGCCACGAGACGGGCCCGTATTCGAGAACGTGGGGTGTGCAGTGGCTGGGAAGCTCGCGGTCATCGGCGCCGGACTCATGGGGTCCGGCATCGCTCAGGTCTCCGCTCAGGCGGGCTGGGACGTCGTCCTGCGCGATGTCACCGATGCCGCGCTGACGCGCGGTACCGACGGGATCAAGGCTTCGTACGACAAGTTCGTCTCCAAGGGCAAGCTCGCCGCCGAGGACGCCGAGGCGGCGCTCGCGCGGATCACCACGACCACCGACCTCGACGCGGTCGCCGACGCGGACATCGTGGTCGAGGCCGTCTTCGAGAAGCTGGAGGTCAAGCACGAGATCTTCCGCGCCCTCGACAAGCTGGTCCGCGAGGACACGGTCCTCGCCTCCAACACCTCCGCCATCCCGATCACCAAGATCGCGGCCGTGACGGAGCGCCCCGAGCGGGTCGTGGGCGCCCACTTCTTCTCGCCGGTCCCGATGATGCAGCTCTGCGAGCTGGTCCGCGGCTACAAGACCAGCGACGAGACCCTCGCCACCGCCCGCGCGTTCGCCGAGTCCGTCGGCAAGACCTGCATCGTCGTCAACCGCGACGTGGCCGGCTTCGTCACCACCCGGCTGATCGCGGCGCTCGTCGTCGAGGCGACCAAGCTGTACGAATCGGGCGTGGCGTCCGCCGAGGACATCGACATCGCGTGCAAGCTGGGATTCGGGCACGCGATGGGACCGCTGGCGACCGCCGACCTGACGGGCGTCGACATCCTGATGCACGCCACGAGCAACATCTACACCGAGTCGCAGGACGAGAAGTTCGCGCCGCCGGAGCTCATGCGCCGGATGGTGGATGCGGGCGACTTCGGCCGCAAGAGCGGCCAGGGCTTCTACAAGCACTAGGGCTTCCACAAGCACTGAGGGAGCACGCCGCACCGTTCGAATGCCTTCACCCCCCGGGGTGAATTAGGTATCGGTTCGCTCACGGTCGGCAACTTCACCGCCCACGGGGCAGTCAGTTGGGTTGAGAGTTGCCGACCACACGCACACACGCGTAACGCAGTACTGCCGGGGAGCACACATGCACATCAGGGGCGACCACGCCGAACTCGCAGTCGGGGGCCGCCTCGACGTGCGCAGCGCGGCTGACGCCCGTACCGCCCTCCACGCCGCCCTCGACGACGGCGCCGGAGACCTCGTGCTCGACCTCACCGGGCTCGACTCCTGGGACGCGACCGGGCTCGGCGTGATCATGGGAGCGCACCGGCGGGCCGGGCGGACCGGGCGGCGGCTGGTGCTGCGCGGGGTGCCGCCGCAGATGCAGCGGCTCCTCGTCGCCACCCGGCTGCACCGGATCCTGGCCATCGAGGGCGGCCTGGAGGCGGAACGTCTCCCTGCCCTCTAGCAGGCGAGTTGTAACGGTCCGGTGGTGATGGCACCCCTGCCGTTTCCGCCGGTACGGGGCACCGTCTAGGGTTCGGGCCGAACCGGACCAGTAGCTACCGCGGCGTGTGCGAAGGCCGGAGAAGGACAACGGCGAGCACGAACGCGATTGGGGCACTGGCGCATGGACCGCACCACTCAGGGGCAGACCGGGCCGCAGGAGCAGCCCGAAGCTGCGGGCACCCCGGGACCTGCCGCGCGGGTGGTGCGGCTGACGACCGGGGAGTACACGGTCACCGTCAACCCGGTCGACGGCAGCGAGATCGAGGCCCGGCGCCCCGGTGACGGCAGCGACCGCCGGCCGGACCGGCGCGACGCGGCCTCCCGGGCCGAGCACGCCACCGCAG
>NZ_WTFF01000081.1 GCF_019400985.1 Streptomyces bambusae
CCGAAGCCGACAGCGGATAGTGCGCCCCGTCCTTGGTCAGCACCGGCAGACCCGCGTTCGGCATGCACGAGATCGGGATACGGGCGTTGCGGGCCAGGTAGCGCAGGTGCTCGCTCATCTCGGCCGGACCCGTCGCACAGTTCAGGCCGATCATGTCGATGCCCAGCGGCTCCAACGAGGTCAGCGCCGCGCCGATCTCCGAACCCAGCAACATCGTGCCGGTCGTCTCCACCGTCACCGAGCAGATCAGCGGCACGGAGACCCCGAGGGCCTCCATGGCCCGGCGGGCGCCGATGATCGCCGACTTCGTCTGCAGCAGGTCCTGCGTGGTCTCCACCAGCAGCGCGTCCGCACCACCCGTCAGCAGACCCTCCGCGTTGACCTGGAAGGCGTCCCGGATCGTGGTGTAGCCGATGTGGCCGAGCGTCGGCAGCTTCGTGCCCGGACCCATCGAGCCCAGCACCCACCGCTGCTGCCCCGTCTCGGCGGTGAACCGGTCCGCGACCTCGCGGGCGACGCGGGCACCCGCCTCGGACAGCTCGAAATTCCGGTCCGTGATCTCGTACTCGGCGAGCGCGGAGTAGTTCGCACCGAAGGTGTTGGTCTCCACGCAGTCCACGCCCACGGCGAAGTACGCCTCGTGGACGGAACGGACGATGTCCGGGCGGGTGACACTGAGGATCTCGTTGCAGCCCTCCAGCTGCTGGAAGTCCTCCAGCGTGGGCTCCTGGGCCTGGAGCATCGTCCCCATCGCCCCGTCGGCGACCACCACGCGGGTGGCGAGTGCCTCTCGGAGGGCGTCCGCCCTGGTCTGGGTGTCTGCGGGCAGGTTCGGCAACGAGGCCATGGGTGTGCTCCCTGGGATGCGACGGCTGTCGGCTTTACACCCCTTCTGACAGGGGTGTACGCGGTCAGGGTATCCATGAGGACCTCCCCCCGGTGCAGGTGTCCCACGGACCGGACAGGCATTCTGTGCGCGGGGCTGGCTGGATTCCCTCGGTACCGGCCTGCGTCCCGGTTCTGCACCCAGTCGACATCGGCCGATAGAGTTCGACATTGTCGAACCACGTCTTTACAGCGCCTTCAGGAGGCTGCGCGATGGCACGGAACATCCAGTCGCTCGAACGAGCCGCTGCGATGCTGCGACTCCTGGCGGGCGGCGAGCGCCGGCTCGGCCTGTCGGACATCTCCTCCGCCCTGGGTCTGGCCAAGGGCACGGCCCACGGCATCCTGCGCACGCTCCAGGCCGAGGGCTTCGTGGAGCAGGACCCGGCGTCGGGCCGCTACCAGCTGGGCGCGGAGCTGCTGCGCCTGGGCAACAGCTACCTGGACGTGCACGAGCTGCGCGCCCGCGCGCTGGTGTGGACGGACGACCTGGCCCGGGCGAGCGGCGAGAGCGTGTACGTGGGCGTGCTGCACCAGCAGGGGGTGCTGATCATGCACCACGTGTTCCGCCCGGACGACAGCCGTCAGGTGCTGGAGGTGGGGGCCATGCAGCCGCTGCACTCGACGGCGCTGGGCAAGGTGCTCTCGGCGTACGACCCGATGGCGCACAGCGAGGCCGTGGAGGGTGAGCGGGAGGCGTTCACCTCGCGCACGGTGACCGAGCTCGCGGGCTTCGAGTCCGTGCTGGACCTGACCCGGGCCCGGGGCTGGGCGGCGGACGTGGAGGAGACCTGGGAGGGCATCGCCTCGGTGGCGGCGCCCATCCACGACCGCCGGCGGATGCCGGTGGGCGCGGTGGCGGTGGCGGGGGCCGTGGAGCGGGTCTGCGGGGAGTCCGGGGAGCCGCGGCCAGGGCTGGTGGCGTCGGTCCGGGACTGCGCGCGGGCCGTCTCACGGGATCTGGGCGCGGGCCGCTTCTGAGGCGCCGGGCCGCCGCGCGGGGGCATGCCGGGCCGCTTCCGAGGCCCCTCAGGCCGCCCCACGGGGCGCGCCGGGCCGCGTCTGCGACCGCTTCCGGACCCTTCGGTTCCGACCGGTACTGGGCTTCCCTCTGGGCGCTACAGGGTGACTTCTGTCCACCTTGTGGCGCCTTTTCGCCATTCTTTGGCCGCACAGTGACCGATTTTGGACGATCGTACCGCGTGGTAACGATCCCGCAATCTGGCCCAGCCGACTCTTGACGTGTTCTTCACCCTGGGGAAAAACTGCCGTTCACCGGTCGACATTGTCGAACACCTACCGGCAATACGCGCTAGGGTGTGACAAGCCAAGGACCGGTGAAGCACTCACCGAGTGCGCGGACAAGCCGGAGCTACCCGGCGTGTCCGCCAACCCCCTGGACGTAGGACAAAGGAGTCGCGGGTGTCCAGCTCCGACATCTTCATCGGCGAGACCATCGGTACCGCCGTACTCATCCTGCTCGGAGCCGGCGTCGTCGCCGGCGTCGTGCTCAAGCGCTCGAAGTCGCAGAACGCCGGCTGGCTGGCGATCACCTTCGGGTGGGGCTTCGCGGTCATGACCGCCGTCTACATGACGGGTACCCTCTCCGGCGCCCATCTCAACCCCGCCGTCACCGTCGGCATCGCGATCAAGGACGGCGAGTGGGGCAACGTCCCGGTCTACCTCGCCGGCCAGATGCTCGGCGCGATGATCGGTGCCGTGCTGGCCTGGGTGGCGTACTACGGCCAGTTCCAGGCGCACCTGACCGACCCTGAGATCGTCGCCACCAAGTCGGAGGCCGCGGGCCTGGTCGACCAGAAGACCGAGCCGGCCGCCGGCCCGGTGCTGGGCATCTTCTCCACCGGCCCCGAGGTCCGCAACGTGTGGCAGAACCTCGCCACCGAGGCCATCGGCACCCTGGTGCTCGTCCTGGCGATCCTCGCCTTCGGTCTCAACGACAGCGGCAAGGGCCTCGGCCTCCTCGGCGGCCTGATCGTCGCCTTCCTCGTCGTGAGCATCGGCCTCTCGCTCGGCGGTCCGACCGGCTACGCCATCAACCCGGCGCGCGACCTGGGTCCGCGCATCGTGCACGCGCTGCTGCCGCTGCCGAACAAGGGCGGCTCGGACTGGGGCTACGCCTGGATCCCGGTCGTCGGCCCGCTGATCGGTGGAGCCCTCGCCGGGGGTATCTACAACCTCGCGTTCGTCTGAGCCGTTCGCCCACGCCGTAACACCGCACGCGCACGCGCACGCCGCACGCCGTAACGCCCACCGGACTTCCCAGGAGCAGCAGACATGACCACCAGCACCGGTCCCTTCATCGCCGCCATCGACCAGGGCACCACCTCCTCCCGCTGCATCGTCTTCGACCGTGACGGCCGCATCGTCGCCGTCGACCAGAAGGAGCACGAGCAGATCTTCCCCAAGCCGGGCTGGGTGGAGCACGACGCCACCGAGATCTGGACCAACGTCCAGGAGGTCGTCGCCGGCGCCATCGCCAAGGCCGAGATCACCGCCGCCGACGTCAAGGCCGTCGGCATCACCAACCAGCGCGAGACCACCGTGCTGTGGGACAAGAACACCGGTGAGCCGGTGCACAACGCGCTCGTGTGGCAGGACACCCGCACCGACGCCCTGTGCAAGGAGCTCGGCCGCAACGTCGGCCAGGACCGCTTCCGCCGCGAGACGGGCCTGCCGCTGGCGAGCTACTTCTCCGGCCCGAAGGTCCGCTGGCTGCTCGACAACGTCGAGGGCCTGCGCGAGCGCGCCGAGGCCGGCGACATCCTCTTCGGCACCATGGACACCTGGGTCATCTGGAACCTCACCGGTGGTGTCAACGGCGGCCACCACGTCACGGACGTCACCAACGCCTCCCGCACCCTCCTGATGAACCTGCACGACCTGGCCTGGGACGAGCGCATCCTGGCCTCGATGGAGATCCCGGCCGCGGTCCTGCCCGAGATCCGCTCCTCCGCCGAGGTCTACGGCGAGGTCAAGGAGGGCGTCCTCGCGGGCGTCCCGGTGGCCTCCGCGCTCGGCGACCAGCAGGCCGCCCTGTTCGGCCAGACCTGCTTCGCCGAGGGCGAGGCCAAGTCCACGTACGGCACCGGAACGTTCATGCTGATGAACACCGGCGACAAGATCATCAACTCCTACAGCGGCCTGCTGACCACGGTCGGCTACCAGATCGGCGACCAGAAGCCGGTCTACGCCCTGGAGGGCTCCATCGCGGTCACCGGCTCGCTCGTCCAGTGGATGCGCGACCAGATGGGCTTGATCAAGTCCGCGGCCGAGATCGAGACCCTGGCCTCCTCCGTCGAGGACAACGGCGGCGCCTACTTCGTGCCCGCCTTCTCCGGCCTGTTCGCCCCGTACTGGCGCTCCGACGCCCGCGGTGTGATCGCCGGCCTCACCCGGTACGTCACCAAGGCGCACATCGCCCGTGCCGTCCTGGAGGCCACGGCCTGGCAGACCCGTGAGATCACCGACGCCATGACCAAGGACTCGGGCGTCGAGCTCGCGGCCCTGAAGGTCGACGGCGGCATGACCTCCAACAACCTGCTGATGCAGACCCTCTCGGACTTCCTGGACGCCCCCGTGGTCCGTCCGATGGTCGCCGAGACCACCTGCCTCGGTGCCGCCTACGCCGCCGGTCTGGCCGTCGGCTTCTGGCCCGACACCGACGCGCTGCGCGCCAACTGGCGCCGGGCCGCGGAGTGGACCCCGCGAATGCCGGCCGACCAGCGGGAGCGCGAGTACAAGAGCTGGCTCAAGGCCGTTGAGCGGACCATGGGCTGGGTCGACGACGAAGACGCCAGCTGACCGTAATCGGCTGACGCAAGCACGCCGGCCCCACCGCACCGGGGCCGGCGCAAGCGACGACGAGGAGCTAAGACAATGAGCAGCCTGCAGAGCGTGCCCGCCCTGGGCACGCACCCGACCGCCGGTTCGAACGCGAGCCGCGCCGAGACCCGCGAGCAGTTGGCGAAGGCCACGTACGACCTGCTGGTCATCGGCGGCGGCATCCTGGGCACCTCGGTGGCCTGGCACGCCGCGCAGTCGGGTCTGCGGGTCGCCATGGTGGACGCCGGCGACTTCGCCGGCGCCACCTCCTCGGCCTCCTCCAAGCTGGTCCACGGCGGCCTGCGCTACCTGCAGACCGGCGCGGTCAAGCTGGTCGCCGAGAACCACCACGAGCGGCGGGTGCTGGCCAAGGACGTGGCCCCGCACCTGGTCAACCCGCTCACCTTCTACCTGCCGGTCTACAAGGGCGGCCCGGTGGGTGCGGCCAAGCTGGGCGCGGGCGTCTTCGCCTACTCCGCCCTCTCGGCCTTCGGCGACGGCATGGGCAAGGTCATATCCCCGGCCCGTGCCGCCGCCGACAACCCCGGCCTGCGCACGGACAACCTCAAGGCCGTCGCGGTCTACTACGACCACCAGATGAACGACTCCCGCGTCGCCGTGATGACGGTCCGCGCGGCCGTCGAGTCCGGTGCGGTCGTCCTCAACCACGCCGAGGTCACCGGCCTGCGCATGACGCAGGGCCGGGTCACCGGTGCCGAGCTGAAGGACCGCCTGGACGGCACCGAGTTCGGCGTCGACGCGCGCGTCGTGCTCAACGCCACCGGCCCGTGGGTGGACCACCTGCGGCGCATGGAAGACAAGCACGCCGCCCCGTCGATCCGGCTGTCCAAGGGCGCGCACATCGTGATGAAGCGCAAGTCGCCGTGGAAGGCCGCCATGGCCACCCCGATCGACAAGTACCGCATCACCTTCGCCCTCCCCTGGGAGGACCAGCTCCTGCTCGGCACCACCGACACCCAGTACGAGGGCGACCCGGCGGACGTCAAGGCCACCGAGGCCGACATCCAGCAGATCCTGGACGAGGCCGCGTTCTCCATCAAGGACGCCGACCTCGACCGCTCCCTGATGACGTACGCCTTCGCGGGCCTGCGGGTGCTGCCCGGCGGCCCCGGCGACGTCGCCCAGGCCAAGCGCGAGACGGTCGTCACCGAGGGCAGCGGCGGCATGCTGTCGGTGGCCGGCGGCAAGTGGACGACGTACCGGCACATCGGCCGCGTGGTCATGGACAAGCTGGCCAAGCTGCCGGGCAGCCCGCTGACCGAGGACATGGAGCCGGTGAAGTCGCTGGTGCGCCGGGTGCCGCTGCCCGGTGTGGCCAACCCCAACGCGGTCGCGCACCGCCTGCTGGTGGACCGCGAGCCGGGCATGCGGATGGACCCGCTGACCGCCAAGCACCTGGCCACCCACTACGGCTCGCTGGCCTTCGACATCGCGCGGATGGTCAACGAGAGCCCGGAGCTGGGCGAGCGGATCCACGAGGACGGCCCGGAGATCTGGGCGCAGGTCGCCTACGCCCGCGACCACGAGTGGGCCGAGACGGTCGACGACGTGCTGCGCCGCCGTACGACGGTGACCATCCGCGGTCTGGACGACGAGGCCGTGCGCGAGCGCGTGGCCTCGATGCTGGCCGAGAAGGCCTGAGTCCCGGCGGCATAGCACGCCGATCCATGGGCAGGGGGCGGTTCCCGACAACGGGCACCGCCCCCTGTCGCGGTCTGTGGGCCGGTCGTATCAAGGCTTAGGCTGGCCCACGTACACAAGGGAACTTCGGAAGGAGACCTGGGTGATCGAGCTTGAGGGCGTGCCCGAGCTGATCGACCCGGTCATGGTGGCCGCGTTCGAGGGCTGGAACGACGCGGGTGACGCCGCGTCCGGTGCGGTGGCGCACCTGGACCGCGAGTGGAAGGGAGAGGTCTTCGCCGCGCTCGACGCCGAGGACTACTACGACTTCCAGGTCAACCGGCCCACGGTGTGGCTGGACAACGGGGTACGCAAGATCACCTGGCCGACGACCCGGCTGTCGGTGGTGCGGATCGGCGGCGCCAAGCCGCGCGACCTGGTACTCGTGCGGGGGATCGAGCCGTCCATGCGGTGGCGGTCCTTCTGCAACGAGATCCTGGGCTTCGCCCACGAGTTGGGCGTGGAGATGGTGGTGATCCTGGGCGCCCTGCTCGGTGACACCCCGCACACGCGGCCGGTGCCGGTCAGCGGGGTGACCTCGGACCCGGACCTGGCACGCAGGATGGAACTGGAGGAGACCCGCTACGAGGGCCCGACGGGCATCGTCGGCATCCTGCAGGAGGCCTGTACGCACGCGGGCGTGCCGGCCGTCTCGCTGTGGGCGGCGGTCCCCCACTACGTGTCGCAGCCGCCGAACCCGAAGGCGACGCTGGCGCTGCTGAACCGCCTGGAGGACCTGATCGACACCCGCATCCCGCTGGGTGAGCTCCCGGAGGACGCGCGGGCGTGGCAGCTGGGCGTGGACCAACTCGCGGCGGAGGACAGCGAGGTGGCGGAGTACGTGCAGTCGCTGGAGGAGGCGCGGGACACGGCGGACCTGCCGGAGGCGTCGGGCGAGGCGATCGCGCGCGAGTTCGAGCGGTACCTGAGGCGGCGGGACCCGTCGTCGTCCGGGGCGGAGCCGGGGACGGCGGCGGAGTCGGGCGGCACGTACTTCCGTGACCCCTCGGGGGGCGGGGCCGGCCGGCCGAAGCCGAAGCCGGAGGACCCGGACGAGGACACGCCGTAGCGGGGCCGCTGCGCGGGGCCTCTTCCCCACCCCGCCCCTTCCCGTAACCGGGGCTCCGCCCCGGACCCCGCGCCTCAAACGCCGGCGGGGCTGGAAAGATCCAGCCCGCGCGGCGTTTGAGCGCAACGGGCGCGAAGCGCACGTAAGGGGGTCTGGGGGCGCAGCCCCCAGTTTCGGGAAGGGGCGGGGTGGGGAAAGGCCCCGCGCAGCGGCCCACGGAGCCCCGCCCCGCCCCGTCCGTCTACAGCGCTACGCCCAGCAGCGCGTCGACCGTGCGGGAGACCACGCCGGGGGCCGATTCGTCATCGCCGCCCTCCTCGGCCTGGAGCGCAGCCCAGCGGTCGACGGCAGCAAGCGCCGCCGGCGCGTCAAGATCATTCGCCAGAGCCGCCCGGACCTCCTCGACGAGGCCGTCGGCCGACGGCCCGTCGGGGCGGGAGACGGCCGCGCGCCAGCGCCCGAGCCGGGCCACCGCCTCCGCCAGCACCTCGTCGGTCCACTCCCAGTCCGCCCGGTAGTGGTGCGAGAGCAGCGCCAGCCGGATCGCGGCCGGGTCCACGCCCGCGCGTCGCAGCGCGGAGACGAAGACCAGGTTGCCCTTGGACTTGGACATCTTCTCGCCGTGCAGGGCGACCATGCCCGCGTGCACGTACGCCTTGGCCATCGGGAACTCCCCCGTCAGCACCTGCGCGTGCGAGGCCCCCATCTCGTGGTGGGGGAAGGCCAGGTCGGAGCCGCCGCCCTGGATGTCGAAGCCCATGCCCAGGTGGTCCAGGGCGATGGCCACGCACTCGATGTGCCAGCCCGGGCGGCCGCGGCCGAGGGTGGCGCCGTCCCAGCTGGGCTCGCCCTCTCGGGCCGCCATCCACAGCATCGGGTCGAGCGGGTTCTTCTTGCCGGGGCGTTCCGGGTCGCCGCCGCGCTCGGCCGAAAGCAGCCGCATCGCCTCGGCGTCCAGGCCGGAGACACCGCCGAAGTGCGGGTCGGACTCGACGGAGAAGTAGATGTCGCCGTCCAGCTCGTACGCGGCGCCGGCGTCGCGCAGCCGCTCCACCAGCGGCACGATGCCCGGTATGGCCTCGACGGCGCCGATGTAGTGCTGCGGCGGGAGCATCCGCAGGGCGGTCATGTCCTCGCGGAACAGTGCGGTCTCGCGCTCGGCGAGCTCGGTCCAGTCGTGGCCGTCCCGCAGCGCCCGCTCCAGCAGCGGATCGTCCACGTCGGTCACGTTCTGGACGTAGTGGACCTGCCGCTTGGTGTCGAGCCACACGCGCTGCACGAGGTCGAACGCGTTGTAGGTCGCCGCGTGACCGATGTGGGTCGCGTCGTACGGGGTGATGCCGCAGACGTAGATGCGGGCGACGGGACCGGGGTCGAGGGTGATCGGACCGCCGGTCGCGGTGTCGTGGATCTGGAGGTCGCGGCCCTTGCCGGGCAGGGCGGGGACCTCAGAAGCGGGCCAGGCATGCATGTGTCGAGCCTAACCGGACGGATGTTCCGTACACGAACCGGACCAGCACTGTTGTCCGGATCGGCACTCTTGCGGTCCGGGCTGTTGTGTGCCAGTGCGGGCGGGTCGGGTTCCCGCGCTGCTCAGACGGGTGGCCAGGGGATGGCCGGCCACTGTCCGGAGGGGCTCGGGTGCACTCCGGTGCGCAGGAGTACGGCCACCCGGTCGCGTACGGCGGCCAGCTCGGCGGCGGTGATCAGCTCGGCCAGCCGGGTGGCCAGCGGGGCGCCGTCGGCCAGGGCGCCGGCCAGGGTGCGGAGCACCTCGCGGGCCTCGTCGGTCAGCGGTTCGCCCGCCCAGCCCCACAGCAGGGTGCGCAGCTTGTCCTCGGTGTGGAAGGTGACGCCGTGGTCGATGCCGTAAAGGCGTCCGCCGGGGGCGGGCAGCAGGTGGCCGCCCTTGCGGTCGGCGTTGTTGATCACCGCGTCGAGGACGGCGAGCCGGCGCAGCCGCTCGTCGTCGGCGTGCACGAGCAGGGCGGTGCGGCCCTCTCCGACATCGGCGAAGGCCACCGGTTTCCAGCCCGGGCCGGGCTCGTCGCCCTCGACCAGGGCCAGGAGCGACTCCCCCGGGGTGTCCTCGGCGGAGGTGATCCAGTGCTGGACCATGCCTTCGCCGTAGGGGCCGTCGCGCAGCACGGTGGCCGGGACCAGGCCCCAGCCGGTGGCCTCGGAGACCAGGTAGGCGGCCCGCTCGCGCTGGGCGAGGGTGCCGTCGGGGAAGTCCCACAGCGGGCGCTCGCCCTTGACCGGCTTGTACACGCACTCGGCGGTGACGCCGTCGTGCGTGACCGTGCACAGCAGCACGGCGTTCGAGGCCTCGCGGATGCGGCCGCGCACGCTCAGCTCGCCGCGGGCGAGGACGTCCTCCATGGAGGTCACGGCGGTCACACCTGACGCCGGTATCCGTTCTGGCGCGGACACACATGTCCTTCCGGGTCCAGCGGCAGGCTGCACAGCGGGCAGGGCGGCCGGCCGGCGTTGACGACGTCCAGGGCGCGCTTGGCGAAGGCGCGGGCCTGCGCCCCGGTCAGGCGTACCCGCAGCATGGGCGGGCCGTTCTCCTCGTCCTGGAGGAGGCGTTCCTCGGCCTCGGCCAGGTCTTCCTCGGAGTCGGCGTCGAGCTCCACCAGTGCCTGCGCCTCGACGATCATGCGCTGGTGCTCGCCGTCCCAGGCCAGGGCCATGGTGCCGACGCGGAACTCCTCGTCGACGGGGACGTCCAGCGGGGCGGTGTCGGCCGCCTCGGCCGGGGCGACGGCGGGGACCGGGGCGTTGCCGCCGGTGCGCCGTACGACCTCGTCGAGGAGTTCGTCCATGCGCTCGGCCAGCGCGGCGACCTGCGTCTTCTCCAGGGAGACGCTGGTGACGCGGGGGCCGGAGGAGGCCTGGAGGAAGAACGTACGTCGTCCAGGCAGGCCGACCGTGCCGGCCACGAAGCGGTCCGGCGGGTCGTAGAGGAACACCTGACGGGGCACGTCCATTCTCCAAGTCTGGGGGTCTCCCCGGACGGAGTCCGGGGGAGGCAGGGGGCGGGCTGCGCACGTGTTTCGGTCCAGTCCACCCTACTGCGCCGTTCGATCACGCCGCGCCGGCGCCGCCGCCCACGACGGCGTTCCCGCCGTCCTCGGTGGCCTGGTCGGCCGCGGCGGCGCTGTCGGGCTGGCGGGGGGCCAGCGAGCCGAAGTCGCCGGTGTCGCCGAGCCGGAGCAGGAACGGGCGGGTGGGGGTGTAGCGGATGGCGGTGATCGAGCACGGGTCGACGTGGATGCGCTGGAAGAGGTCCAGGTGCATGCCGAGGGCGTCGGCGACAAGGGACTTGATGATGTCGCCGTGCGAGCACATCACATAGACGGCGTCGGCGCCGTGCTCCTCGGTGATCCGCGCGTTCCACTCGCGTACGGCGTCGACCGCGCGCGCCTGCATGGCCCGCATGGACTCGCCGCCGGGGAAGGCGGCCGCCGAGGGGTGCTGCTGGACGATCCGCATCAGCGGCTCGTCGGCGAGTTCGGCGAGTTTGCGGCCGGACCAGTCGCCGTAGTGGCACTCGCCGATCCGCTCGTCCGTGTGCAGCGCCAGCTCCGGCCGGGCGGCGAGCAGCGGGCCGAGCGTCTGGTGGCAGCGCTCCAACGGGCTGGTGACGGCGGCGGCGATGGGCAGCCCGGCGAGCCGGCCGGGCAGCGCGGCCGCCTGGGCGGCGCCGTGTTCGTCCAGGGTGACGCCGGGCGTCCAGCCGGCGAGCACGCCGGCGGTGTTGGCGGTGGACCGCCCGTGTCGTACGAGGATCAGCGTGGCCATGCGGCCAAGCGTAGGGGCTTCACCCGCGTGGCGGGCGGCCTGTGGACGGACGGCTGTCCGGGCGGGTACCGGGCAGGGAAGAATGCGCTGCGTGATGGTGGACTGCGCGATGTACCGGGACGGCCGGCGGACCGACGGCCCCGCGGACCTCTCGGACGCCCTGGCCGAGGCGCGGGCGGACGGCGACACGTTTTTGTGGGTCGGCCTGCACGATCCGACGGAGAAGGAGTTCGGCCATGTCAGCGAGGAGTTCGGGCTGCACCGGCTGGCGGTCGAGGACGCGCTGACGGCCGCGCACCAGCGCCCGAAGCTGGAGGTCTACGACGACTCGCTGGTCGTCGTCCTCAAGCCGGTCTCGTACGACGACGCCCTCGACACGGTGAGCACCGGCGAGCTGATGGTCTTCATAGGCGATTCGTTCGTGGTCACCGTCCGGTACGGCGAGTGCGGGGCGCTGTCCGCCGTGCGGCGCCGGCTGGAGCAGGAGCCGGAGGTCCTGCGGCACGGGCCGACGGCGGTGCTGTACGCGGTCTCGGACGCGGTCGTGGACACGTACATAGAGGTGGCCGGGGAGCTCCAGGCGGACCTGGAGGAGCTGGAGGCGGAGGTCTTCGCCCCGCAGGCGTCCGACGCCAAGGGGGTCGCGTCGCGGATCTACGGCTTCAAGCGGCAGGTGCTGGAGTTCCGCCGGGCGGCGAGTCCGCTGCTGCAGCCCATGGAGCGGCTGGCGTTCGCCGGCGTCCCCTTCGTCGACGACCAGGCCCGGCCGTTCTTCCGCGACGTGGCGGACCACCTGACCAAGGCCAACGAGTACACCGAGGGCCTGGACCGGCTGTTGTCGGACGTGCTGGCGGCTCACCTGGCGCAGGTGGGGGTGCGGCAGAACGACGACATGCGCAAGATCTCGGCGTGGGCGGCCATGGCGGCGGTGCCGACGATGGTGGCCGGTATCTACGGGATGAACTTCGACCACATGCCCGAGAAGCACTGGTACTGGGGCTATGAGGGGGTGCTCCTGCTGATGGCGGCCGTGTGCGTGGGTCTGTACCGGCTGTTCAAGCGCCGGGGCTGGCTCTGAGTGCGGGGCCGGGCGTCGGGGGGCGTGTCACCCCGGCACCCGGCCCGGTCAGGCGAACTCGGGGGCGGTGGTGGGCGCCCCGCCGAGGGCATTGCGCCGCTCGGGCATGCGCAGGCTGACCATGCGGTGCCAGCCGGCGAGACGTTCGTAGCCGTACCTGCCGCGGATGCCGGCGGCCAGCGCCGCGGACTTGGCGCGGGGCCAGTGCAGCAGCCGGCCCATGTGGTCCATGACCGCGAGGCTCACGTCGCGGTGGACGCGGATCTCGGTGAGGGCGCTGTCGCGCAGCACGCGCTGGATGGTGCGGCCGTGGCCCTGGTGGTTGAGCCGCAGCAACTCCTCGTGGCAGTAGGCGAGGTGGTTGTCCTCGTCGCTGCTGATCATGTGGACGGCCTTGCCGAGTTCGGGGTGGCTGCCGAAGTGCGTGACGAGCAACTCCATCTGTTCGGCGGCCCGTTGCTCGGTGACCCGGCTGTGGGAGAGGTAGACCACGATGTCCTGCTGGGTCAACGGCTCGTGGCGGCGCAGCTTTTCGTGGGGCAGCCCGATGCCCTGCCGTTCCAGGAGCATCGTGTAGTCGGTCTCGGGCGGGACCGGGACGGGCGGCAGGCCGCGCTTGCGCAGCAGGGCGTGGAAGATGCGTCCGTGCTTGTCCTCGTCGGCGCCGTGCCGGGTGATCTTCGGGGCCATGTCGCGCATGCCGTCCGGTACGAGAGCGGCGATACGGGCGTTCTCCCAGCCGCCCTGGGTCTCCCCGCTGGCGGCGATGGAGCAGAACAGCTGGAAGGAGTCGTCGTTGTCGACGATCTCCTGGAACAGGCTGCGGGCAGAGAACATGGATCCACCTCCGGACGTTCTACGGACTCAACGAAAGTCCGGATCGCCCGGGGCGGCAACCGCCCGGCCGCGGCACTCGGCCGAACGAAGGACGCGAAGGAGGCGAAGGACGCGAAGGACGCGAAGGGGTGGGCGCGGGCGCGTAACCCCATGGGCGTCGCGCGCGTTGATGGGGGTGACGGCCGTGGCGGGGAAGACCCCCGAGCCCCCACCACGGCCGCGGGTCTCCTCGTCAGGCGAGGCCGGCGAGCTCCAGGGCCTCGGTGCCCGCGCGCAGGGCCGCGAGGCGCTCGTCCAGGGTGAAGCCGGCCGGGGCCAGCGTGAGCGTGGTGACGCCGGCGGCGGCGTAGGCCTTCATCCCGTCGGCGATCCGCTCCACGGAACCTAGCAGGGTGGTCGAGTCGATCAGCGAGTGCGGGATCGCGGCGGCCGCGCCCTGCTTGTCGCCGGCCAGGTACTTGTCCTGGATCTCGGCGGCCTCCTTCTCGTAGCCCATGCGCTGGGCGAGCTGGTTGTAGAAGTTCTGCTTGCGGCTGCCCATGCCGCCGACGTAGAGCGCGGTGTAGGGCCGGAACATGTCCGCCAGCGCGTGCACGTCGTCGCCGAGGGCCAGCGGGACGGTCGGGCAGACGTCGAAGCCGTCCATCGTCAGGCCCGCCTTCTCGCGGCCGGCCCGGACGTGCCGCAGCGCGGTCTCCTCCAGGTGCTCGGCGGCCGGGAAGATCAGCAGGGCGCCGTCGGCGATCTCGCCGGTCTGCTCCAGGTTCTTCGGGCCGATGGCGGCGATGTAGAGGGGGATGCGCTCGCGGGTGGGGTGCACGGTGAGCTTGAGCGGCTTGCCCGGGCCGCCGGGCAGCGGCAGGGTCCAGTGCTCACCCTCGTGGGTGAGGCGCTCGCGGGTCATGGCCTTGCGGACGATCTCGACGTACTCGCGGGTGCGGGCGAGCGGCTTGTCGAACTTCACGCCGTACCAGCCCTCGGAGACCTGCGGGCCGGAGACGCCGAGGCCGAGGCGGAACCGGCCGCCGGAGAGCGAGTCGAGGGTGGCCGCGGTCATGGCGGTCATGGCGGGCTGGCGGGCCGGGATCTGCATGATCGCGGAGCCGACGTCGATCCGCTCGGTCTGCGCGGCCACCCAGGAGAGCACGGTGGGCGCGTCGGAGCCGTACGCCTCGGCGGCCCAGCAGACGTCGTAGCCGAGCCGGTCGGCCTCCTGGGCGACGGCGAGGTTGTCGGCGTCCATGCCCGCACCCCAGTAGCCGAGATTGATGCCGAGCCGCATGTCGTCCCCTTACCGATCAGTAACGTTACGTTGCGGGGACTGTAGCGCGCCCGGGTCCCATCCGTCAGCGCCCCAGTAGTCTCAGCGGTCATGGAGCAGAGGCATCTCGGCCGCACCGGCCTGCGCGTGTCCCGGATCGGCCTCGGCACCCTGACCTGGGGGCGCGACACCGGGGAAGAGGCCGCCGCAGACCTGTTGAAGAACTTCTGGGAGGCCGGCGGCACGCTGGTCGACACCGCCGACGTGTACGGCGGCGGGGAGGCGGAGTACCTGCTCGGACGGCTGGTCGGGGGCCTGGTGCCGCGCCAGGACCTGGTGATCGCGACGAAGGCGGGCAGCGTGCCGGACCCGAAGCGGCGGGTCGACGGCTCCCGCGGGTACCTGCTGGCGGCGCTGGACGCGTCGCTGGCCCGGCTGGGCACGGACCACGTGGACCTGTGGCAGGTCCACGCCTTCGACCCGGCGACCCCGCTGGAGGAGACCCTGCAGGCGCTCGACATGGCGGTGGCCAGCGGGCGGGCCCGGTACGCGGGGGTGGCCGGGTTCAGCGGCTGGCAGCTGGCGAAGGCCGCGACCTGGCAGCTGGCGGCGCCGGGGACCCGGACCCGGCTGGCCGGGGTCCAGCTGGAGTACTCCCTGCTCCAGCGCGGCGTGGAACGCGAGGTGCTGCCCGCGGCGCTCGACCTGGGCGTGGGCCTGCTCCCCTCCTCCCCGCTGGGCCGGGGGGTCCTGACGGGCAAGTACCGGGACGGCACCCCGGCGGGGTCGCGCGGGGCGTCGGAGCTGATGGCGGGCTTCGTCGAGCCCTACCTGGACGACGCCGCCGGCCGGATCGTGGACGCGGTCGTCACGGCGGCGAACGGGCTTGCCGTGACCCCGCTCCAGGTGGCCCTGGCGTGGCTGCGGGACCGCCCGGGCGTCACCGCGCCGATCGTGGGTGCCCGGACATCGGCGCAGCTCAGCGCGGCGTTGTCGGTGGAGACCCTTAGTCTTCCCGAGGAGATCTGCAGGGCGCTGGACGATGTGTCGGCGCCCGTGCACCGCTACCCCGATCACGACTGGAGCACGCTGTGAGCACGGACCGCCCCGCCCCGGACCCGGACCCGGCCGCCGAGGCAGGGGACACCTGGCCCGTCCCCGAACGCCCGGCAGACCAGGCTGCCCCGGCCGGAGCGGGGGCGCCTGAGGGCGCGCGCGAGGCGGCTGCGCAGGGCGACGACGAGGCCGGGGCGGCGGACGCGGCGGCGGCGTGCTGGCCGAGGCCGAACACGGCGTGCAGGACGAGCTGGCCGCAGGCCAGGGCGGCGGCGATCCCGGGCAGGGAGCGCCGGTGTCCGGCCAGGGGGGCCGCGACCGCGAACACGGCGAGGAAGGCCGCGCCGAGGGCCCACCAGGGCACGGTCGCGCAGGAGGCCAGGGCGTGCCCGGCACCGGACAGCACGACGAGGACCGCGGTGAACACCGCGGCCCGAAGGAGCCGGAGGCCGGTTCCCGCGTGCGTCGTCCGGGGGGCAGCAGTCATGGCCGGGCCATCATCGCACTGGGGTCGGGCGAACCGTACGGCAGGTCCGGAAGGTCCCTTGAGTCCCCGTCGATCCCGGCTGGATCCCCTTGGTCCTGCCCGCAATCGCGCCATACACCGGGACCCGAAAGTTCCGCATCGGCCGAATGAGGGCTCTGCGGGTCGCGAAGGGCTTACGCCGTGCCGCGGGCGGCAATAGGTATCGGTATGAGCATCTGGTGGTCTCTCCACTTGAGGCGCGAGGCCGCGAGCGTTCCGCTCGCCAGGCGGCTGCTGCTGGGGGCTATGGAGACCGCGGGAGTGGACCCGGACATCTCCTTCGACCTCTCGGTGGCGCTGAGCGAGGCGTGCGCGAACGCGGTGGAGCACGGCGGGGCCAGCGGCGTGCCGGACGAGACCGAGGCCTACCGGGTCACGGCCTATCTGGACGGCGACTGCTGCCGGATCGAGGTGACCGACTCGGGTCCGGGCTTCCCGCCCGCCACGGTGGCCCGCCACAGACCTGCCTCGGCCGAGCACGGCCACAGACCGGTCCTGGCCGAGCACGGCCGCGGCCTGTGCCTGATCGAGGAGCTCGCCGACCACGTCCGCTTCCGCAACCGGCCGGGCCGGGGCGCCGTGGTGAGCTTCGACAAGATGCTGAAGTGGCGCGACGACGCGCGGCTGCTGGTGTCGTGACGAGGCTCCCCCGGGCACGCCCGGAGGAGCCTCGTCACGACCTGGGTGCCGGCGGGGGAACCGCCGGCTCGTCGGCCGTCAGCCCTTGAGGTGGGCCATCCAGGCCTCGACCTCGTCGGCCTGGCGGGGCAGGCCGGCGGAGAGGTTCCGGTTGCCGTCCTCGGTCACGAGGATGTCGTCCTCGATCCGGACGCCGATGCCGCGGTACTCCTCCGGGACCGTGAGGTCGTCCGCCTGGAAGTACAGGCCGGGCTCGACGGTCAGGCACATGCCCGGCTCCAGCGTGCCGTCGACGTAGGCCTCGGTGCGGGCGGCGGCGCAGTCGTGGACGTCCATGCCGAGCATGTGGCCGGTGCCGTGCAGGGTCCAACGGCGCTGCAGACCCAGCTCCAGCACCCGCTCGACGGGGCCTTCGAGCAGGCCCCACTCGACGAGCTTCTCGGCCAGGACGTGCTGGGAGGCGTCGTGGAAGTCGCGGAACTTCGCCCCCGGCTTGACCGCCGCGATGCCGGCTTCCTGGGACTCGTACACGGCGTCGTAGATCTTGCGCTGGATCTCGCTGTACCGGCCGCTGATCGGCAGGGTGCGGGTGACGTCCGCGGTGTAGAGGCTGTGGGTCTCCACGCCGGCGTCGAGCAGCAGCAGGTCGCCGGAGCGCACGGCGCCGTCGTTGCGGACCCAGTGCAGGGTGCAGGCGTGGGCGCCGGCGGCGCAGATGGAGCCGTAGCCGATGTCGTTGCCCTCGACCCGGGCGCGCAGGAAGAAGGTTCCTTCGATGTAGCGCTCGGAGGTCGCCTCGGCCTTGTCCAGGACCTTCACGACGTCCTCGAAGCCGCGGACGGTGGAGTCGACGGCCTTCTGCAGCTCGCCGATCTCGAAGTCGTCCTTCACGGCGCGGGCCTCGGAGAGGTAAACGCGCAGCTCCTCGTCGCGCTCGCCGGTGACCTTGTCGGTCAGGGCGGCCTCGACGACGGAGTCGTGGCCGCGGACCACGCGGACCGGGCCGGTGGCCTCCTTCAGCTCGTCGGCGACGGTGCGCACGTCCTTGACCGGGATGCCCAGCAGCTGCTCGGCCTCGGTCAGGGAGTGGCGGCGGCCGACCCACAGCTCGCCCTGGCCGGACAGCCAGAACTCGCCGTTCTCACGGTCGGAGCGGGGCAGCAGGTAGAGGGTGGCGGTGTGGCCCGTCTCACCGGCGGGCTCCAGGACCAGGACGCCGTTCTCGGTCTGGTCGCCGGTGAGGTACGCGTACTCGGTGGCGGCGCGGAAGGGGTACTCGGTGTCGTTCGAGCGGGTCTTCAGGCGGCCGGCCGGGACGACGAGGCGGTCGCCGGGGAAGCGCGCGGACAGCGCGGCGCGGCGGGCGGCGGTGTGCGAGGCCTGGGCGATGGGCTCCAGGCCGTGCAGCTCGGTGTCGGCCCAGCCGGTGCGCATGCTCTCGGCGAGTTCGTCGCTGACGCCCGGGTAGAGCCCGTTCTTGCGCTGCTTGTGCGTCTTCTTGGGCTGCTCTTCTTCCGGGGTCTCCGGGGTGAGCTCGTCAGCCACGTCATCTCCTCCTAGGACACGGGCCGGGTACGGACCTCGTCCATCGTATGTGCGAGGCCGAGTGCACCGGAGGGCCCGTGCAGGATCGGACGAACGGGTCAGACCGCTCGACTCAGTCGAAACGGGCGGCGAGCAGGACGATGTCCTCGTACGGGACGCCGCCCAGCCCGTCCGGCCCGCCCAGCCCGAGCCCGCCCAGCCCGAGCCCGCGCAGCCCGTCCGGCCCGTCCGGCCCGGCGGGGGCAGAGGCGGCGGCCGGCCCGTCGGGCAGCAGCGCGTGCAGGACGTGGTCGACGAGGGCGCCCGGGTCCTCGCGCACGGACCTCGGTACGCCCGCGGCCGCCGCGTGCAGCCGGGCGTAGGCCCGGTCCATGGAGTCGCCGGTGCGGCGCAGCAGCCCGTCGGTGTAGAGAAGCACCGTTTCTCCAGCCGCGGGTTCGATCTCCACGCTGGGCGCTTCCCAGCAGGAGAGCATGCCCAGCGGGGCGGACAGCGAGGTCTCCACGTACTCGGTGCGCCGGTCGCCGACGACCAGCGGCGGGGCGTGCCCGGCACCGGCGAGGAGGATCTTGCGCTGGGCGGGCTCGCAGTAGGCGAAGAGCGCGGTGGCGGAGCGGGCGGGCTCGGTGAGGCGCAGCAGCAGCTCCAGGTCGGACAGGACCGCGACGGGGTCCTCGCCCTCCATGACGGCGTACGCGCGTAGCGACGCCCGCATCCGGCCCATGGCGGCGACCGCACCGGGCCCGGAACCGGTGACGGAGCCGACGGCGAGGCCGAGCGCGCCCTCGGGCAGGGGCAGCGCGTCGTACCAGTCGCCGCCGCCGTGCGGGCCGGTGTGGTGGCGGGCGGCGAGCTGGACCCCGGGGACCCGGGGGAGCCGGCTGGGCAGGAGCTCCTCGGAAAGGGCGGCGAGCCGGGTCCGGGCCCGCGCGACCTCCAGCATCCGGGCGAGGTGCTCGGCCGCGTGGCGGACGTAGAGCCCGATGAGGTCGCGCTGGCGGTCGCCGGGCTCGGCCGGCTCGTCGTAGAGCCAGACGGCCGCGCCGAGCCGGCCGGTCGCCTCGGCGGTGAGCGGGAGCGAGTAGCTGGCGGCGTAGCCGAGGCGGGCGGCGACCTCGCGGTGGCGCGGGTCGACGGGGGCGGCGTACCCGCCGGCGCCCGGGACCGCGTCGGGTTCGGGCAGGAACTCGGAGCCGCCGTGGGCGTCGGGGAGGCCGTCGAGGATGCGGCCGTAGGAGGTGGCGCTGCGCGGGACGGTCTCGATGTGCCCGAGGTCCGCGTGGCCCAGGCCCAGGCCGATGGTGACGGCGGGGCCGAGGCCGTCGGTCGGCTCCAGCACGACCAGGCCGCGGCGGGCGCCGACGAGTGCGGCGCCGGCGCGCAGCAGTTCCCGCAGGGAGGAGTCGAGGTCGGCGGCGCGGGCGAGGCGCTCGGTGAGCTCGTGGAGCGTGGTGAGGTCGGAGACCATGCCGGCCAGCCGGTCCTGGATCAGGGTGCCGGAGGCGGCCGGAGGGGGAGCCGCGGGGAGGGCGCGCGCGGGCACGGGCGCGGCAGTCTGAGGGGACCCGGCAACTACTGGATCGATTCCAGCCACTTTCGGCAGGTGCGGCGCGCTCATGGCCTCCACCTTTCCACCTGGTGTGATTCGCCAAAAAGCATTGCAAACCCCCAGATCGTGCTGCGCCGCCATCAATGGGTCCACATCTACACGCAGACGAGGAGCGATGTCCAGCATTGCCCAGGTGGGAATCCTGGTGTCCGTGGTGCGACAACTCCCCGTCCGGCGGCAGTTAAAACATGGCCGGAAAAAGCTGGAAGCAGACCCTTTTTGAGGTCGACTGGGCGGCGCCGAAGTGGCTCCGGGTACGTAATCGGTGGTACTCGGGGTCAGTTGGCGCCCGTCCCGGCAGTCGCCGGGAACCGTCCGGCCATCCCTCGCCGTCCTTCTGGACGTGGGGCGCGGGGCGCGGACGGGCCCCGCGCGGGTCGCGCTCCGCCCCCGCCGGACGTTTCATGGACCCGTAAGACGACTGCACGAAGCGTGTGAACCTGCCTCTGGCCGACAGGGGCGCGAAACGTGTACGTGTGGTGAAACACCGCATACATGGTGTGATGTGGCCCTCGGCGTTCAACGGAAAGGAACGAGCGCTCATGCGCGAGATCCTCGGAAGGCGTCTCCAGCGGCTCCGTAGTTCATGGCTCTCCCTGCGCTCCTCCGGCCGGCCGGACGGCGGCTGCCCCGCCCTCCGCGACGCCGCGATGCACTGCGCCACCGTCCGGCAGTGGCCCGTACTGCCCGGGGTGGGCCGGGCGGGTGCCGACAGCAACCGGTGCGCCTGTCCTGATCCCGACTGCGTGGTCCCGGGCGCCCATCCCTTCGACCCGGGTCTGCTCGCGGCCACCTCCGACGCGCGGATGGTGGGCTGGTGGTGGGCCAACCGCCCCGGGGCGCCGGTCCTGCTGGCCACCGGCGGCACCGCGCCGTGCGCGGTGAGCCTGCCGGCCGTCGCCGGCCCGAAGGCCTTGGCCCGGCTGGACGCGCAGGGTCTGCGGCCGGGCCCCGTGGTGGCGACGCCGACCCGCTGGTCGCTGCTGGTGGCGCCGTACTCGCTGGAACGGCTGGGCGAACTCCTTTACGCCCAGGACCATGTGCCGTCCTCGCTCCGCTTCCACGGCGAGGGGGGCTATCTGCTGCTGCCGCCCTCGCCGGCGGCGGGCGGCGGGCAGGTCCGCTGGGAGCGGGAGCCGTCGGAGGCGGCCGGCCGGCCGTGGCTGCCGGACGTGGAGGACGTCGTCGACGCACTGGTCGAGGCGAGCAGCGGGGCGCCCGGCGGGGGCAGCAGGCTCGCGTACTGAGGCCGGGGGGCCGGGCGTACGGGGCCTCGGCCCGGTCGGTGTGCGCGGTCCCACCCGTGACCGCACCCGTGGCGGCACTCGTGGCGGCACTCGTGGCCGCACTCGCAGTCCGCCTGCGGTCCGCCTGCGGTCCGCCTGCGGTCACGGTCCGTCGCCGCGGTCACTCGAACGGGTGTCACGGGGGCGGGTTTCCCAGGGAATTGGGCGCGGGGATCTCCGAGGCCCTTTCCCCCGTCGCTATCTTCGCCGAATGAATCTCCGCCTGATCGGTATCGGCGCCGGTGTGCTCATCGTCTTGTCGCTTCCGCTGGCGGGTGCGATCGCCGGTCCGGATTCCGACGGTCCGGGCGACGCGAAGGGCGGCGGCCTGATCTCCTCGCTGGGACTGTCCGAACCCGGCCGCCGGTCCCCCGCGCCCGCCCCCCACGCACCCGCGCCCGCGGATCCCGGCCCGCCGCGCCAGCCGCGTACGGAGGCCCGCTGCGGGCCCGAACTCTCCTCGCCCCACGGCGTGGAGGCGCAGACCTGTGTGCTGGCGGAGTCCGGCCGGACGTGGGGGCGCAGCTACTACCGGAACACGAGCGGCCGGTCGCTGGAAGGCGTCCTCACGCTCATGGGTCCCGCCGGGCGGACGTGGCAGATCAGGTGTTCCGTGGGAGCGGGAGACGAACCCGGACTGTGCGAAACACCGCGTGAGCAATCGGCGGGTGCGCAGGACGCGTACACGGCTGTTGCGGAATTTGCAGTTCCGGATGATGAAGGGCGGCTGTTGCTGCGATCCGGAAGCAACTCACCTGCTTCCACGGACGGTTGAACGCCGTAGAAATGGAAGGGCCCGGTCGCTGGCGACGGGGGATGCACCAGCGACCGGGCTACAAGAACGGTAACAAGAGATCGCCTGTTCGCAAATTCGATCTCTGATATTCGGACACCGATTTGCAGGCGATTAGCGGGAGTTGTGACTCCGGTCACCGCCCCTGCGGGGGCGCTCCGATCAGCTCAGCGTCACCTGGCGGTTGGTGAGGCCGCCCCGCGCCCGACGCTCCTCCGAGGTCAGCGGCGCGTCCGTGGCCAGGGCCTTTGCCAGCTTCTCGGCGAACTGCGCGGCCGGCTTCTCGACGTCCGCGGCGGTCGTCGCGGTGGGCAGGTCCCAGACCGGGACCATCAGGCCGTGCGCACGGAAGGAGCCGACGAGCTTGGTGCCCTCGCCGAGGGAGGTCTCGCCCGCCACCTGCATCCGCGCCAGGGCGTCGAGCAGCTTCTCCTCGGGGTGCGGCATGACCCAGCGCAGGTGGTTCTTCTCGGGGGTCTCGCACCAGTAGGCCGCGTCCACGCCCGTGAGCTTGACGGTCGGGATGGCGGCGGCGTTGGCCCGCTCCAGGGATGCGGCGATCTCCGGCGAGGAGGCCTGGGCGCCCGCCGCATCCGGAATCCAGAATTCGAAACCGCTGTGGACAACCGGCTCGAAAACGCCGTCGGTGTCGAGGAGGTCCTGGAGGCGCGGCCCCTCGGCGGGCACCCGGCGGGCGGGAACCGGATTACCCGGCTCCGTGGCGAGGGCGCGCTCCAGCGTGTCGGCCATGTCCCGGGCCAGGTCGCCCGACGAGGAGTCGTTCTGCAGGCCGAGCAGGACGGAGCCGTCCTCGCGGCGCAGCGCCGGCCACGCCATCGGCAGCACTGTCGCCAGCGTGACGGACGGGACGCCCTCGGGCAGGCCGCCCTTGAGGTGGAGCGGGACCGTGGCCGCGGGCACCAGCTCGCGCAGCGCCACCCAGTCGCACTCGCCCGGCAGTCCCTCGAACGGACGCTGGACCAGCTCCGTGGCGGCGTGGGCCGCGCCACGGCCGTGGCACGCCTTGTAGCGGCGCCCGGACCCGCAGGGGCAGGGCTCGCGGGCACCCACCACGGGGATCTCCCCGTCCTTGAGCTGAGGCTTTGCTGCGGGGCGCTTCTTGGCCATCGTGGGTGTCTCCCGGTTGCGGCGGTACGGCGTCACGGGACTGCGTGACGTGACTGGGCGCGAGCCTAGTCGTTCGTACCGCCGGAACCGGGAGGCTGCGGCCGGGAGTACGGTCGGCGTGCACTCCCGGGCGGCCGCCTGTTCGGATGGCCGGTCGGAACCTCGCTTGTCCGGTCGGAACTCGCTGGTCCGGTCGGAACCTCGCTGCGGTGGTCGGGTCCTCGTTGCGGTGGTCGCCCCGCTCAGGCGTCGAGATCGTCGAAGGGTGCCGTGAAGTCGATCGTCGGCGCCGCAACGCGCGTAGCGAAATCGTCGTGCCGGGTCCCGGCCGCAACGACCACCCACACGGTGACCTCGCCCGCGGCTCCGTCGCGGACACCCCAGTCCTGGGCGAGGGCGCTGATGATGTTCAGCCCCCGGCCGCCGTGCGCGGTGACCGAGGGCGTGGCCGGAACCGGGCGGGTGGGCCCGCCTCCGTCCGTGACCTCGACCGTCAGCCGCCCCGCATGGTCGACGCGCCACGCGGCGCGTATGTCCCCGTCCCCGATCCCCCCGGCACCGAGCGGTCTGCCGTGCCGGCAGGCATTGCTCAGCAGTTCGGAAAGGATCAGTACAGCGTCGTCCACGATCGATTCGGCCACCCCGCTGAGCCTCAGTTGCTCACGCATGCGGTGCCTTGCTTCCCCCACGCCCGCAGGGCCATGGGGTACGGCCATGCACGACGACGTGGGCACCTCCTGTGCCACCACCAACGCCACCCCCGGAACCTCCTTAGCCCCACGCCATGGTCTGGATGCCCCAATGGCCTGGACCGGAAACCGATGATGGGGCGCCCTGTGACGCATTCATGACGCATTCATGACGACTGGATGCGGAACGGATGCGCCGGTGCACACCCTGTAACGGAAGGGGGTTGCGGGACTCCTGGGCAAACCGGGACGTCAGCGGCCGAGCTGGGACAGAACCTGTCGCGGCCGGTTCGTGATGATCGCTTCCACACCCAGATCAGCGCAGAGCTGAACGTCTTCGGGCTCGTTCACGGTCCAGACGTGCACGGAGTGTCCGGCGGCCTGGAGCTTGCGGATGAAGGCGGGGTGGTTGCGGACGATCCGCATCCCCGGCCCGGCGATCCGCACGCCGGCGGGCAGCCGCCCGTCCCGCATCCGCGGCGAGATGAACTGCATCAGATAGACCACGGGGACCGTCGGCGCAGCCGCGCGCACCCGGTGCAGGGAGCGGGCCGAGAAGCTCATGACGCGCACGGGGTGCGGCCCCTCGGCGGGCGGGGCGTCCAGGCCGAAGCGCTTGAGGAGGAAGAGGAGGCGCTCCTCCACCTGTCCGGCCCAGCGCGTCGGGTGCTTCGTCTCGATGGCCAGCTCCACCGGTCGCCCGGCGTCGGCCACCAGCTCCAGCAGGCGCTCCAGGGTGAGGACGGAGGTACGCTCGGAGAGCCGTTCGGGGTCGGTGTCCCAGTCCGGAGCCTCGTCGCGGTCGCGGTCCTTCCACGAGCCGAAGTCGAGGGCGGCCAGATCGGCCAGCTCCAGGGCGGAGACCGCCCCGCGCCCGTTGGAGGTGCGGTTGACCCTGCGGTCGTGGACCAGGACCAGATGGCCGTCGGCGGTCAGCCGGACGTCGCATTCGAGCGCGTCGGCACCGTCCTCGATCGCCCTCCGGTAGGCGGCGAGGGTGTGCTCCGGGGCGTCCTCGGAGGCCCCTCGGTGGGCGACGACCTGGATGGTGCGCGGCGTTGCATGGGTCACCGGGTCATGGTGCCACTGCCGGGGCACCGCGTGCCGGGCCGGGCGCGAACGCACAGGTCCGGCTTACAGTGCTCTGACGGTTCATGGGAAAAACTTGCTCAAGAACTGCTCAGGAACTTGTACGGCTGCTCGAACGTTCAGCCGGACCGATGTCCAAAGCCGTGTGCGACGAGGAGAGAGCGCTGTGAGCACCGAGAACGAGGGCACCGCGGCCCCCACACCCCCCGTGGCCCCCTCCGCACCCCCGGCGCCGGCGGCCCCCGCGACCCCGCAGTCCTCGGCCGCCCGCCAGGAGCCGGCCCTCTCACTATTACAAATCTCCTGACACACGAAACCCAGGGCGGACTTGAAAGCCGTCTTCTGTCATT
>NZ_WTFF01000082.1 GCF_019400985.1 Streptomyces bambusae
GCGCCGCACCGGCCGCGCCGTCCGGGCCGCCGCGCCCGTCGTGTCCTGGACGGCCCGTGGCACGCCCCCGCCCGGCGGGCGCGGGGGCGCCTGCCGGGCGGGGGTCGCCGCCGGTCCGGACCGTGGAATCCGGTGGGTTCATGTCAGACGAGCCCGACTTCCTGGAGCATGGCCAGCGTTTCCTTGAGCGAGTCGAGCTTGCCCAGGTCGATCTTCGGCGGCTGGAGGGTCTCCAGCGCGGGGACGCCCTCGGCCGTTTTCACGCCGGCGACCAGCGGGTGCTCCTTGGTCTCCTCGGCGAAGTAGCTCTGGGCCTCGGCGGAGAGCAGGAAGTCGACGGCCTGCTGGGCGTACGCGGCCTGCTTCTCGTCGGTGCCCTTGAGGATGCCGACACCGGCGACGTTGACCAGGCCGCCCGGGTCGCCGCCGGGCAGGTAGTGGACCTTGGCCTTGACCTTGTCCGCGCCCTTCTCGGCGACCCGCTCGTACCAGTAGTAGTGGTTGAGCGGGGCGATGGCGACCTCGCCCTTGTCGACGGCGTCCAGGACGTTGACGTTGCCCTCGTACGCCTTGGGCTGGTTCGCCTTGAAGCCCTTGAGCCAGGTACGGGTGGCCTCGTCGCCCTCCAGCACGCGCATGCCGGTGACGAACGCCTGGAAGGAGGCGTTGGTCGGGGCGTAGCCGATCTTGCCCTTCCACTCGGGCTTGACCAGGTCGTGCACGCTGTTCGGCGGCGTGGGCACCTGGTCCGGGTGGTACATGAGGACCCGGACCCGGCCGCTGACGCCGGCCCAGTCCCCCGCGGAGCCGCGGTAGGCGGGCGCGACCTTGTCGAGGGTCGCCTGCGGCAGCGGGGCGAGGCGCTGCTCCTTGGAGAGGGCGCCGAGGGCGCCGGCGTCCTGGGAGAAGAAGAGCCCGGCCTTGGTCTTGTCGCCCTCCTCCAGGAGCTGGGCGGCGAGTTCGGCGCTGCCGCCGTAGCGGACCTCGACCTTGGTGCCGAGGTTCTTCTCCAGCTTCTGGATCAGCGGCTTGACGAGGTTCTCGTTGCGGCCGGAGTAGATCACCAGCCCCGCCGGTTCGTCGCTGCCGCAGCCCGCGAGCGCGGGGAGGAGCAGGGCGGTCGCGGCGAGCGCGGTGAGCGTGCGAGCCAGGGGGCGGCGCATGGGACGGGGGTTACCTTCCAGCCGTGCCCGCCTCCGCGACCGGGTGGGTCGGCGCGGGCGGCAAGCGGTGATCGTCCTGTCGAGGGAATCCATGAACAAAGTTATAGATAAGGTAAAGCTTACCTAAGGGTCAAGGTGGCTGGTGGTAACGGCCCGGTTGCGAACGTATATCCGGAAGGCCCGCCCCCTCTTTCCGATTAGGAAAGGCTTACCTACTATGCGCCCGTGACGCTCCTCCATTCCCCACCCGCCCTCGGCAGCTCGCTGCCCCTCGCCCGCGACCTCGCCCGCTTCGGCGACCGCACGGCCTTCGTGACCGCCGACGGCGAGATCTCCTACCAAGAGCTGGCGGGCCGCGTCGCACAGACCGCCGAGCGCCTCGGCACCGGCCGCCGGCTCGTCCTGCTCCCCGGCGCCAACACCGTCGAGGCGCTCGTCGTGCATCTGGCCGCCCTCTCCGCCGGCCACCCCGTCCTGCTCGCCCCGGGCGACCACCCCGAGGCCGTGGCCGCGCTGACCGCCGCCTACGACCCGGACGTCGTCGTCCACCCGGCCGCGAGCGGCGCGTGGCGGATCGAGGAGCGGCGGCCGGGCTCCGCCCACGTGTTCCATCCGGACCTCGCGCTGCTGCTGAGCACCTCGGGCTCGACGGGCTCCCCCAAGCTCGTCCGGCTCTCGTACGACAACCTCCAGGCGAACGCCGAGTCGATCGCCGCCTACCTGGGCATACGGGAGACCGACCGGGCGGCGACCACCCTGCCCGTGCACTACTGCTACGGCCTGTCCGTGGTCCAGAGCCACCTGCTGCGCGGCGCCGGGCTCGTCCTGACCGGCCTCTCGGTCTCGGAGGCCTGCTTCTGGGACCTCTTCCGCGCCGCCCGCGGCACCGCCCTCGCCGGCGTCCCGTACACCTTCGACCTGCTCGACCGGGTCGGCTTCGCCGAGATGGACCTGCCGCACCTGCGGTACGTCACCCAGGCCGGCGGGCGGCTCGCCCCCGAGCGGGTCGCGCACTACGCCGCGCTCGGGCGCCGGCGCGGCTGGGACCTGTACGTCATGTACGGCCAGACCGAGGCGACCGCGCGGATGGCGTACCTGCCGCCGGAACTGGCCGACACGCACCCCGGCGCGATCGGGATCCCCGTACCGGGCGGCTCCTTCTCCCTGGAGCCGGTCGAAGCGACGGCCGGCGGGGACGAGGGCACGGGCGAGGGCCCGGGCGAGGGCGTCGGCGAACTGGTCTACGCCGGGCCGAACGTCATGCTCGGCTACGCCACGACCCCCGACGACCTCGCCCTCGGCCGGACCGTCGACGTCCTGCGCACCGGGGACCTGGCCCGCCGCACCGAGGACGGCCTGTACGAGATCGTCGGACGGCGCGGCGGGTTCCTGAAGATCCTCGGGCTGCGGATCGACCCGCAGCAGGTGGAGGCCCTGCTCGAACGCCACGGGGTGAGCGCGCTCGTCGCCGGCGACGACACGACCCTGACCGTCGCCGCCCTGCGCGGCCCCGGCCGGGACGCGCGCCGGATCCGCCGGCGGGTGGTGGAGGCCTGCGGCCTGCCCCCGCGCGCGGTCGACGTCCACCTGCTGGCGGAGCTGCCCCGGCTGGCCAGCGGCAAGCCCGACCGCCAGGCCGTACGCGCCCTGGCCCGGCCGGCCCTCGCGGGGGCGGCGTCCGGGGGCGGGGACCTGTGCGAGGTGTACGCGCGGATCCTGGACCGCACCGACGTCACCCCGGACAGCACCTTCGTGGGCCTGGGCGGCGACTCCCTGTCGTACGTCGAGATGTCCCTCCAGCTCGAACAGCGCCTCGGCCACCTGCCGCCCGACTGGCACACCACACCCATCCGCGACCTGCGCCCGCCGACGCGGCCGGCCGGGACCCGCGCCCGGACGAGGCTGGAGACCAGCGTCGCCCTGCGCGCGGTGGCGATCGTGTGCATCGTCGGCTCCCACGTCCCGATCTTCACCATCCGGGGCGGCGCCCATCTGCTGCTCTCGGTCGCGGGCTTCAACTTCGCCCGCTTCCTGCTCACCTCCGCCGAACGGCTCGAACGGGTGCGCCGCACGGCCCGGAGCATCGGGCGGATCGCGCTGCCGTGCATGGCCTGGACCGCGTTCGCCATGCTGGTCAGCGACGACTACGGCCTGACGAACCTGCTGCTCCTGCACAACGCGATCGCCCCGCAGGACATGGGCCCGGGCATCCACCTCTGGTTCGTCGAGGCACTCGTCTACATCCTGCTCACCGTGCTCGCGCTGCTCGCCCTGCCGGCGGCCGACCGGCTGGAGCGGCGCTTCCCGTACGGGCTGCCGCTCGCCCTCGCCGCCGTCGGCCTGCTCACCCGCTACGAGCTGGTCGGCCTGCCCGACCGCAGCAAGATCACCGACGCGGTCACCGTGTTCTGGCTGTTCGCGCTCGGCTGGGCGGCGGCCCGGGCGGGCAACGTGCCGCAGCGGCTGCTGGTCACGGCCGTCGCGCTCGCCACCGTGCCGGGCTTCTTCCCGGGCGAGCTGGGCCGGGAGGTGTTCGTCATGGCCGGCTTCGTGCTCCTGGTGTGGTTCCCGTCCCTGCCGAGCCGGCAGCGGATCAACCAGGCGGCCGGGCTGCTCGCCGCCGCCTCCCTGTCCATCTACCTGACGCACTGGCAGGTCTACCCGCTCCTCGACGGCATCTCCAAGCACCTGGCCTTCGCGGCCTCGCTGGTCTTCGGCGTCGGCTACGCCGCGGCGGTGGGCCGGCTGGTACGGCGGCTGCCGGCGCCGCGCGGCCTCGCCCGGTGGACCGGACGGGCGGCACCGGCAGAGCCGGCGGGACCCGCGGAGCTGACGGGCCGGCGGAGCTGACGGGAACTGACGGGACTGGCCGGAAACAGCTCACGCCGCGGCCGGCGCCCCGGGTAGGCTGCGGCGGTTTCACGGAGCTGATCTTGGGGGGATTCTCGTGGTACCGGTGCGTCATGGCCGAAGAGGACTCGGGGCCGCGGCCGTCGTCGGGGCGGTGCTGCTGCTCGGTGTTGCCGGGTGCGGCGGGTCCGGCACGAAAGCGAAGGGCTCCGGCACGCCGGCCGCGGCCACCACTGCGGCCCCCTCGCCGTCGGCGCGCCCCGTGATGCCGGGGCTGGTGGGGCTGACGTCGGCCGACGCCGACGCGGCCGTGGCCAAGCTGGGCGAGGCCAAGGTCGAGGCGCGCAGCGCGTACGCGGACGTGGCCCTGGCCCCGGACCACCCGCAGTGGACCGTGTGTTTCCAGACGCCCGCGGCGGGAGCTGAGCTCGCCGGGCCCACGGCCGTCGAGCTGTCGCTGACCGCGCCCGGCACACCGTGCCCCGAGAAGGCGGGCGCCAGCCTGAAGCCGTCCAAGGCCCCGGCCAAGACCCCGACGATCGCGCCGACCAGGGCGCCCGCGCCCACCGAGGCCGCCACCGAGCCGCCCGCCACCGGAGGCGGCGGCAGCAGCGTCTACTACCGGACCTGCGCCGACGCCAAGGCCGCCGGCGCGGCGCCGATCCGGCGCGGGCAGCCCGGGTACGGCAAGCACCTCGACCGGGACAACGACGGAATCGCCTGCGACAAGTGAGCGGGCAACCACGCGCTGGCATACGGTGGTTGAAGGACGACGCCCGCCCTCGGCGCGGGTGGCGACGCGGGCCGGTAAGGGGACTCATGGCTGTCGATACGCAGGCGGGTGGAGCGGGGATTCCCGAGCTGGCGGGGGCTCCGCTGCTCGGGTCGATGTTCGACCTCCGACACGATTCCATCGGAACCTATCTCCGCGCCCAGCGCGCGCACGGTGACGTCGTCCGCGTGAGCGCCGGCCCGCCCGGGCTGCGGGCGGTGCTGCACTGCGTGTTCTCGGCGGAGGGCGCGCAGCAGGTGCTCGCCGCGCAGTCGGCCAACTTCCGCAAGGACAACCCCTTCTACCAGGAGGTCCGGGAGTCCTTCGGCAACGGCCTGCTGACCAGCCAGGACGAGGACTACCTGCGGCAGCGGCGGCTGGTGCAGCCGCTGTTCACCCGCAAGCGGGTCGACACCTACGCCGGCGCCGTCGCCGCCGAGACGTCCACCACGACCGGCGGCTGGCGCGACGGCGCCGTGGTCGACGTGTCGGACGAGATGATGCGGCTGGCGCTGCGCGCCGTGGCCCGGATCCTGTTCGGGACGGACGTGGACACCACGGTGGACGTGGTGGACCGCTCCTTCCCGGTGATCACGGAGTACGTGCTGCGCCGCGGCTACGCCCCCAGGAACATCCCGCGCAGCTGGCCCACCCCGGGCAACCGGCGTGCCGCGGCCGCGATGGACGAGCTGTACGCGGTGTGCGACCGGATCATCGCCGAGCGGCGGGCGCACGAAGCGGCCGGGGCGGACGGGGCGCACGGCGCGGCCGGAACGGACGGGGCACACGGGGCACACGGGGCGCACGGCGCGGCCGGAACGGACGACGGACAGGACCTGCTGACGCTGCTTGCCGCGGCCGGGAGCGCGGACGACGGCGCGTTCGACGCCGGCGAACTGCGCGACCAGGTGCTGGTCTTCCTGCTCGCCGGGCACGAGACCACCGCGACCTCGCTGGCGTTCGCCCTGCACCTGCTGGCCCGCCACCCCGCGCAGCAGGAGCGCGCCCGCGAGGAGATCCGCCGGGTGCTGGGCGACCGTACGCCGCAGGCCGCCGACCTGGACCGGCTGCCGTACCTGACGCAGGTGCTCAAGGAGGCCATGCGGCTGTACCCGGCGGCGCCGGTCATCGGGCGGCGGGCGGTGGCCGAGACCGAGATCGGCGGGCACACGATCCCGGCCGGGGCGGACGTGATCCTGGCCCCGTGGGTCACCCACCGGCACCCGGACTACTGGAGCGAGCCGGAGCGCTTCGACCCCGACCGCTTCACGCCCGAGGCGGAGGCGGCGCGGCCGCGGTACGCCTGGTTCCCGTTCGGCGGCGGACCGCGTGCATGCATCGGGCAGCACTTCTCGATGCTGGAGTCCGTGATCGCGCTGGCGATGATGCTGCGGGACTACGCGTTCGAGGCCGTGGACACCGAGGTCCCGGTGAGCGCCGGGCTCACGCTGCGGGCGCAGGGCCCGGTCCGCTGCCGGCTCAAGGCGACCGGCGCCGGGCGCTGACCGGCCGGGCCGGCGGCCGTACGCGACGACGGCCGTACGCGACGGCGGCCGTGCGCGACGGCGGCCGAACGCGAGGCGGCTGTACGCGATGGCGGCCGTACGCGACGACGCCCCTCGGCCCCACCCTGATTCCCGGGGCCGGCCGTCGTCGCGCTCACGCCTCGGCCGGGGTGTGGTTGCCCTGGAGGCGCGCCAGGTCCGAGGGGCGGACCTGGATCGCGAGGAGGGCGATCACGGCGGCGACCAGGGTGAAGCAGGCGGCCACGACGAAGGCCGTCGAGATGCCGGAGGTGAGGACCAGGTCCCCCCACGGGTCGGGCAGTTGCCGGGTCCGTACGAAGAGCAGCTTCTGCTCGGGGGCGGCCTCGGCCAGGAAGGCCGGGACCTGCTGTTCGGCCTCGTTGCGGCTGGCCGTGCCGAAGACCGTGACCAGGATGGACAGGCCGAGCGCGCCGCCGACCTGCTGAGTGGCGTTCAGCAGTCCGGAGGCCGCGCCCGACTCCCGGTCGGGCACGTTCGACAGGGCCATCAGGGTCAGCGAGACGAACTGCATGCCCATGCCGGAGCTGAAGAGGAGCATCGGGCCGAGCACGCTGCCGAGGTAGCTGGAGTGGATGTCCACCAGGGTCAGCCACCACAGCCCCCCGGAGCACAGCAGCGCGCCGGTCACCATGAAGGGCTTCGGCCCGGTCCTCGGCAGCAGCCGCGCGGTGATCCCCGCGACCACCGCGACGACGGCGCTGACCGGGAGGAAGGCCAGGCCGGCCTGGATCGGGCTGAAGCCCAGCACGTTCTGCACGAACAGGGTCAGGAAGAAGAACATGCCGAAGATCGCGCAGGCGAAGAAGAGCATGATCCCGTAGGTGCCGGCGCGGTTGCGGTCGGCGAACATGTGCAGCGGGGTGATGGGCTGCGGCGAGCGCCGTTCGGTCAGGACGAAGGCGGTGAGCAGGACCGCGGCCGCCGCGAAGGAGGCCAGGGTGAGGCCGTCGCGCCAGCCGTCCTCGGCGGCGCGGATGAAGCCGTAGACCAGGGAGACCATGCCGAGGGTCGAGGTCAGCGCACCCGTGAGGTCGAAGTGCCCGGGGTGGCGCTCGGACTCGCGCAGGACCCGCCCGGCCATGACGGCGATCAGCACGGCGATGGGGACGTTGACGAAGAGCACCCAGCGCCAGTCGAGCCATTCGACGAGCATGCCGCCGGCCAGCAGCCCGATGGCGCCGCCGCCCGCCGAGACGGCGGCGAAGACGCCGAACGCCCGGTTGCGCGGCGGCCCTTCGCGGAAGTTCGTGGTGATCAGCGCGAGCGCGGTCGGCGAGGCGATGGCGGCGCCGACGCCCTGCAGGGCGCGGGCGGCCATCAACTGGCCGGCGTTCTGGGCGAAGCCGCCGAGCAGCGAGGCCAGCCCGAAGAGCAGGACGCCGAAGATGAACACCCGGCGCCGGCCCAGGATGTCGCCGGTGCGCCCGCCCAGCAGGAGCAGCCCGCCGAAGGTGAGGGTGTAGGCGTTGACCACCCAGGACAGGCTCTCGGTCGAGAAGCCGAGGGCGGTCTGGATGTGCGGCAGCGCGATGTTCACGATGGTGATGTCGAGGACCACCATGAGCTGGCACGAGGCGATGACGAAGAGCGCGAGGCCGCTCCCCTGCGGGCGGACCGTGCCGTCGGCGGTGCTGTCGGCCGTGCTGTCGGCCGTGCCGTCGGTCTCGGCAGGGGTGGGCCGGGCTTTGCGGTCCATGCGTTCGACGCTAGTCCCGGGTTCAAACACACACCACTCGAATGGGCTAGGCGATGTGCTATTTCACATGTCACACTCCAGCACTATGGATGCCATCTCCCCTCTCTCCCCGTCGGACGACGACCCGGACGACGACTACCTCGCCCTCTCGGCCCGCACCGCCCGGTTCTCCCACGGCTCCCCGCGCTCCTTCGCCTTCGGGGACGAGGCCCGCCTGCTGTACTTCCTGCGCTCCGGCGGCCCCACCGACCCCCTGCACTCCCTGTGGGTGCTGGACACCGCCACCGGTGCCGAGCGCCTCCTCGCCGACCCCCGCGACCTCGACCCCGTACCCGGCCGGCTCCCCCTCGCCGAGCGACGGCTGCGCGAGCGCATCCGGCTGGTGACCCCGGGCATCGGCTCGTACGCCCTCTCCGGCGACGGCCTGCGCGCGGTCTTCGCGCTGAACGGGCGGCTGTTCGAGGTCCGGGCCGACGGCGAGGTCCAGGCCGGCGGCGCCGGCGGGCCCAAGGAGATCGCCACGGCCGGCCCCGCCGTCGACCCGCGCCCCAACGCCGACGGCTCGGCCGTGGCCTACGTCTGCGAGGACGCCCTGTACGTCGCCCCGGGCGGCCGCGTCAGCCCCGCCGACGGGGCCCGCTGGGGCCTCGCGGAGTTCGCGGCCGCCGAGGAGCTCGCCCGCGACCGGGGCCACTGGTGGTCCCCCGACGGGGTGACCCTGCTCGCGGCGCGGGTCGACGAATCCGCCCTGCCCCGCCGCCACTTCGCCGACCCGGCCCACCCGGAACGGGAGCCCGAGGACTTCGCGTACCCGCAGGCCGGCGGGCCCAACGCCGACGTCCAGCTGTGGGTACTCGGACCCGGCGGACGGCGGGTCCGGCTGGACTGGGACGCCGAGCGCTTCCCGTACGTCTCCGGCGCCGGCTGGGAGACCGCGGACGAGATCCTGCTGACCGTCCAGGACCGCCTCCAGCAACAGGTGCTGCTGCTCAGCGCCGACCCGGCCACCGGACGCATCCGCGAACTCTCGCGCACCGTCCACCCGCACTGGGTGGACCCGCTGCCCGGCACCCCGGCCCGGCTGCCCGACGGCCGGATGCTGACCTCGGCCGACGTCCCCCCGGCAGCGGCCGAGGGCGCCCCCGAGGCCGGCGCCGCCCGGGGCCTGGCCGTGGACCGCCGGCCGGTCACCGGCGACGGCCTCCAGGTCCGCCGGGTGGCCGGGGTCCACGAGGGCCGGCTGCTGATCGAGGCCGGCCGGCGCGACCCGTCCGAACAGCAGGTCCTGCTGCTCGACCCGGACACGGGCGCACTGACGCCCGTGGCGGACGGGCCCGGCGTGCACAGCGTGAGCGCCTGCGCCGGGGCGCTGCTGCTGACCGCCGCCGACGCCGACGGCTTCCGGCGCACCGTGACCACCGCCGACGGCCGCCGGCTGACCGTCCGCGACCTGGCGCGGCCGCTGCCGTACCGGGTGGCGCCGGTGCTGGAGCGGGTCACGGAACACGGCGTGCCCACCGCCCTCGTCCTGCCCCGCGGCCATGTGCCCGGGCGGCGGCTGCCCGTCCTGCTCGACTCCTACGGCGGCCCCGGCTACCAGGACGTCAGCGCCGAGCCGCGCCGCTGGCAGGACCGCCAGTGGTGGGCCGACCAGGGCTTCGCCGTGGTCACCATCGACAACCGGGGCACCCCGTACGTCTCCCCCGCCTTCACCCACGCCATGTACCGGGGCTTCTCCGAGGTCACCCTGGAGGACCAGGTCGCCGCTCTCGCGGCGCTCGGCGAACGGCACGCCGACCTCGACCTGACCCGGGTCGGGGTGCGCGGCTGGTCGTACGGCGGCTACCTGTCCGCCATGGCGGTGCTGCGCCGGCCCGACGTCTTCCACGCGGCCGCCGCCGGGGCCCCGCCGACCGACTTCCGCCTCTACGACACGGCGTACACCGAGCGCTACCTGGGCCTGCCGCAGGAGCACCCGGAGGTCTACGAGCGGGACTGCCTGCTCGGTGACGCGCCCGGGCTGAACCGGCCGCTGCTGCTGATCACCGGACTGGCCGACGACAACGTCCACCCCTCGCACACCCTGCGCCTGTCGAGGGCCCTGACCGACGCGGGCCGGCCGCACCAACTGCTGGCGCTGCCCGGCGTCACGCACATGACCCCGGGCGGCGTCCGGGAGCAGCTGATGCGGCAGGAACTGGCCTTCTTCCACCGCGAACTGGGCACCTGACCGGCGCCGTACGCCTCTGCGAATGCCGCGTAGTGCTGCTCTCCGTGACCGAAACGCCGGCAGTGGACCTCCACGGTGACCAGATCCCACTCCGGCTGTCCGATCGCCACCGTGTCCCAGTCGCACAGGACGACTTCACCGTTGCCTGCGTGGAGGGCATTTCGGTGCTGCGGATCTCCCTGGACGACCCCCTTCGGCAGGTCGAACTCCACGGTGCTGAAGTTGATCCGCAGGAGGGCGGCCCCGGTCGACGCGGCCGGCCGCCGCACGCTGGAGGCGGGCGGTCCGAACGGGGCCGCCCGCCCCTCAGCGTGTGCTGCACCGGTTCAGCTACGGCCGTGCCTGTCCACGACGAGTGCTTCCGCGGAGCGCAGGGGAACGAAGGGGAATGATGGAGAGCCACCGATGGCGTACACGCAGATCTTCTTCGACCGGTGCGTGTCGTTCCTGGGGCAGGGTGCGGTCGTGCTGGTCAGCTCGAAGCGGGGGGTGCCTAGCGACGGCAGCGTCCGCCACTGGTTGGTGGACGGGCTGTAGGCCTCCACCGTTTCCAGGGCGTCGTCGGTGAAGTTGAAGCCACCGACGGCGTACACGCAAGCGCCCTTCAGACCTTCGACGTCCTGGGGACAGGGCGCGCTCGCCCCGCCAAGGGCCACCCGGAGGGTGCTCATAGACGGCACCGCCTTCCACTGGTTGGTGGACGGGCTGTAGGCCTCCACCGTGTTCAGGACGTCGTCGGTGAAGTTGAAGCCACCGACGGCGTACACGCAAGCGCCCTTGAGGCCATCGACGTTCTTGGGGCAGGGCGCGGTCGCCCCCGCCGGCGCGTCACGGTCGGTGTTCAGCGGCGGGAGCGTCTTCCACTGGTTCGTGGCGGGACTGTAGGCCTCTACCGCGTCGCCGAACGCGCCGCCGATGGCGTACACGCAGGTGCCCTTCAGCCCGTCGACGTCCTTGGGGCAGGACGCTGTCGTTGCCGCCAGTTGACTGCGGGCGGTGTTGAGCGATGGCAGCGTCTTCCACGTGTTCGTGGCGGGGCTGTATGCCTCTACCGTGCTCGTGTCGAAGGCCGGGTTCGGCCACTCGGGACCGGTGAAGCCGCCGATGGCGTAGACGCAGGTGCCCTCCAGTCCTTCGACGTCCTCGGGGCAGGGGGCGGACGCCCCGGCCGGCGCATAGCGGGCGGTGGGCAGACCGGGCAGCGTCCTCCAGGTGTCGGTGGCCGGGCTGTAGGCCTCCACCGTGTCGAGGGTGGGCGCATCGCTGTTCTGGCCCCCGAAGCTGTAGACGCAGGTGCCCTTCAGGCCTTCGATGTCCTTGGGGCAGGGCGCGGTCGCCGATGCCAGACCGTTGGCGGGGGTGGTCCGCTCGGGCACCGCCTGCCATCCGTCCTGGGCGTGTGCGAGTGTGGTCGTCAGCGCGAAGAGGGGTGTCAAGACTGGGATGAGCAGCCCACGCGAGATCTTCATGTGCCCATTTGAGGCAGCGGCACGACCTCGGGGCAACGCAAGCTGGCCCGCCCGGGGGGCGCCATCACCCGTTCGCGGGTAGCGGGCTCAGTCGCGCGGGACCTGAGCGGCCGGCCTGTAGCCGTGATGCCGAACACGGACTGCCACTTCGCGGGGTGGGGAACGAGAGGCCACCGACTCCGCCGCGGGCGGGGGCACGCGGCCGGGTGCGAGGGGAGGGCCTCGGAGGCGTCATCGGCTCCGGGCCCTCCCTCGCTTCCCCGGCTGCCCCGTCAGTCGCCGGGGAAGTGGCAGGCCACCTCGCGCGTCGCCGGGCCCGCCGCGGCGACGGTCAGCGCGGGCCGCTCGGTCTTGCAGAGCGGCTGTGCCTTGGGGCAGCGCGGGTGGAAGGAGCAGCCCGGCGGGGGTGCCGCCGGGCTGGGTGGGTCGCCGAGGAGGGTGATCCGCTCCCGGCGCCGCTCGGCCGCCGGGTCCGGCAGCGGTACGGCGGACAGCAGGGCCCGGGTGTAGGGGTGCTGGGGGTCCTCGTAGAGGGACTTCTTGTCGCCGATCTCGACGATCCGCCCCAGGTACATGACGGCGACCCGGTCGCTGACCCGTTTGACCACGGACAGGTCGTGCGCGATGAACACGTACGCCAGGCCCAGTTCGCGGCGCAGCCGCTCCATCAGGTTGACGATCTGCGCCTGGACGGAGACGTCGAGGGCGGAGACGGGCTCGTCGGCGACGACCAGGCGCGGGCTGGTGGCCAGCGAGCGGGCGATGCCGATGCGCTGGGCCTGGCCGCCGGAGAACTCGTGCGGGTAGCGGTCGATGTGCTCGGGGATCAGCCCGACCAGGTCCATCAGCTCCGCGGCCCGCCGCCGGGCGTCCCCGGCCGCCCAGCCCTGGACGAGCAGCGGGTCGGAGATGATGCGGGCGACGGTCTGGCGGGGGTTGAGGGAGGAGTGCGGGTCCTGGAAGACCATCTGGAGGTGTCTGCGCAGCGGGCGCAGCGCCCCCTGGGACAGGTGGGTGACGTCCCGCCCGTCGAAGGTGATGCTGCCCGAGGTGGGCTCCAGCAGCCGGACGAGCATCCGGCCGGTGGTGGACTTCCCGCAGCCCGACTCGCCGACCAGGCCCAGGGTCTCACCCGCCGCCAGGTCGAAGGAGATCCCGTCGACGGCCCGGACCGGGGCGCCCCGGCGGCCGGTGGCCGACCGCTTGCCGGGGAAGGTCATGGTGAGGTCGCGTACGGAGACCAGCGGCGGCGCGGACCCGTCGGCCGGGGCCGGGGCCGGGCCCGCGGCCGGCTTCAGCGTGGTCATCGGGACACCTCCTGGTCGGGGTCCGTGCCCTGGGGGCGGACCGTTGCCGGGCCGGGGACCGGCACGTTCGCCGGCGTGCGCCCGGCGGCGTCGGCGGGCACGCCCGCGAAGTGGCAGGCCACCAGCCGGTCCGGTGAGCGGTAGGGCTCCAGTGCCGGCCGTACGTCGGCGCACCGGGCCCGGTCCTGCGCCGTGCCGGCGGCAGCCTGAGCGCAGCGCGGGGCGAACGCGCAGCCCGGGGCCGGCTCGCGCAGGGACGGCGGGGAGCCGGGGATCGCGCGCAGCGGCTCGTCGTCGGAGTCGTCGAGCCGGGGCAGGGAGTCCAGCAGCCCGCGGGTGTAGGGGTGGGCGGGGTCGGCGAACAGCGCGTCCACCGGGGCCTGTTCGGCGGCGCGGCCGCCGTACATGACGAGGACCTCGTGGGCGACCCGGGCGACCACGCCCAGGTCGTGGGTGATCATCACGACGCCGAGGCCGCGCTCCTGCTGGAGCCGGGCGATCAGTTCGAGGATCTGCGCCTGGACGGTGACGTCGAGGGCGGTGGTGGGCTCGTCGGCGATCAGCAGCTCGGGCTCGCAGGCCAGGGCCATGGCGATCATCGCGCGCTGGCGCATGCCGCCGGAGAACTGGTGCGGGTACTCCCCGGCCCGGCGGGCCGGTTCGGGGATGCCGACCTCGCCGAGCATGTCCACGGCCCGTCTGCGGGCGGCGGCCCGCCCGGAGCGGAAGTGGACCCGGTAGTGCTCGGCGATCTGTTCGCCGACCGTGTAGTACGGGTGCAGGCTGGACAGCGGGTCCTGGAAGATCATGGCCATCTTCCGGCCGCGCAGCCGCGACAGCTCCTTCTCGGACAGTGCGGTGAGTTCCTGTCCGGCCAGGGCGATCGAGCCGCCGACCTCGGCGTCGCGGTGCAGGCCCATCACCGCGAGGGAGGTGACGGACTTGCCGGACCCGGACTCGCCGACGATGCCGAGGGTGCGGCCGGCCTCGACGGTGAAGGCCAGGGAGTCCACGGCGCGGACCCGGCCGCGCGGGGTGGTGAAGGTGACCTGGAGGTCGCGGACCTGGAGCAGGGGTGCCCCGGTCGTCGTCAGTACCTCGGTCGTCATCAGTACCTCACTCTCGGGTCGACGACGGCGTACAGGAGGTCGACCGCGAGGTTGGCGACGACGATGAAGAAGGCGGCGAGCAGGGTCACGCCGAGGACGACGGGCTGGTCGGAGCTGACCAGCGCGCCGTAGAAGAGCCGCCCGATGCCGGGCAGGCCGAAGATGGACTCGGTGATGACCGCGCCGGCGAGCAGGCCGCCGAGGTCCATGCCGAAGATGGTCAGGATCGGGGTCATCCCGGAGCGCAGGCCGTGCTTGACGACCACGGTGCGCTCGGGCATGCCCTTGGCGCGGGCGGTGCGGATGTACGGCTCCGCCATCGCCTCGATCATCGAACCGCGGCTCTGGCGGGCGTACATGGCGGCGTACAGCAGGGCCAGGGCGGTCCACGGCAGCAGCAGGTTGGCGGCCCAGCCGAGCGGGTTGTCGGAGAAGGCCTGGTAGGTGGGGTACGGCAGCAGGCCGGCGATGCGGATGACCCCGTAGATGAGCATCACGGAGGTGAAGTACACCGGCAGGGAGGCGGCGGCGACGGCGCCGACCATGAGGACCCGGTCGGTGACGGTGTCCTTGCGCAGGGCGGCGGTGACGCCGGCGCCGAGGCCGAGCAGCAGCCACAGGGCGGCCGCGCCGACGGCGAGGGAGGCGGAGACGGGCAGCCGGTCCATCAGCAGGTCCCACACGGGCAGGGAGTTCTCGTACGAGTAGCCCAGGCACGGGAAGCCGCACTCGACGGCGTACTGGCCGGTGCCGAGGGTGCGTCCGGTGAAGATGCCGGTGAGGAAGTCGAGGAACTGCCGCCACACCGGCTGGTCCAGGCCCAGGTAGGCGCGGACGTCGGCGAGGCGTTCGGGGCTGCACGTCTTGCCGCAGGCGGCCGCGGCCGGGTCGGAGGGCAGGACGTAGAAGATGAGGAAGGTGACGGCGGCGATGGCGAGCAGCACGCCCGTCAGGGCGAGCAGCCGGCGCGCGAGGTAGAGGATCACGTGCGGCCTCCCCTGGGGTCGAGGATGTCGCGCAGGGCGTCGCCGAGCAGGGTGAAGGCGAGCACCGCGAGGAAGAGGAAGGTGCTCGGGATGATGAAGTACATGGGGTCGGTCTCGTAGAAGGCGACGGACTCGGCGATCATCTGGCCCCAGGACGGGGTGGGCGGGCGGACGCCGACGCCGAGGTAGCTCAGGGCGGCCTCGGTGCTGATCATGCCGGGCACGAGCAGGGTCGTGTACGCGATGACCGGGCCGGCGACGCCGGGCAGGATGTCCCGGGTCAGGATCCGCCAGGCGCTCGATCCGCCGACGCGGGCGGCGTCGACGTACTCGCGGTGCTTGAGGGAGAGGGTCTGGCCGCGGACCACGCGGGCGATGCCGGGCCAGCCGAACAGGCCGATGACGGCGGTCATCAGCACGATCCGGTTGACGTCCTTGGCCACCGACAGCATCGCGATCATGAAGATCAGCGAGGGGAAGGACATGGTGAGGTCCATCAGGCGGGACAGGACGGCGTCGGTGCGGCCGCCGAAGTAGCCCGCGGCGATGCCGGCGGCGGTGCCGGCCACCACGACGATGGCGGTGGCGGCGAAGGCGATGAGGAGGGAGACCTGGGCGCCGTGGACGACGCGGGCGAACAGGTCGCGGCCGGTGACGGGTTCCACGCCGAGCCAGTGCTCGGGGGAGATCCCGCCGAAGGAGCCGAGCGGGAGGCCGCCGAGGTAGGGGTCGACGGCGGACTTGTCGAACTCCTCCGGGGACCAGCCGCCGAGCGCGCCCAGCCAGGGCGCGGTGACGGCCATGAGGACGAAGACGAGGACGACGGCGAGGCTGACGCGGACGGCGGGGCGGCGGCGCAGTTCCCGCCGGGCGAGCTGCCAGGGGCTGCTGCCCGGGGGAACGTCCGGCGCCTGCGGCGCTGCCGCGCCGGTGGCGTCCGGGGCCGCCGCGGGGGCGGCCGGCGGGGTGGCGGTCATGGGGTGTGGGACCTCGCCGCCCGTCAGCCCTGGCTCTTCGACGGGTCCTTCAGACCCACCGTGGCGTAGTCGATGGAGCCGGTCCACACGGGGTGGCCGAAGGCGCCGGCGATGTTGGTGCCGACGAGGAGGGGCTTGCGCTCCAGGAAGACCGGGATGGAGGGGGCCTTCTTCATGATCTCGGCGTCGAGGTCGGTCCAGGCCTGGCTCGCGGCCTTGGCGTCGGACATGTTGTTGATCTCGTCGATCCGCTTCATCGTCGCGTCGTCGCGGAACTGGCTGTTGTTGCCCTGGTTGCCCTTCTCCTTGATGGTGCGTCCGTCGAAGACGAACGGGATCCAGGTGGCGCCGGAGGGGTAGTCGGGGCACCAGCCGGAGAAGGTCATGTCGGGCGTGGTGGACAGGTCGCCGATGACGTCGTAGTACGCGCCCGGGTCGATGGTGTCGATGACGACCTCGACGCCGACGCGGGCCAGGCCCTGCTGGATGGCTTCGGCGACGCCCTTGTCGCCGGTGGAGACGGCCAGCGAGACCTTCAGGCTCTCCTTGCCGGCGGCCTTGAGGAGTTCCTTGGCCTTGGCGGGGTCGCCGGCCGGGGGGATCTTGAGGGTGTCGGCCTGCTTGCCGCCGGTGAGGGCGGGCGGCAGGTAGGCGGTGGCGACCTCGTTGAGGGCGGGCCCGCCGTTCGCGGTGACCGCGGCCTCCTTGTCGAGGGCGTACTGCATGGCCTCGCGGACCTTGGGGTCGTTGAAGGGCGCCCGGGAGTTGTTCAGGTGCAGCATGGTGGTGCAGCCCTGGGACTCGGCGAGCAGGCGGGCCTTGATGTCGGGCTTGGGCAGCACCTTGGGGGCGCTCTCGGGGCGCATGTCCGCGTACTGCACGGCGGAGGCGTCGGCGCCCTCGCTGGCGATGATCCGGTCGTCGATCTGGCCGCCCTTGAGGCCCATGACGACGACGAACTTGTCCGGGTAGGCCTTGCGGACCGGGTCGGTGCTCGCGTCCCAGTGCTCGTTGCGGACCAGGACGAGCTTCTTGTCGCGGTCGTAGGACTCGATCTTGTACGGGCCGGAGGAGAACGGGCGGGCGTCGTACTGGGTGCCCTTCTCCTGGGACTGCGGGACCGGGGCGAAGGTGGGGAGGGTGGCGGTGGCGGAGAACTCGGCGACCGGACGCTTGAGTTCGAAGACGATCGTGCGGTCGTCGGGGGTCTTGACCGAGTCCAGGTGCTGGCCCTGGAGCGGGCCCTTGTAGCCCTCGGTGCCGGCCAGGTACTGGGCGGCGTAGTCGGGTCCGCCGGTGAGGTCGGGGGCGAAGGAGCGCTCGACGTTGTACTTGACGTCCTGGGCCTTGATGGGCGTGCCGTCCTCGTACTTCAGGCCCGGCTTGAGGGTGAAGGTCCAGGTGCGGCCTCCGTTGCTGGGGGTGCCGAGGTCGGTGGCCAGGTCGGGGACCAGCTCGCTGCCGGCCTTGCCCGGTTCGGCCTTGAAGGTGACGAGCGTGCGGTAGAGCAGGCGGGTGCCGAAGTCCATCGTCGGCATCGTCCAGTTGCGGGCCGGGTCGAGGTGGGAGAAGTCCTGGTTGGACAGGACGGTGAGGGTGCCGCCCTTGACCGGGGTGCCGCCGAGGGTCTTGCCGTCGTTGGCGGCCGCCGGGTTGGCGCCGCCGCCCTGCGCGGCCTTCTTCGTGTCGGAGCAGCCCGAGGCGCCGAGTGCGAGTGCGGCCACCAGGGCGGTGGCGAGGGCGAGTTGGGTGCGCTTGGTCATGGTCACTCCAGGGAAGGGCCGCGCTCTAGGATGTGACCGGTAACATAGTAATGTGAAATTGCACTGACAAGAGATGTGCGACCTCGTTATCCAGCCGTGTCCGAGCAAGGGGGTTGACGGGGCGGGCCGCGAGGGTGGTCCCGGCGGACCCAGGGTGCGGCCGGGCCTGGTTGTGCGGGCGACGGGCGGCGAGGGTCGATCCCATGAACGACAACACCCCTGACACCGCGCCCGAGTTCCACGACCGCGTCGTCCTGATCACCGGAGGGACCAGCGGCATGGGCCTGGCCACGGCCCGGCTGCTGCTGGACGGCGGCGCCCACGTCGTCGTCACCGGCCGCGACGAGGCCCGACTGCAGCGCACGGCCGCGCAGTTGGCGCAGGCGTCCGACGGCGGCGCCCGGCTGCTGACCGTACGGGCGGACGCCGCCTCCACCGCCGACCTGGACCGGCTGGTCTCCGTCGTCGGCGACCGCCACGGCCGCCTCGACGGCGTGTTCGCCAATGCCGGGGTCGGCGTCTTCCAGCCCGCCGCCGAGGTGCGCGAGGAGGACTTCGACCACGTCGTCGGCGTCAACTTCAAGGGCGTCTTCTTCACCGTCCAGAAGTCGCTGCCGCTGCTCGACGCGTCCCGCGGCGGCGCGTCGGTGGTGATCAACGCCTCGTGGACCCTGCACCGGGGCATGGCGCACGCACCGGTCTACGCGGCGAGCAAGGCGGCCGTCCACAACCTGACCCGCACCCTGGGCAGCGACCTCGCCGGACGCGGCATCCGGATCAACTCGGTGAGCCCCGGCTACATCGTGACCGAGATGTTCCGCTCGGTCGTCCCCGACCCCGCCGACCGCGAGCCGCTGCGCGCCGAGGTGCCGCTGGGCCGGCTGGGCGGGGCCGAGGACGTCGCCGAGACGGTGGCGTTCCTGCTCTCGCCACGCTCGTCGTACATCACCGGGCAGGACATCGGCGTCGACGGCGGACTGGTGACCGTCATCCCGAGCGTCCTGAACACCTCTTCGACGCCCGCCGCCTGACCGGCCGCCACCGCATGTGCGGCGGTTGTGCCGCGAGCGACGCTGCCTGGTCCTGTCAGGGCCAGGCAGCGGCCCGCCCGTTGGACCAGAATCGGTCCATGACCACCGCGACCAGCCTCGGCGAGTTCCTGCGCACCCGCCGCTCCCGCCTGCGCCCGCAGGACGTGGGGCTGCCCGACCACGGCGGCCGGCGCCGCGTCAGCGGCCTGCGCCGGGAGGAGATCGCCGGGCTCGCCGGGGTCAGCGTCGACTACTACACCCGGATGGAACAGGGCCGCGTGCCCCACCCCTCCGGCTCCGTGCTCGACGCGCTCGCCCGCGCCCTGCGGCTGACCGAGGACGGGCGGCGGCACCTGCACCACCTGGCCCGGCCGCGGCACGGTGCCCGGCCCTCGGCCCGGCACGTCGACGCCGCGCCGCAGCAGGTGCGGCCGATGATGCGGCGGCTGCTCGACGAACTGCACGACGTGCCCTCGCTCGTGATGGGCCGGCGCATGGACATCCTCGCCTGGAACGCCGCCGCGTGCGCCCTGTTCGGCGACTACGGCGCGCTGGACCCGGCCGAGCGCAACATCGCCCGGATCACCTTCCTCGGCCCCGCCTCCCGTGTGCTCTTCCGGGACTGGGACTCCTGCGCCCGCGAGAACGTCGCGTACCTGCACCTGGAGGCCGGGCGCCACCCCGACGATCCGCAGCTGGCCCGGCTGGTCGGCGAACTGTCCATGCGCAGCGAGGAGTTCCGCACCTGGTGGGCGCAGCACCCGGTGCAGGACAAGACCTCGGGCACCAAGCGCTTCCACCACCCGGTGATCGGCGACCTGGAACTGTCCTACGACACCCTGCGCTCGGCCGACGACAGCGAGCAGGCGCTGGTCACGTACGCCACCGAGCCGGGCAGCCCGTCGCACGACGCGCTGCGCATGCTGCTGGCCTGGGCGGCACCGGCCGCAGGGGCGTCACCCGCCGCGCGGGCCCAGCCGTAGAGCCCGTCGCCGGTCAGCGGTTCTTGCCGAGGCCGACCGCCGGGCGGCCCACCGGCTCGTCGCGGCCCTGCGCCCACAGCGAGCGGACGTGCCCGAGGTGGCGCCGCATGCACTCCTCGGCCCCCTCGGCGTCGCCGGCGATCATCAGGTCGAGGAGTTCGAGGTGCTCCTCGGCCGAGGACACCAGCTTGCCGGCCTCGTCCAGGCCGGTCAGGCCGTACAGCCGGGAGCGCTTGCGCAGCTCCCCGACCGTCTCGACCAGGCGCTCGTTGCCGGCGAGGCCCAGCAGCGTCAGGTGGAAGCGGCGGTCCGCCTCCAGGTACCCGATGAGGTTGTGCTCGCGGGCCGTGGTGACGATCTCCTCGGCGATCGGCCGCAGGGCCTCCAGCTGCTCCGCGCTCGCCATCCGGGTGACCCGGCCGATGGTGGGCACCTCGATGAGCGTGCGCAGCTCGGTGTACTGGTCCAGGTCCCGCTCGCTGACCTCGGTGATCCGGAAACCCTTGTTGCGCACGGGCTCCACCAGGCCCTCGCGGGCGAGGTCGAGCATGGCCTCGCGGACCGGGGTGGCCGAAACGCCGAGCTCCGCCGCCAGGCCGGGCGCCGAGTAGACGTTGCCCGGGCGCAGTTCGCCCGCTATCAGGGCTGCTCGAAGGGCATGGCCGACCTGGTCGCGGAGCCGCTCCTGGGCCTTGATGAGACTGTGCTGCTTCAGGTCACCCATCGCTCTTCCTCCGGTTATTCGCAGAGGAACAGCGTACAATGTCACGTTTCGCTGTTCGCCCCGGCGGCGAGGTACACGGCCACCGCCACGGCGAGATCTTCCCAGGCCATCCCCACGCTCTTGAAGAGCTGTGGGCAGGACCGCCCCGGGGGCGACGGCGCCCGCCCGGTCACCCGCCCGGTCACCAGATCGGCCAGTGTCCCGGCGATGTGCCCGGGGCCGATCGCGCCCTCCGCCTCCGGCACCAGCAGGTCCCCGGCCTCGCGCAGCGCGGCCGCGCGCGACTCGACGTACACGGCGGACCGCCGCACCAGAGCGGTGTCGGTCTCGCGGGCGTCGGGCTCGTGCGAGCCTACGGCGACGACGGTCGCCCCCGGGGACACCAGCCGGCCGTCGAACAGCGGGGTACGGGCCGTGGTGCAGCAGACCACCAGGTCGGCCCCGGCCACATCGGCCGGCGTGCCGGTACGGGCGGCGGCGAGGCCCAGCTTGCGGGCGTACCCCACCAGCCCCTCGGCCTTGGCCGCGCTCCGCCCGACGACCACCACCTCCGCCAACTCGCGCACGGCGAGCACGGCTTCGAGATGCCCGTAGGCCTGCGGCCCCGAACCGAAGAGCACCAGCCGCAGCGGCCGGTCGTCCGGCGTCAGGCACCGCACGGCCAGCGCCGAGACCGCCGGGGTGCGCAGCGCGGTGAGGGCCGCGCCGTCGAGCAGTGCCAGTGGCTGCAGGGTGGGGCCGTCGAGCAGCAGGTAGGAGCCGGTGATCCGGGGCAGCCCGCGCTCGGCGTTGCCGGGGGCCACCCCGGCGATCTTCACCCCGGCGAAGGCCCCGGCCGCGGCCGGCATCAGCAGCAGCTCCCCGCCGGGCACGGGCACGGCGGTGCGTTGCGGGCAGGCCTCGGGGTCGAGGCCCGCCCGCAGCACGTCGGCCAGCGCCTCGGCGGCGGCGGCCGGCCCGACCAGGTCGGCGATCTCCCGCGCCCCGAGCTGCGGCAGCGCGGAGCCCGCACCCGTCACGCCCATCGCTCCCGTCATGCCCGTCACGCCCGTCACGCCCGTCACGCCCGTCACGCCCGTCACGCCCGTCATGCCCGTCACAGGAGGAACCCCGCGCCCAGGGCGTCGTGTGCGTCGACCGAGAAGGCGTGTTCACCGGTGCGGTACGCCGTGCCGGTGACCTCGGTCACCCCCTCCCCTTTCCACCGCCCGGTGAAGACGGTGCCGACGACCGACTCGTGGAGCAGGTCCTCGCCCGGACCGAGCCGCCCGTCCTCGGCGAGCAGCGCCAGCCGCGCCGACGTGCCCGATCCGCACGGCGAGCGGTCGATCTGGCCGTCGGCGAAGACGGTGACATTGCGCTGGTGCGCGCCGAGCGGGGTGTCGGGCAGCTCCTCGTACAGGATCACCCCGTACACCCCGGACAGCAACGGCCCGTCGGGGTGCCAGGTGGCCGGGTGGGAGGCCAGCGCGGTGCGGATCTCCAGCCCGGCGCGGGTGAGCGCGGGCAGGTCCTCGCGGGTGACCGCCAGGCCCAGGTCGCGGGCGGCGACCGAGGCGTAGCAGGCCCCCGCGTGGGCGATGTCCACCTCGGCGATCCCCACCGAGGTGGCCACGGGCACCTTGCGGGCGGCCACGCGCGCGGCGACGTTGCGGAAGGTGATGCCGGTCGTGTGCCCTTCCGCCCGGTGCACGGTCGCGGTGACCCGCCCGGACGGTACGTCGATGCGCACCTCGGCGTCCCCGTCGGCGGGGGCGGCCACCCGCCCGCTGTCCACGGCCCAGGCGCCGAGCGCCATGGTGCCGTGCCCGCAGGCCGTGGAGTAGCCGTCCTTGTGCCAGAACAGCACTCCGAAGTGGGCGCCGTCGTCGTCGGCCGGCACCACGAACCCGCCGTACATCCCGGCGTGCCCGCGCGGCTCCTGCACGAGCATCCGCCGTACGTCGTCCAGCGCGCCCCGGCGCGGCGCCGTGCCCGAGCCGCCCGGGCCGATGGCGGTGGCGCAGCGCTCGGCCACCGTGTCGCCGGGGATCGCGGGCAGGTCCTCGGAGACGATCCGGAAGGGCTCGCCGGCGGTGTGGTAGTCGGTGGTGCGGACGACGGCGGGGCGTGCTTGAGTGGCGGCGGTCGCAGAAGGAGAGGCTGTCACAGGAGGAATCCCCCCGGGAACGGGTCGCTCGGGTCGAGGAAGTACTGGGCGGTGCCGGTGATCCAGGCCCGCCCGGTGACGGTGGGGACGACGGCGGGCCGGCCGGCGACGGTGGTCCCGGCGATCAGCCGCCCGGTGAACTCGGTGCCGATGAAGGACTCGTTGACGAAGTCCTGCTCCAGCGGGAGCAGCCCGCGGGCGTGCAGCTGGGCCATGCGGGCGCTGGTGCCCGTACCGCACGGGGAGCGGTCGAACCAGCCGGGGTGGATGGCCATGGCGTGCCGGGAGCGGGTGGCGTCGGAGCCGGGGGCGGCGAGGTAGACGTGCTTGACGCCGGCGATGCCGGGGTTCTCCGGGTGCACGGGGCGGTCGGGGCCGGCGTTGATCGCGTCCATGACGGCGAGTCCGGCGGCGAGCAGGTCGTCCTTGCGGGCGCGGTCGAAGGGCAGGCCGAGGGCGTCGAGTTCGACGAAGGCGTAGAAGTTGCCGCCGTAGGCCAGGTCGTAGGTGACGGTGCCGAAGCCGGGGACGTCGGCCTTGAGGTCGAGGCCGACGCAGAAGGACGGGACGTTGGTGAGCGTGACGGACTCGGCCGCGCCGTCCCGGACGTGGACGTCGACGCTCACCAGCCCCGCCGGGGTGTCGAGGCGGACGGTGGTGACCGGCTCGACGGCCGGCACCATGCCCGTCTCGACCAGGACGGTGGCGACCCCGATGGTCCCGTGTCCGCACATCGGCAGCAGCCCCGACACCTCGATGTAGAGCACGCCGAAGTCGGCGTCGGGGCGGGTGGGCGGTTGGAGGATGGCGCCGCTCATCGCCGCGTGGCCGCGCGGCTCGTACATGAGCAGGGTGCGCAGGTGGTCCATGTGCTCGATGAAGTGGAGCCGCTTGTCGGCCATGGTGGCGCCGGGAATCACCCCGACGCCGCCGGTGATGACGCGGGTGGGCATGCCCTCGGTGTGCGAGTCCACCGCGTGGTAGATGTGACGGGTACGCATGGGGTCCCCCCTGGTGGCTAGTTGTGGCCCTCGGCGAGGGCCTTCTCGGTCGCGGCGCGGACGGCGGCCTCGATCTCCCCGGTCAGCGGCAGGCGCGGCGGGCGGGTGGGTCCGCCGGGGCGGCCGGCGATGTCCATGGAGAGCTTGATGGCGTGGACGAACTCGGTCTTGGAGTCCCAGCGCAGCAGGCTGTGCAGGGACTTGTAGAGCGGCAGTGCGGTCTCGATGTCGCCGGCGACGGCGGCCCGGTAGAGGGTGGCGCAGGAGGCCGGGAGGGCGTTGGGGTAGCCGGCGATCCAGCCGACGGCGCCGGCCAGGGCGAGCTCCAGGAGCACGTCGTCGGCGCCGATGAGCAGGTCCAGGCCCGGGGCGAGTTCGGCGATCTCGTAGGCGCGCCGGACGTCGCCGCTGAACTCCTTGACGGCGACGATGCTGCCGTCGGCGTGCAGCCGGGCGAGCAGGGCGGGGGTGAGGTCGACCTTGGTGTCGATGGGGTTGTTGTACGCCACGACGGGCAGGCCGGCCTTGGCCACGTCGGCGTAGTGGGCGCGGACCGCGGTCTCGTCGGCGCGGTAGGCGTTGGGCGGCAGCAGCAGGACCGAGCCGGCGCCGGCCTCGGCGGCCTGGTCGGCCCAGCGGCGGGACTCGGCGCTGCCGTAGGCGGCGACGCCCGGCATGACGCGGCCGCCGTCGCCGGCCGCCTCGACGGCGGTACGCACGACGCGGGCGCGCTCGTCGGCGGTGAGGGTCTGGTACTCGCCGAGGGAGCCGTTGGGGACGACGCCGTCGCAGCCGTTGGCGATGAGCCAGGCGACGTGCTCGGCGTAGGCGTCGTAGTCGACGGAGAGGTCCTCGCGCAGGGGGAGGGTGGTGGCGACCATGATGCCGTGCCACGGGGTGCGGGCGGCGGGGGCGGCCAGGGTGGTGGGGGGCGCGGGGGTGTGCGCGTCGGTCATTGCATGACTCCCTGAGAGTGGTGTGTGACATTTTATTAGGGGGTGCGATGCGGCCACAAGGGCCGCGGCGCGGGAGACCTGCTGATCAGTCGTCAGCGGGGAGCTGCGCCAGGTGCTTCAGCGGCACCGGGCAGGAGAACGGGCGACGGTCGGCCGCGGGCTCGGCGCCGGCGCCGGCCAGGGCGGCGACGGCCGGGCCGCACATGCGGCCCTGGCACCAGCCCATGCCGGCGCGGGTGAGCAGCTTGACGGTACGGGCGTCCCGCGCGCCGAGGTCGGCCACGGCCTCGCGGATCCGGCCGGCGGGCACCTCATCCCACCCGCCGTCGCCCGTCTCCTGTGTGGCCCCCCCCTTTCACCCCGGGCCGGGGCGGCACGCGCGGCGGCTGGAGTCCGGGAGCGCTGCCGACCGCGCGCGGGGCTGGTGACCACATTCTTCATCCACCGAGCGTG
>NZ_WTFF01000083.1 GCF_019400985.1 Streptomyces bambusae
GGGCGGGGGCGGCGGCGAGGGCGGCGTTCAGCTCCGCCGGGTCCGGCCGGCTCCCGGCCCGTACGGCGGCCAGCGCGGCCCGCGTCGCCTCCCGCACGGCGTGCACGGCGGCCAGCTCGGCCGCGCCGACCTCGGACACCGGGGTCAGCCGTCCCTGCTGGCGCTCAAGCCAGGCCGCAAGGTCCTCGGGGCGGGCGATCAGATCGCCGCCGGCGGTGCGGGTGTTCACCAGGTCCAGGGCGAGCGGCTCCCCGACCAGCACAAACGCATCAGTCACCCTCTAATGCTACGTGAATCCCTTGACCCATTAGCAGTCACGGGCAAGACTAATGGAAACTTCCCATCAGGAGGCATGTGATGAGCGTGATGAGCGTGACCGCGCAGGGGATCCACCACCGGCACGCCGACGTCGACGGCGTCCGCGTCTTCTACCGCGAGGCCGGCCCCGCCGACGGGCCCGTCCTCCTCCTGCTGCACGGGTTCCCCACCGCCTCGCACCAGTTCACCGGCCTGATGCGAGCCCTCGCCGACACCCCGTACCGCCTGATCGCCCCCGACTACCCCGGCTTCGGCCACACCGAGGCCCCGGCCGGCTACTCGTACACCTTCGACGCGCTCGCCGACACCGTGGAGGGGTTCACCGACGCACTGGGGCTGGACCGGTTCGCCCTGTACGTCTTCGACTTCGGCGCCCCCGTCGGCTTCCGCCTCGCCGAACGCCGGCCGGAACGGATCACCGCCCTCGTCGTCCAGAACGCCAACGCCTACGAAGACGGGCTCTCCGACACCGCCCGCACCTTCATCGCACTGCGCCCGGACACCCCCGGCGCACCGGAGCAGGTGCGGTCCCTGCTCACCCTGGAGGGCACCCGCATGCAGTACGAGACCGGGGTCGGCGACCCCAGCCTCCTCTCACCCGACAGCTGGACCCTCGACCAGCACTTCCTGGACCTGCCCGGCCGCGCCGACGCCCAGGTCGACCTCGCCTTCGACTACCACTCCAACGTCGCCCGCTACCCCGCCTGGCAGACCTGGCTGTCCCGGCACCGCCCGCCGGCCCTGATCGTGTGGGGCGCCGGCGACCCGTTCTTCACCCCGGCCGGTGCCAAGGCCTACCTGCGCGACCTCCCCGACGCCGAGCTCCACATCCTCGAAACCGCGGGCCACTTCGCCCTGGAGACCCACCTCCCCGAGATCGCCCGCCTCGTCGCCGCCTTCCTCCCCCGGCCGAACTGACCTGCGGGGGCGACGGGGAAGATGGGCCCATGCTGGACGCACTGAGCCTGGACCTCACCCCCATCGTCGCCGAGCAGCCCGACCCCCTGCTCTTCGCCACCGTCTCCGGAGCACACCTCTACGGGTTCCCCTCCCACGACTCGGACGTGGACCTGCGCGGCGTACACCTGCTGCCCGCCGAAGACCTCCTCGGCCTGCGCGAGCCGGAGGAGACGCGCAACAGGATGTGGGACCACGACGGCGTCGAGATGGACCTCGTCACCCACGACGTACGCAAGTTCGTCCGCCTCATGCTCCGGCGCAACGGCTACGTCCTGGAACAGCTGCTCTCACCGCTCGTCGTCCACACCACCCCCGAACACGCGGAGCTGCGCGACCTCGCCCCCCACGTACTCACCCTCCACCACGCCCACCACTACCGGGGATTCGCCTCCACCCAGTGGCGGCTCTTCGAGAAGACCGGCGAACTCAAACCGCTGCTGTACGCCTTCCGGGCCCTGCTGACCGGAATCCACCTGATGCGCACCGGCGCAGTACAGGCGCACCTGCCGACCCTGCTGCGGGAAATACCTCAGGCCCCGGCCTACCTGGCCGAGCTGATCGAGGCGAAGACCGCGGCGGAACACGCACCGGCCGAGGGACCGCAGCGCGCCGCACTGGAAGCGGACGTCCAGGCCCTGCACCAAGCCCTGGACGAGGCACAGGCCACGACCCGGCTGCCCGCCGAACCCGGCGCCCACGCCGCCCTCGACGCATTCGTCGTACGGGTACGACCGGGCCGCCAGACCCTGTCGTCGACGTAGCACCGCGCGCCCCGTCCGGCGGCGCAGCGGCCCGTCAGCCGTCCGCCGGGGCGCGGCGGCCCGTCAGCCGTCCGCCGGGGTGGGGCGGCCCGTCAGCCGTCCGCCGGGGTGGGGCGGCCCGTCAGGGCCGCCAGGCTGGCGCGGACGTGGTCCATGTGGGCCCGCACCTCCTCCTGCGCCGCCGCGTGCTCGCGCAGGATCCGGTCCGTCTCGCGCGCCACCCGCTCCTCCACCACCTTGGCCTGCGCCAGCAGCTCCGCGGCCCGCGCCTCCGCGTCCTCCTGCCCGTGCCGCGCCGACTCCTCCGCCTCCGCATACGCCCGGCGCGCCTCCGCCAGCACGCTCTCCCCGTACCGCTCCAGCTCCAACTGCCGCGCCTGGAGCTCGGCCTCCCGCTGCTCCCGCTCCCGTTCCGCCGCCTCCCACCGCTCCCGGTGGTCCGCCTCCTGCTCCGCGCGCACCGCCTCGCAGCGCCGGTGCATCTCCTCCAGCCCCGCCTGCGCCTCCCCGCGCCAGGCCGCCGCGTCCCGGCGCGCCAGGCCCCGCGCCTCGTCCGCCTCCTGCCCGAGCCGCGTCAGCGCCTGCCGGATCCGGACCTCCGTCTGCTCCCGCACCGCCTCCGCGTCCTGCCGGGCCAGCTCCGCCACCCGGTCCGCGTGCGCCCGGGCCGCGTCCGCCGCCGCCTGCGCATCCGCGCGCGCGTCGCCCCGTACCGCCTCCGACTCCTCCAGCGACAGGGCCAGGATCCGCCGGGCCCGCTCGCCCAGGTCGTCGTACGTCTGCGGCGCCAGCGCCGCGACCGCCTCCCGCAGCCGCTGCGCCTCCGCCTCCATCTGCCGCGCCAGCACCGTCAGCCGCGCCACCCGCTCCCACGCCTCGTCCCGGCCGCCCGACAGCCGGGCGAGATACCGGTCCACCTCCGCCGGGCGGTAGCCGCGTCCGCGCACGGTCGCGAAGCCATGAGGTGACATGGGTGCAGCACTCATCGTGGAAGCGCCTCTCTCACGGGGCCGGATCGCATCGGGTTCCCTGCCAAGGATGCGCCATTTATGACCGGAAGAGCGCAATGGCCGGGCCGCAACCCCTCTGCGGGGGTTGCGACCCGGCCAGTTGCCGATCCGTCCACAGCCGTCACGCCGCGTCGGACCGTCGAGCCGTCGCAGCCGTCACGCCGTCACCGTGTCACAGCAGTCCGTCCCACATCTGCTCCAGCAGCACCGACCACCAGCTCTCCGGCGACGCCAGCGCAGCACTGTCCAGACCGGCCAGATTCGCCTGGAAATCGACCGTCCAGCGACCCGCCTGCTCCTGCGTCAGATGCTGGCGCAGCCGCCACATCTGACCCAGCATCGCCAGCGAACGCACGAACTGCGGCAGGCTGGAGTTCACGAACTGCGGCGGCACCGGAGCACCGCCCGGCCCGCCCTCCACCGGGACGGCCACGATGTGCGCCGTCCCGTACTGCACACACAGCGCCTTGCCGAAGTCGCTGCCCACCACCAGGTACGAACCCGCGTCCGACGCCGGCTGCACCTGCCGCTGCGCCGCCAGCTCCGCCAGCGTCGGCACCGGCCGGCCCGGCTGCGCCTGCGCCCAGAAGAACGGGCCCACGTCCACCGGCAAACCCGCCCACACCAGCGTCTGCGCCACGATCTCCGGCACACCCTGGCGGGACACCGCCCGCTGGTCGAAGCGGAAGACGCCCTGCGGACCGAACGCGGCCTGCAGCTCCTGCGCGATCGCCTCCATCGGGATCGCCGGCTGCAGCGGAACCTGCGGCAGCGGCGCCCGTACCGGCGCCGGCCGCGCCGGACCGTCCGCCACCTGGTGCAGCTCACCCTGATGGGTCAGCAGGTGCCGCATACCGGCCTGCCGCGCCGCATGGTCCTGGCCGTACGGCGCCACGTGCGTGATCCGCACCTGCGGCCAGGTCTCCCGGATCATCCGGGCGCAGTACCCGCCGGGCAGCTCGCACGACTCCAGCTCCGTGTGCAGCTCCAGCACCTGCTGCGGCGGCACGTTCATCGCACGCAGCTCGTGCAGGATCTGCCACTCCGGGTGCGGCGTACCGGGCGCCGAGCGGCGGATGAGCTGCTGCTCGGAGCCGTCGTGCGCGCGGTAGCGCAGCACGGCCTGGTAGCCGGGCCCGACCGTGGGCACACCCGGCTGCGGCGGCGCCGCGGCCGGGCCGGCCTGGGGCTGCGGTACGGGTCCGGGCGCCGCCGGAGGCTGCGGTACGGAACCGGGGCCGGCCATCATCGTCGGCGCGTGGTCCAGCCCGCCACCCAGCGAAGCGGGAGCACCGGGAGCACCGGGCGCACCCGGGGCACCGGGGGCTGGGGGCGGGCCGGGAGGCGCCGGCGGGCCACCCACCACGGCAGGACCGGCCAGCATCGTCGCCGCATGATCCAGCCCACCGCCAAGAGAACCAGGCGCACCGGGCGGACCAGGCGGCGCAACCGGCGCACCAGCAGCCCCCGGCACACCAGGAGGACCAGGAGGCGCCGGCGGCCCACCGACCACCGCAGGACCGGCCAGCATCGTCGCGGCATGATCCAGCCCGCCACCCAGCGAAGCCGGAGCACCGGGCGGACCGGGAGGCGCGACGGGAGCACCGGACGCACCGGGGGCGCCAGGGGCCCGGGGCGGGCCGGGAGGCGCCGGCGGGCCACCCACCACAGCGGGCCCGGCCAGCATCGTCGCCGCATGATCCAGCCCACCGCCAAGAGAACCAGGCGCACCGGGCGGACCAGGCGGCGCAACCGGCGCACCAGCAGCCCCCGGCACACCAGGAGGACCAGGAGGCGCCGGCGGCCCACCGACCACCGCAGGACCGGCCAGCATCGTCGCGGCATGATCCAGCCCGCCACCCAGCGAAGCCGGAGCACCGGGCGGACCGGGAGGCACAGGCGCACCAGGGGCTCCCGGCGGGCCAGGGGGCACAGGCGCACCCTGCGCCCCAGGAGGACCAGGGGGCACGGGCGGCATACCGGCCGCCCCCGGCGCACCGGGCGCACCGGGCGGACCCGGCGGCTGCGGAGCCGCCGGAGCCGCAGGAGCCGCCGGACGGGAGATCTCCGCCCGGTCGGTCGGCGCGTCGTGCAGGGCGGCCGCGTCGAGGACCGGGGCGATCGCCGTCGCCGGCAGCCGGCTACCACCCGGCATCAGCGTCGTCTTCGCCTCGGAACCCACCGCGGGCGCGGCCTGGTCGTCGAAGTCCGAGCCGGACAGCGGCGGCGCGAACACGGTCGCCGGCAGCGGCACGGACGCGTCGTCCGCACCCGGGTTCACATCGGTCCCCGCCCAGGGCGTCGCCCCGACGGGCACCCCGTCGCTCGCGGTCGGCTCGTACGCGGGCCCGCCCGGCACCGGCGTACCCGCCCCCGGCGTCCCACCCGGGGCCGGGGCCGGAGCCGGAGACGGAGCCGAGGCCTGGGACGGAGCCGAGGCCGGGGAGGCACCAGGAGCGCCCGGCACCGGCGTACCCGCACCCGGCGTACCACCCGGGGCACCCGACGAACCCGGCGCACCCGGCGCACCCGGCGCCGAAGGCACCGGCGTACCCGCACCCGGCGTACCCGGCCCCGCAGCAGGAGCAGCCACGGCAGGAACAGGAGCAGCAGGCGCCGCACCCCCGACCGACGCCCCCGCCGCCGCCTCCAGCCACTCCGGCGGACTCAACATGAACGACGTCTGCTCCGAGTCGATCCGCGGCGCCGGCACCGACACCTCCGGAACCCCGCCCGAAGCACTCCCGTACTCCTCCTCGTACCGACGGATCACCTCACCCACCGGCAACCCCGGCCACAACGTCACCTCACCACTGTCCCGCGCGATCACCAACCGCTGCCGGCCACCACCCGACACCGGGCCCGCCGGCCGGTCCTCGGCCCACACCACGAAACCCAGCCCGAACTCCCGCACCCGCACCTCACGATGCTGGTACGCCGGCACATCGCCGTTGATCCACTCCTCGGCGCGCTCCTGCGCCTGCGCAAACGTCACCACGGCGCGATCAACCCTCCACCGAGACCGGAACCGAACGCGCGAAACCGCCGTCCACCATCAGACCGGCCACCTGCTCCAGCTCCGGCGGATTCCCCGCCAACCGTTCGAGAAAGGCGTCGAAATCGGAACCGCACGGCAACAACAGCCGCTCCACGCGCTCCTGCACCGACCACCCGTCACGGTCACGCCCGTCGTCGAACGGCGAGAACCACACCGAACCGACCGCGTCACCCTTCACCTTCACCGCCAGCAACCCGCCCTGCACGAACGCCACCCCCAGGTAGTCCTTCGTCAGGTGGTCCCGCAAGCACTTGTTGACGTACAGCAGGTCATTGACCGCCGCCTCCTCACGCACCGTGAAGAACGGCTGATCCACCAGCACGCCCAGCTCCACGTCCAGCCCCGCACCCACCGGCGCACAACCACCCGCCGCCTTCAGGAACGAGCGGTACGCCTCCGGCAGCCGGTACCCCAGATCCTCCTCCACACCCTGGATCTGGACCTCCGACACCGACACCACCGACTTCGGCAGCGCCAGATGCACCGGACGCACCTCCTGCAACGGCCGCGTACCCCGCTTGGAATGGTCCACCGACGCCGACGCCAGACCCGCGTGATGCCGCAGCAGCGCCTTCACCTCCACCGGAACCAGCTCCAAGCGCCGCGAACCCGCCCGGTGGTGCCACGTCCAGCCATGCGGAGTCGACACCGGACCCACCGTGTCCCACAGCTCATGCCCCGCCGCACGCATCGCAGCATTCGCCGACACATAGTCCGTCAGGCGCAGCTCGTCCACGCCGAAACCCTCCGGCGGCTCGGCGATCTCCACCGCCGCCCGCGCGTAAGGGGAGAAGTCAGGATGACCGTCCCCGTCCATCCGCACCCCCTGGGGATGCCGCGCGGCCCGGACCGGGTCCGGGAAATGCACGACCTGCCCCGAGTACGCGGCATTGGGTGGCGCGGCCTGCTGCCCGAGCCGACCTGTCGTCATGGCGGTAGCCCCCTGCTGGATCTGGCTGATTCACCACAGCCTATGCGCTCCGGCAAGAGCCACCGCCGCCCCTGAGCCACCCGCGCGCCAACCACCCGCACGCGGACCGGGAACGTCCGGATTGATACGAATATTCGACCCCGCTTCCGCGCGACAGGGGACATTTGGCAGGCTGTCCCCTCAGCACGGGGGCGTGCGCACAGCGGCAACCACCGCAGCCACGGGAGGAAGAGCAGCACCATGCAGAACACCGCCACAGCACCGGCGCCGCACACCGGCCCGGCCGCACACGACACCACCGGCGACCCCCGGCTGCGCTGGAGCAACACCGACGGACCAGCCGTACCCGTCCTGCGCTTCCGCCGCGACGGCATCCTCCCCACCGTCGCCGCCGCCCTCTCCGTCCGCGGCGAAACCCTCACCAGCACCGCAGGAAAAGGCGACCAGCCCCCCACCCTGCACCCCCTCGTACAGGACTTCCTCGACACCCTCACCAGCAACCAACGCGAACGCTTCACCGGCCGCTGCCCCGAAGCGATCCTGCTCTCCCGCCACCTCACCACCGTCGAAGGCACCCGCAGCAGACGCGCCTCCCGCAAACCCCTCACCCACGGCGAAGCCAGACGCTCCCTGAAGAACGCCCGCATCACCGCCCGCCGCATCCGCGAGGACGGCGACCCCCTCCACGGCAGCTACGCACCCCCCTGCCGCTCCTGCGACGCCCTCCTCGCCCACTTCGGCGTACGCCCCGTCGACCTCACCACACCCGAGAAGCCATGACCGCCGCCGCCTCAGCCTCCTACGGCCGCTCCTCAGCCACCCGCTTCCCCGTCGCCGTCGACAACGCCCTGCGCACCGCCGGCTGGCAACCCGGACGCTGGGACATCAAACAAGCCGAATACTGGGCCGACGCACTCCGCGACCACACCACCCCCGCCGGCCACCGGCACACCGTCTTTCCCGCCGCCGTCGACGCCTGGGCCGAATTCGGCGGCCTCACCATCCCCGCACCCGGACCCGGCCGGCAGATAGCGCCCGCCCCCCTGCGCATCGACCCCCTCACCGGCCTCCACCTCGCCCGCACCTTCGCCGACCTCGGCCGCGCCCTGTCCACCCAGCTCTGCCCCCTCGGCGTCGAAGCCGACGGCACCGCCCACCTCGCCCTCGACGCCACCGGCCGCGTCTACTCCATCGACCACACCGGCGACTGGTACCTCGGCGCCACCCTCGACGACGCCCTCACCACCCTCCTCACCGGCCTCCAGCCCACCCGCCTCACCACGGCGGCCCCCACCGAACCCCACTGACCGGCCCCCGGCCGTGGGGGCGTACTGGCGTACGGGCGTACGGACGTACGGGCGCGCCGGAGTACGCCGGAGTACGCACGCCCGCACGCCCGCACGCCCGCAGCAGGCGAACCGCTACCGCTACGCACACCCCGCAGCAGCCGGACGCGGCAACACCGCCGACACCCGGAAACCACCCACATCCGTCGGCCCCGCCACGAACACCCCGCCCAGCCCCTGCACCCGCTCCCGCATCCCCACCAGACCGTTCCCCCCACTCGGCAGCCCCGGCACCACCGCCTGACCGTCACACGGACCGTTCTCCACCTGCACCGCCACCTCCTCCCCCCGATGCGCCATCCGCACCACGACCTCCGCACCCGGCGCATGCTTGTGGCAATTGGTCAACGCCTCCTGCACCACCCGGTACGCCGTCTGCTCCACCTCCACCGGATACGCCACGGCCTCACCCCGCACATCCAGCTCCACCACCATCCCCGCCGCCCGCGACTGCCCCACCAACGCGTGCAGCTCACCCAACGACGGCCCCTCCTCCACCGGCCCCGCCACCGCCGCCACGGCCGAGGGAACAGGCACAACAGGCACAACCGACGGGGCAACGGCAGCCTCGGAGGACGCAGCCTTCACCGGCGCCCGCAGCACCCCCAACATCTCCCGCAACTCCGTCAACGCCTGCCGCCCCATGTCCCCCACCAAAGCCGCATTCCGCTGCGCCTTCGCCGGATCCTTCAACGCCACCGCCTGCAACGCCGCCGCATGCACCACCATCAACGACACCCGGTGCGCCACCACGTCGTGCATCTCCCGCGCGATCCGCGTCCGCTCCTCCTGCCGCGCCCACTCCGCCCGCTCCTCCGCCCGGTCCGCCAGCAGCGACAGCTCCCGCTCCAGCGAGTCCGCCCGCTCCTGCAGGCTCTCCAGCAGACGGCGCCGGGCACCCATGTAGAGCCCGTACAGCACCGGCGGCACGTTCAGCGCGATCGCCATGAACAGCGCCAGCGTGAACACGAACCCCGTGGCGAGCTCGTCCTCCGCCCGGGTGCGCACCCACATCACGATGAACGTCCCCACAAACGACATCGAGGCCAAGGTCATCGTGATCCGCCGGGGCACCTCGGAGGCGGCCAGCGTGTACAGGCCCACGAGCGCGAGCAGGAAGCCGATGGCGGCCGGCGTGACGGCGATGCCGACCAGCACCACCGTGATCGGCCAGCGGCGGCGCACCACCAGCGTGGCGCCCACGAGCACGGCGAACACCACCCCGACGGCCGTAGGCACCCCGGCCTCCCGGGCCAGGCCCACGCCCTCGAAGCCGCACTCGACGGCGGACGCGAGCCCCAGCCCCACGTCCAGCACGGCCTCCCCCGGCCGCCCCCACCACAGCGGGCCCGCCCGCCCCTCTCGGTCGTGCTGTTCCCCCGTACTGGTCATGCCCACCAGCGTACGGGCGGGTCCCAGCACACAAGCGAACGAAAATCCGGCGATCCGCGACGAATCGCACGTATGAATGAATCAACCGCCCACTGGGACAGGAATCCCACATTCCGGGACGAAGCTCGACCCATGAGCAAATACGCCGACTTCGAGGGCCTCCGGGCCCAGGCAGTCACCCTCCGCCGCGAAGGCCTCAGCCGCCGCCAGATCCGCGACCGGCTGCACGTGGACAACAACGACATCCTCAACCGCCTGCTCCAGGGCGAGCCGGCCCCGGAATGGACCAAGCGCCCGAACGCCAAGGACGACCTCCGCGACCGCGCCCGCGAGCTCCGCAGCCAGGGCATGACCTACGACCAGATCCAGGTCGAGCTCGGCTGCTCCAAGAGCTCAATCTCGCTCTGGGTCCGGGACCTGCCCAGGCCGGCCAAGCGCACGAAGCCCGCGGGCACAGATATGCGGCGCGCGCAGCAGGGGAGGCGTGAAGCCCATGAACGCCGCAAGGTCGGATACGAGGCCGTAAGGAAGGCGGCTGCCGAGGAGATCGGGCCGGTCAACGATCGCGAGCTGTTCCTCATCGGCGTGGCCCTCTACTGGGCGGAGGGCGCAAAGGCCAAGCCTCAGCCGTACATCAACTTCGCGAACAGTGACCCTGCCATGATCCAACTGTTCCTCCGCTGGCTCCGGCTCCTCGGCGTGGAAGACAAGAGGCTGAGGTTCTTCTTGCAGATCCACGAGTCGGCTGACGTGTTGGGCGCCGAGGCTTACTGGTCTGACGTGGTCGGCCTGGGAAGCGAGCACTTCGGCAAGACTGCACTCAAGAGACACAACCCGCGGACGAACCGCACGAACACCGGCGTCGACTACCGAGGCTGCCTGTCGGTTCGCGTCCTGCAGGGCGCCGATCTCTACCGCCACATCGAAGGGTGGTGGGCTGGAATCAGTGCCACAGCGGCGGCGCCCTCGGGTAAGGTCTGAGCAAGTGATCCGCCGTAGTGTAACGGCAGCACGGCACCCTTTGAAGGTGTTCGGTCTTGGTTCGAATCCAAGCGGCGGAGCCATACAGATTCGGGTCCTGACCACCAGGTCAGGACCCGTCCTCGTTCAAGCCCCGTAACGCCCCGGTATCCTGCACGGGTCCACCACCCGAAGCCGAAGGGCACACCCGTGAGCGCCAACCGCCCGGCAGCCGTCGTCGTACTCGCAGCGGGTGAGGGCACCCGCATGAAGTCGGCCACACCCAAGGTTCTGCACGAGATCTGCGGGCGCTCGCTCGTCGGTCACGTCGTCGCCGCATCCCGTGAGCTGGACCCCACCCACCTCGTCGTCGTGGTCGGGCACGCCCGTGAGCAGGTGCAGGCGCACCTCGCCACCGTCGACGCCGGCGTGCGGACCGCCGTGCAGTACGAGCAGAACGGCACGGGGCACGCCGTCCGGATGGCTCTGGAGGAGCTCGGCGGGACTGTCGAGGGGACCGTGGTCGTGGTGTGCGGTGACACTCCGCTGCTGACCGGGCAGACCCTGGCCGCGCTGGTCGACACGCATGCCGCCGACGGCAACGCGGTCACCGTCCTGACGGCCGAGGTGCCGGACTCCACCGGGTACGGCCGGATCGTGCGCGACAGCGAGTCGGGTGCGGTCAAGGCGATCGTGGAGCACAAGGACGCCACCGACGCGCAGCGGGCGATCCGGGAGATCAACTCGGGTGTGTTCGCGTTCGACGGTGTTCTGCTGGCGGATGCGCTGAAGAAGGTGCGTACGGACAACAGCCAGGGTGAGGAGTACCTCACCGATGTGCTCGGCATCCTGCGTGAGGCGGGGCACCGGGTGGGTGCGTCGGTGGGCGGCGATCACCGGGAGATCCTGGGGATCAACAACCGGGTGCAGCTCGCGGAGGCGCGGGCGCTGCTGAACGCGCGGTTGCTGGAGCGGGCGATGCTGGGGGGCGTGACGGTGGTCGACCCCGGTAGTACGTTCGTGGATGTGGCGGTGACTTTCGGCCAGGACGCGGTGGTGCATCCGGGTACGCAGCTGCTGGGTGCGACTCACGTGGGTGAGGGTGCCGAGGTGGGTCCGAACACGCGGCTGAGGGACACCCGGGTGGGTGCGGGTGCGCGGGTGGACAACACGGTGGCGGACGGTGCGGTGGTCGGGGACTCGGCGTCGGTGGGTCCGTTCGCCTATCTGCGTCCGGGGACGGTGCTGGGGACGAAGGCGAAGGCCGGCACGTACGTGGAGATGAAGAACGCGACGATCGGTGAGGGGACGAAGGTTCCGCACCTGTCGTACGTGGGTGATGCGACGATCGGTGAGTACACGAACATCGGTGCGGCGAGTGTGTTCGTGAATTACGACGGTGAGCACAAGCACCACACGACGGTCGGTTCGCACTGCAAGACGGGTTCGGACAACATGTTTGTGGCTCCCGTCACGATCGGGGACGGCGCGTACACGGCTGCCGGGTCCGTGATCACCAAGGATGTGCCGCCCGGTGCTCTGGCTGTGGCCCGTGGTCAGCAGCGGAATATCGAGGGTTGGGTGGCTCGTAAGCGTCCGGGGAGTGCTGCGGCGCAGGCGGCTCAGTCGGCGGGTGGCGCCGGCTCCGAGGGTCTGTGACGGAGTCTGTCCGGAAACAGGTGCGCCTGGGACGGCGTACCGTGATAGGTGCACGCAATTCGGCTGGTTCGCCGTGCGCGGGACGGACGCGCATGGGGCCGAGCAGCTTTCAACACGTCTGAGGAGACAGTGCTGTGACCGGGATCAAGACGACCGGCGAGAAGAAGCTGATGCTCTTCTCCGGCCGCGCCCACCCCGAGCTGGCCGAGGAGGTCGCGCACCAGCTGGGTGTGGATCTCGTGCCGACCAAGGCTTTCGACTTCGCGAACGGTGAGATCTACGTTCGTTTCGAGGAGTCGGCGCGCGGTGCGGACTGCTTCGTGATCCAGAGCCACACGGCTCCGATCAACAAGTGGGTCATGGAGCAGTTGATCATGATCGATGCGCTGAAGCGCGCGTCGGCCCGTTCCATCACCGTGATCGTCCCGTCGTACGGGTATGCGCGTCAGGACAAGAAGCACAAGGGTCGTGAGCCGATCTCGGCGCGTCTGGTGGCGGATCTGCTGAAGACGGCGGGTGCGGACCGGATCCTGACCGTGGATCTGCACACGGACCAGATCCAGGGCTTCTTCGACGGTCCGGTGGATCATCTGTCGGCGCTGAACGTGCTGGCGGACTACGTGGGCGCGAAGGTGGACCGCAGCAAGCTGACGGTGGTGTCTCCGGACGCGGGCCGTGTGCGGGTGGCGGACCGTTGGTGCGACCGGCTGGATGCGCCGCTGGCGATCGTGCACAAGCGTCGTGACAAGGACGTGGCGAACCAGGTGACCGTCCACGAGGTCGTGGGTGAGGTCAAGGGCCGGGTGTGTGTGCTGGTCGACGACATGATCGACACCGGTGGCACGATCTGCGCGGCTGCGGAGGCGCTGTTCGCGCACGGTGCCGAGGACGTGATCGTGACGGCGACGCACGGCATCCTGTCGGGGCCGGCTGCGGACCGTCTGAAGAACTCGAAGGTGAGTGAGTTCGTGTTCACGAACACGCTGCCGGACCCGTCGGACCTGGAGCTGGACAAGATCACGGTGCTGTCGATCGCGCCGATGATCGCGCGTGCGGTGCGTGAGGTGTTCGAGGACGGTTCGGTGACGAGCCTGTTCGAGGAGCAGCAGTAAGGGCCCTCGGGGTCCGGGTCCGTCGGTGATCCTTAGGCGGATCCGCTGGTGATCCTTTTTGGTGCGGCCTCCCGGCCGGGTAGACTCGTGGAGTTGCTCGGCGAGGGAGGCCGCACCTGTGTGTGGGCTCCGTTATCGACGCGCTCTTCGTAGCAGGCCGTTCTGTGGCCGGGTGACTGTCCGAATTTCGTCGTCACCCCACGAGGAGTGAACATGTCCGAGGTGAAGCTCACCGGCACCCTGCGCACCGACTTCGGCAAGGGCGCTGCCCGCCAGGCCCGTCGCGCCAACCTGACCCCCACCGTCGTCTACGGTCACGGCCAGGACCCGAAGCACGTCAACGTCGAGGCACACGCCCTGATGATGGCGCTGAAGACCCCGAACGTCCTGATCTCCCTGGACATCGCGGGCGACGGCACCGAGCTGGTCATCCCGAAGGCTGTGCAGCGTCACCCGCTGAAGCCGGTCATCAACCACGTGGACTTCCTCGTCGTCAAGCGGGGCGAGAAGGTCACGGTCGAGGTTCCGGTCCACACCGAGGGCGAGCTGGCTGCCGGCGCCAACATGCTGGAGACCCTGCTGGCGACCATCACGGTCGAGGCCGAGGCCACCCACATCCCCGAGGCCGTCACCGTCTCCATCGAGGGCCTTGAGGCCGGTGCCGCCATCCACGCCAAGGACCTGGTCCTGCCGAAGGGCACCACCCTGGCCGTCGACGGTGAGACCGCCGTTCTGCAGGTCGTCGCGCCGCAGGCCGAGGAGCCGGCCGCCGAGGGTGCCGAGGGCGAGGAGTCCGCGGAGGCCTGAGCCTTCCCGGTCCGACGTTTTGCCTGACCGACCGCCGTCCTGCTCCACTGGAGCGGGGCGGCGGTCGTCCCTGTTTCGAGGAGTGTTTGTGATGGCGGATGACGCGATGACTCCCTGGCTGGTCGTGGGTCTGGGGAATCCCGGTGGCGAGTACGCGGGCAACCGCCACAACATCGGGTTCATGGTGGTGGACCTGTTGGCGGAGCGGATGGGCGGGAAGTTCAAGGCGCACAAGTCGGCGCGTGCGCAGGTGGTGGAGGGTCGGCTGGGTCCGCCCGGTCCGGGCAACCGTCGGGTGGTGCTGGCGAAGCCGATGTCGTTCATGAATCTGTCGGGTGGTCCGGTGAATGCGCTGCGCGAGTTCTACAAGGTGCCGGTGGAGCGGATCGTGGCGGTCCATGACGAGCTGGACATCGACTTTGCGACGTTGCGGTTGAAGCTGGGTGGCGGGGACAACGGGCACAACGGTCTGAAGTCGATGACGAAGGTGATGGGTGCGGACTATCACCGGGTGCGGTGCGGTATCGGGCGGCCGCCGGGTCGGATGCAGGTGGCCGATTTCGTGCTGAAGGATTTTTCGTCGGCGGAGCGCAAGGAGTTGGACTGGTTCGTGGACCGGTCGGCGGATGCGGTGGAGTGTCTGGTGCTGGAGGGGCTGGAGCGGGCGCAGTCGGCGTACAACTCGTAGGAAGTCGGGGCATTTCGTAGGGGTCGGCGGGGTCGTCGTGCCGGGTGGTGCGGTGTGACTTGACCCTTGGGGGTGGCGCCATCATGCTGGCTGGCGCCGCCCCCCATGGCTGATTCCTTTCCCTCGTAGCAGAGGTGCGTAATGTCCATATCCCGTCTTCGCCGGGCGGCCGTGGCCGTGCCGGCGGTCGCTTCGCTGCTGGTCGCCACGCCAGCGTTCGCGGCCGATACGTACACGATCCCGCTGCACCAGCAGGTGCCCCTGACTGCTGCGGGGTTCGGCAGCAACGAGGCGAAGTGCGCCTCGGTCCCGGCCACGCAGGACGGCTGGCACTTCATCGCTCCGGGCAACCCGAAGGAGATCTCCTTCGTGAAGCTGACGGTGACCTTCGAGCCCGGTGGGCAGCAGGTCATCACCTCGTTCGGTCCGCCGGACGACAACCACGCGTACGTCGCGTCCGCGCCGGGTGCCAAGCTGACCTCGGCCGTGGCCGAGGTGCAGGGCGGCAAGCTCTCGTGGTTCAACCTGTCCCACACCTGCCCGGCGTCCACCAAGCCGAGCACCCCGCCGTCGCCGAGCACGTCGGTGTCGACGTCCTCCTCGCCCTCGGCCTCGACGTCGGCGTCGGCTTCGGCGTCGAGCTCGACCGGCCCGAAGCCGTCCGGTTCGACGTCGACGAGCGCCTCGCCGTCGTCGGCCGCGCCGGCGTCCTCGGCTCCGGTGCCGTCCGGCTCGCCGTCGTCGCCGTCGGGTGACCTGGCGTCGACGGGTTCGGACGCGCCGATCGGGCTGCTGGCGACGCTGGCGGGTGTGCTGATGGCGGCGGGTGCGGTGCTGATGGTGCGCCGTCGTCGCGCCCAGTAGGACCGGTAGGACCAGTAGCAGCACCTTGTACGAAGCCCCCCGCGCCCGGGTCGTCCCGGGGCGGGGGGCTTCGTCGTGTGCGGGGTGGGTCGGGGTCAGCCGGTGTTGCGCAGGCCGGCGGCGACGCCGTTGACGGTGAGCAGGAGGGCTCGGGAGAGCTGGGGGTCGGGCTGCTCGCCGCGTTCGGCGGCGGCGCGCTGGCGGGCGAGCAGGGTGACCTGGAGGTAGGAGATGGGGTCGAGGTAGGCGTCGCGGACGGCGAAGGTCTTCTGGAGGGCGGGGTTGGAGTCCAGGAGCTTTTCGCCGCCGGTGAGGGCGAGGACCTCGCGGACGGTGAGGGCGTGTTCGGCTTCGATGAGGTCGAAGACGTGGCGGAGGTTGTCGGGGACGAGGGTGTCGACGTAGTGGCGGGCGATCCGCAGGTCGGTCTTGGCGAGGGTCATCTCGACGTTGGACAGGAAGTTGCGGAAGAAGTGCCAGCGTTCGCCCATTTCGGTGAGGACGTCGTCCTGGCCGGCTTCGCGCAGGGCCTTGAGGCCGGAGCCGACGCCGTACCAGCCGGGGACGATCTGGCGGGACTGGGTCCAGCCGAACACCCAGGGGATGGCGCGCAGTCCGTCGAGGCCGGCGCCGGAGTCGGGGCGGCGGGAGGGGCGGGAGCCGAGGTGGAGGTCGGCGAGCTGGTCGACGGGGGTGGAGGCGAAGAAGTAGGCGGGCAGGTCGGGGTCTTCGACGAGGTGGCGGTAGGCGGCGTGGGCGGCGTCGGAGACGATGTCCATGGCGGCGTCCCAGCGGGCGAGGGCGTCGCTGGACTGGCGGGGTGCGGTGTGCAGGGCGGAGGCCTGCAGGGTGGCCGCGACGGTCAGTTCCAGGTTCTCGCGGGCCAGGGACGGCACGAGGTACTTGTCGGAGATGACCTCGCCCTGTTCGGTGACCTTGATCTCGCCTTCGAGGGTGCCCCAGGGCTGGGCGAGGATGGCGTCGTGGGAGGGGCCGCCGCCGCGGCCGACGGTGCCGCCGCGGCCGTGGAAGAGGCGCAGGCGGACGCCGTAGCGGTGGGCGACGTCGCGCAGGCGGCGCTGGGCGCGGTGGATTTCCCACTGGCTGGTGGTGATGCCGCCGAACTTGGAGGAGTCGGAGTAGCCGAGCATGACTTCCTGGACGTCGCCGCGCAGGGAGACCAGGCGCCGGTAGGAGGGGTCGGCGAGCATGTCGTCGAGGATGATGTCGGCGGCGCGCAGTTCGTCGGTGGTTTCCAGGAGCGGGACGATGCCGATCTTGGCCCAGCCGGCGTGGAGGTCGAGGAGGCCGGCTTCGCGGGCGAGGACGGCGGCGGCGAAGACGTCGTCGGCGCCTTGGCACATCGAGATGATGTAGGACTCGATGACTTCGGGGCCGAACTTCTCGAAGGCGTCCTTGACGGTGTGGAAGACGCCGAGGGTCTTGGCGCCGGCGGCGTCGAGGGGGGCGGGGGTGGGGGCGAGGGGGCGGCGGGAGCGGAGTTCCTTGGCGAGGAGCTTTTGCCGGTAGGCGCGGGGCATGTCGGCGTAGCGCCAGGATTCCTCGCCGAGGCGGTCGAAGAGCTGGCCGAGGGCGTGGTGGTGGGCGTCGGCGTGTTCGCGTACGTCCATGGTGGCGAGCTGGAGGCCGAAGGCGGCGAGGGTGCGGATCGTGCGGTCCATGCGGCCGTCGGCGAAGAGGGCGCCGCGGTGTTCGCGCAGGGAGGTCTGGACGAGGGTGAGGTCGGTGAGGAGTTCGGCGGTGCCGAGGTAGTCGCGGCCTTCTTCGTGGGGGGTGCCCTTGGCGAGGCGTTCGCGGGTGTTGAGGAGCTTTTGGCGGACGCAGGTGACCTTGAGGCGGTAGGGCTCTTCGGCGTTGAGGCGCTTGTAGCGGGGGCTGATCTCGGGGAGGCGGTCGAGGTCGGCCTGGAGGGAGGCGAGGAGTTCTTCGGTGGCGCCGGTGTAGCGGATGGAGTTGGAGAGCAGGCCGCGCAGGTAGTCGACGAGTTCGAGGGCGTCGGTGATGCCGTGTTCGTGCTGGAGGATGAGGACTTCGCGGGTGACGTCGGGGGTGACGTTGGGGTTGCCGTCGCGGTCGCCGCCGATCCAGGTGCCGAAGGTGAGGGGGCGGGTGCCTGCGGGGAGTTCGATGCCGACGCGCTGGAGCTCGGCGGCCAGGTCCTCCAGGACGTCGCCGACGGCGCCGGCGTGGAGTTCGTCGAGGTAGTAGATGGCGTTGCGGGCTTCGTCGGCGGGCTCGGGGCGTACGACGCGCAGTTCGTCGGTCTGCCAGATGAGGTCGATGTTCTCGGCGAGGCGCAGGTCGTGGCGGCGGCGGTCGCCGGCTCCGGTGGCGGGTTCTTCCAGGAGGGCGGCGATGCGGCGGAGCTTGTTGAGGACGCTGCGGCGGGCTGCTTCGGTGGGGTGGGCGGTGAAGACCGGTCGCACGTTGAGGTGGGCGACGGTTTCGCGCAGGTGCTCGGGGTCGGCGTCCTTGAGCATGTCGGCGGTGCGAGCGAGGAGGCCGCCTTCGGCGGCGCGCAGGGTGCGCAGCTCGCGGCCTCGGTGGACCTGTTCGGTGACGTTGGCGAGGTGGAAGTAGGTGGAGAAGGCGCGGACGAGCTTGCCGGCGGTCTCCAGGTCGGTGTCGCCGAGCAGTGCGGCGGCGGCCTCGCCGTCGGTGCGGGTGAGGGCCCGTACCTGTTCGACGAGGTCGAGGAGCTCTGGGCCTTCCTGGCGGACGAGGGTCTCACCGAGGAGGTCGCCGAGGCGGCGGATGTCCGCGCGCAGCTCCGCGCCGGGGGTGGACTGGTCAGCACTGCTCACGGGACGGCTCCTTGCAGTGTTGTGAACGCTACTGGGGGCGCGGACCGCGCTGTCCGACGCCCCCAAGGATAGGTGGCTGGGGGCAGTGCCTGGCCAAAGGCTCGAGGGGTGGTCGTGTGGCGGGTGCGTGGCCTTGTCGTGGGGCGCGGCCCTGCCATACTTACGATGCCGTAGGTTACGGTTCCGTAGGTCGCGTGTGTCGCGGCGTCGCCGACTCCCTCACCCCCCAGGGGAAGCCTCATGACTCTTTCGCCCGATCTGTTGGAGGAGCCCGCCGCGCCTGCGGACGGGCCGGAGCCGTCCGCGACGCGGGGTGGTGAGCAGAAGCGGTCGGTGGAGCAGGTCGCGCTGCTGCTGTTCATCACGGTGCCGTTCGTGGCGCTGGTGGCGGCGGTGCCGGTGGCGTGGGGCTGGGGGGTGAGCTGGCTGGATCTGGCCCTGATGGTGTTCATGTATTTCGTGGCCTGCCATGGGATCACGATCGGCTTCCACCGGTATTTCACGCACGGGTCGTTCAAGGCGAAGCGGCCGCTGAAGATTGCGCTGGCGGTTGCCGGGTCGATGGCGGTGGAGGGGCCGCTGGTGCGGTGGGTGGCTGATCACCGCAAGCACCACAGGTTCTCCGACGCGGAGGGTGATCCGCATTCGCCGTGGCGGTACGGGGAGACGGTGCCGGCGCTGCTGAAGGGCCTGTGGTGGGCGCACATCGGATGGCTGTTCGACGAGGAGCAGACCGATCAGCACAAGTACGCGCCCGATCTGATCAAGGACCCGGTGATCCGGCGGATCAGCCGTGACTTCGTCTTGTGGACGGTGCTGTCGCTGGCGGTGCCGCCGCTGGTGGGGGGTCTGGTGACGATGTCGTGGTGGGGTGCGTTCACGGCGTTCTTCTGGGGTTCGCTGGTGCGGGTCGCGCTGCTGCACCATGTGACCTGGTCGATCAATTCGATCTGTCACGCGGTGGGCAGGCGGCCGTTCAGGTCGCGTGACCGGTCGGGCAACGTGTGGTGGCTGGCGGTGCTGTCGTGCGGGGAGTCGTGGCACAACCTGCACCACGCGGACCCGACGTCGGCGCGGCACGGGGTGCTGCGCGGGCAGGTGGATTCGAGTGCGCGGCTGATCCGCTGGTTCGAGCTGCTGGGGTGGGCGTCGGACGTGCGCTGGCCGTCGGCGTCGCGGATCGACTCCCGACGCAGGGAAGACGCCGCGAACGCGGCATGATGGGGGGCGTGGCGATCGACGGCAGTACTTCCAGCAGTGACAGGCCCCGGCGTGGCCGCCGGGTGAGGATGACGGGCGCGGAGCGGCGCCAGCAACTGCTGGACATCGGTCGCACCCTGTTCGCGGAGAAGGGTTTCGAGGGCACGTCGGTGGAGGAGATCGCGGCGAAGGCCGGGGTGTCCAAGCCGGTGGTGTACGAGCACTTCGGCGGCAAGGAGGGCCTGTACGCGGTCGTGGTGGACCGGGAGATGCGCCAGTTGCTGGACATGGTGACGGGTGCGTTGACGGCGGGGCATCCGCGGGAGTTGCTGGAGCAGGCGGCGTTCGCGCTGCTGGACTACATCGAGACGTACACGGACGGTTTCCGGATCCTGGTCCGTGATTCGCCGGTGGCCCAGTCGACGGGTACGTTCGCGTCGCTGATCAGCGATATCGCGACGCAGGTCGAGGACATTCTGGGCTTGGAGTTCAAGGCCCGGGGTTTCGATCCGAAGCTGGCTCCGCTGTATGCGCAGGCGCTGGTGGGCATGGTGGCGCTGACGGGCCAGTGGTGGCTGGACGTACGCCGCCCGAAGAAGGCGGAGGTGGCCGCGCACCTGGTCAATCTGGCCTGGCACGGGCTGGACGGGCTGGAGTCGAAGCCGCGTCTGGTGGGTCACCGCAAGAGCTGAGGGGCGATCGTCGGGCGGCCGAAAGGTTGTACGGGAAACCGCTTCTTCCTCGGGCGGCTCGGACGTACGCTGTGATCACTTCCCGGGGGGGAACGTACAAACCACTCAGGCGGCGCTGTCCGGCATGCTCTCGTGCCCGCGCCGGCCCGTGGATGTCGACGCGTCCACCCGGTTTCACCTTGCGATCCAGGGAGAAACCCTCTTGTCCTCTTCGCGCTCCCAGCGCCTCGCCCGCCTTGCCGCCTGCACCGCTCTGGCGCTCTCCGCGGGCACCCTTCTGTCCGCCGGTCCGGCCTCGGCCGCCGGCAAGGCGTCGGACCGTCCGTCGGTGACCGTCGCCCCGTCGGTCAAGCCGACCGACGGCCGCCCGACCGCGCCCGCTCCGGCCGCGGGTGTCGTGGCGCCCAAGGCTGCCGCCCCGAAGACCCAGGACGGTCTGCGGGTGGCCCCGCAGGGCGCGGAAGCGGTCGCGGCGGTCCAGCAGCCGCGTCTGGACCTCGACGGCGACGGGTTCAGCGACCTGCTGTTCCGTACGGTCAGCGGCTACACCGGCGCGTTCCCGACCAGCAAGCCGGACTCGCCGGTCGTCGACTTCCGTATCGAGGGCGACGAGACCGAGACGGTCAAGGACATCGTCGCCCTGGGCAATGCCGTGGGGAACTGGAATCCCGAGATCCTGACGGTGACGTTCGACGGCAAGCTCCAGCTGCGCGAGACGTCCGGCAACTGGGCCGGCGCCCCGCTGTGGACCGGCAACGGCTGGCAGATCTACAACCGGGTGATCGCGGCCGGTGACCTCAACCGCGACGGCCGCCAGGACCTGCTGGCCCGTACGCCGGCCGGTGAGCTGTACTACTACGCGGGCACCGGCAACGTCTCCAGCCCGTTCGCGGGCCGGGTGAAGGTCGGCGGCGGCTGGGAGCAGTACGACCAGATCCTCGGCGCGGGTGACGTGGACGGCGACGGCGCCGGCGACGTCATCGGCCGGATGCCGACCGGTGAGCTGTTCTTCCACAAGGGCACCGGTAACGGCGGCGCCAACGTCTTCCAGTGGCGTACGCAGATCGCGTCCGGCTGGACCTTCTACAGCCAGCTGATCGCCGCCGACGACATCGACGGTGACGGCAAGGCCGACATCATGGGTGTCACCGGCACGGGCGACCTGTTCTGCCACTTCTCGCAGGGCGACGGCAAGTTCACCTGGCAGTACGACTGCGGGAAGAACTGGACGAACCTGGAGATGTTCGCCGGTGCGAGCATCACCCCGGTCTACGGCAAGAAGAGCCTGTCCTCGGTGGACGCGGCCGGCCAGGCCTGGCAGCACATCAACAAGCTGAGCGGCGACTTCCTGGAGCCGCGCAAGAGCGGCAGCTTCGTGTGGCCGGACGACGGCTCGCAGCTGGTGCTGGCCGGCGGCCTGGACAAGATCAACTGGGGTCACCAGCTCCAGTTCAACCAGTGGGGTCTGACCAACCGCTCGACCGGCCAGTCCATCGCCGGTGACTGGTGGGGCGTGACCAGCTACGTGGTCGGCGGCGGCGACGTCTCCGGCGACGGCAAGGGCGACCTGCTGACCCGTGACATCTGGGGCAACCTGTACGTCCACCAGGGCGACGGCACGGGCAACAAGTTCGCGGCGCCGATCAACGTGGGCGGCGGCTGGGACCAGTACCGGTTCATCGCCGCGGGTGACTTCAACGGCGACGGCCACGCGGACGCGGCCGGTGTCCTGGCGAACGGCGACATCTACTACCACCAGGGCACGGGCAACGCCTCGGCGCCGTTCAAGCCGCGCTGGTACGTCAACAACCTGATCGTCCAGAACATCGCCAGCGTGACCTCGCCCGGCGACCTGAACGCCGACGGCAAGGCGGACCTGGTCGTGGTCGACACCTCCGGCAACGTCTACCGGGCGCAGGCGGGCAACCCGTTCGGCAGCACGGTCTGGGCGAACCCGGTCTTCTTCAAGAGCGGCTGGAACTACCGCAGCATCGGCTGATCCGGCACCCCGCTCGGCGGCGCCCCGTCACCCGGCCTCTCGGCCGGTGGCGGGGCGCCGCCGTGTCATGCGCCGGGGCGGGGCCTGGCGGGGGTCCCGGGAGCCACGGGGGCCACGGGGGTCGCACGGGTCCCAGGGGTCATGGGGTGGGCTCCAGGAACTCCAGGCGGTTGCCGACGGGGTCCTCGGAGTAGAAGCGCTTGTGGCCGGGGAGGTTGTCGTCCCAGACGACCTTGGCCCCGCGTTCCTCCAGCTGCCGCGCGTAGGTCTCTATCCCGGTCACGCGCAGGCCCGGGTGGGCCTTGCGGGCGGGGTGGAAGTCCTCTTCGACGCCCAGGTGGAGCTGCACGGCGCCGGCGGCGAACCAGCAGCCGCCGCGGGCGGCGAGGACGGGCGGTTTGGGGATCTCGGTCATGCCGAGGACGTCCCCGTAGTACGCGCGCAGCTGGTCCTCGGTGCCGGGCGGGGCGGCGAGCTGGACGTGGTCGACGGCGCTGAGCATGGGTTCACTTCTCTTTTCGGGCAATGGCGAAGATTCGCCGGAACGGGAAGACCGTGCCCCGGGGGCCGGGCGGGTATGCGCCGCGCAGCAGGTCACGGTATTGGAGCAGGAAGGCGGAGACGGCCTCGTGGTCGTCGCCGAGGGCGGTCAGTACGGGACGCAGGGCGGTGCCCTTGACCCAGTCCAGGACCGGGTCGGGGCCGGTCAGCATCTGGTAGTAGACGGTCTCCCACACCTCGACCTCGCAGCCGAGTTCGGTGAGCCGGGCGAGGTATTCGGCGGGTTCGAGGAGGTGGTTGTAGCGGGCGCCGTGGCCGGCGAGCCGGCTGCGCCAGCGCGGGCTCTCGCAGAGGGTGGCGAGCAGATTGTGGCTGGGGGCCTGGAAGTTGCCGGGGATCTGGAAGGCGAAGGTGCCGCCGGGCCGCAGGCCGTTGATCCAGGCGGCGAAGGAGCCGGGGTGGCTGGGCACCCATTGCAGGGCGGCGTTGGAGACGATCAGGTCGTAGGGCTCCTCGGGCAGCCAGGAGGCGATGTCGCCGGGCCGGAAGTCGAGGCTGCCGCCGCCGGGGGTGGGGCCGGCGTGTTCCTGGGTGGCGCGCTGGAGCATCTCGGGCGAGAGGTCGTAGCCGGTGATACGGGCGTCGGCCCAGCGGTCGGCCAGCAGGACGGTGACATTGCCGGGGCCGCAGCCCAGGTCGGCGATGCGGGGGGCGGGGCCGGGCAGCTGGGGTATGCGGGCGAGGAGGTCGACGAAGGGCCGCGTGCGGTGGCCGGCGTGCCGCAGGTACTGCTGCGGGTCCCAGGTGGGCGCGGAGGGGGTGGGGCCCTCGGTGGCCGTCCGGGAGCGGACGGCCGGCGCTGTGTCGGAATGCATGTTCGAGCCTCCCTACTGGCGGGGCGGGGGGAAGCGGTAGCTGGTCCCGGCCCCCTCCATGCCCCAGGCTGGCGCGAAATATATCTCGATGTCAAGAGACTTGATCAAAAGCTACTTGATTTCAAGATGCTTCATGTCGATAGACCCCTTACACTGATCGGCATGGAGGACGAGGTCGACCGATTGGTCGCGGCATGGCGGCGGGAGCGCCCGGACCTCGACGTGGAACCGCTCGAAGTGCTCAGCCGCGTCAGCCGGCTGGCGCGCCACCTCGACCGGGCCCGTCGGATCGCCTTCTCCGAGCACGGCCTGGAGCCGTGGGAGTTCGACGTCCTCACCTCGCTGCGCCGCGCCGGCGCGCCGTACCAGCTCTCGCCCGGGCAGCTGCTCACGCAGACCCTGGTGACGTCCGGCACCATGACCAACCGCATCGACCGGCTCACCAAGAAGGGCCTGGTCGAGCGGCTGCCCGATCCCAACGACCGGCGGGGGGTGCTGGTGCGCCTCACCCCCGAGGGACGCGACCGCGCCGACCAGGCGCTCGCCGGACTGCTGGCGCAGGAGCGGGCGATCCTCGCCCAGCTCTCCCCCGACCGGCGCAGCGACCTGGCGGCGCTGCTACGCCAGCTGACCGCTCCGTTCGACAACGTCCCCGGCTAGCTCCGCCGGCCGTACGCCCGCCCGCCGGGCCAGGGCCACGGCCGCGAGGGTGGAGTGCACGCCGAGCTTGCCCAGGACGTTCTGCATGTGGGTGCGGACCGTGTGCGGGGACAGGAACAGCCGGGCCGCGACCTCCTTGCGGCCCAGACCCGCCACCATGCAGCGCAGGACCTCGTGCTCGCGCGGGGTCAGGGACTCCACCAGCCGCTCGCTGTCGGTGCGGTGCTTGCGCGCCGCCGTCAGCTCCCGCAGGACGCCGGTCAGCAGCGCGGGCGGCAGATGGGTCTCCTCGCGCAGCACCCCGCGGATGACGGCGAGCAGCCGGGACAGCGAGCAGTCCTTGGCCACCCAGCCCGAGGCTCCGGCCTGCAGGGCGAGCGCGGCGCGGCGCGGGTCGTCGCGCTCGGCGAGGACCACCGTGCGGACGCCCTGGTGCGCCGTGCGCACGGCCGCGACCAGGGCGATGCCGTCCCCGGCGGAGG
>NZ_WTFF01000084.1 GCF_019400985.1 Streptomyces bambusae
GCCCTCCGATGGCCCCGGACCCGGCCCCCCACCCGGACTCAGACCCCGCCCCCGCCCCGGACCCGCACCCCGCCCCCCCCCCCGACCCGACTCCCGCGCCCGAAGTCCTGCCCTCAACTTCCCCCCCGGCCGCGGCGCACGCCCAGGCCGGGGGGCAGGACCCGGCAGTGGGGCCGGCTCCGGCCGAGTAGGCACGCCCGCTCGGCCCCGCCGGGCCGCTCGGCCTCCGAGGAGGTGAGCGCCTCGACGGCGGCCTCGACCCGCCAGCAGGCGGCGGCCAGGCGGGCGTCGTGGCCGGCGGACGGGTCGGCGGCCACGGAGACCAGCCCGCGCACCTCTGCGGCGCAGGCGTCGAGCAGGGCGATTACCCGGCGGGCACGGGCCTTGCGCGCGCGGTACGGGCTGAGCGGATGGACCAGCGGCGCCAGGGACAGCCGTACGCGCCCCAGCAGCAGTTCCAGTTCGGCCGCGTGCGGGGTGGGGTCCGCGCCGGGTTCGCCGGACAGCCGCCGGAGGGAGGCGGAGGTGGCGGCGCGCACGCAGTGCAGGGCCCGCTGGATCCAGGCGTCGTTCGTCGCATGGGTGGTGACCGGCAGGATCAGGACCACGGAGAGCGCGGCGCACACCGCGCCGACGGCCGTCTCCTCCAGCCGCAGCACCAGCAGGGCCGGGTCGAGCACGCCGAGCAGCCCGTACAGGAGTCCGGCCATGACGGTGACGGCCAGCATCATCCAGCTGTACGAGACGGGCGCCGTGTAGAAGATGCCGAAGACGCAGAGCGCCACCAGGAGCGCCGTGGGCACGGGCGCGCCGTGCAGCGGGATGGCGATGAGCATGCCGGCGGCGATGCCGATCACGGTGCCCAGCACGCGGCGGAACCCGCGCACGAGCGTCTCGCCGCGCGAGGCGGTGTTGACGAAGATCCACCAGGTGGTGCCGACGGCCCAGTACCAGCGGTCCTCGGAGAGGATCTGCCCGACCGAGAGGGCCACGGCGCAGGCCGCGGTCGCCTGGATCGCCTGCCGGGTGGTCACGCGGGCGAGACCGGTGCCGGGCAGCGCGGGCGGCACGGCGGGCGGCGGGGTCCGGCGCTCGACGGGCCAGAGCACGAAGCGCACGGCGCCCGTCGCCGCGAGGGCGATGCCGACGGCGGCGTAGAGCTCGGGGAGCTGGCCGGGGACGGCGTGCAGGAACTGCGTGATGAAGAAGTTCATGAACGCGAAGATCCCCAGGGCGTGCCCGCGGGGGCCCCAGCGGCGGGCGTAGACGCCGCCGAGGACGACCAGGAGGAAGGCCGCGTCGCGCAGCAGGGTCACGCCGTGGAGGGTGGTGGCCAGCGCCAGGACGGGGAAGCCGGCGGCCGGCAGCAGGAGCGTCGTGGTGGCCTGGGCCCGGACCGTCGGGTCGGTCACGGTGAACAGGGCGAGGAGGGCCGCCAGCCCGCCGGTGATCGAGGCGGTCAGGGACAGCCCGGCCCACTCCGCGAGCAGCACGGCGAGGCCGACGCCGATGACGGCGCGCAGCGAGGTCCTGAGCCTGAGGAGCCCCGGGTCCGGAGCCACGAACATCCTCTTCACGACGGTGGACCGCCCCCTTGTCTCGCGGTTCGCCGTGCGGCGGGCAGCCCGGGGGTGGTGGGCGCGCGCAGGCACGACGAAGGCGCCGCGGTCCGCACCGGCCTCGTCGCCGGCCCGGCGCTGCGCGGCGCCGAAAAAGTACTTGGATACGACACAGATAACCATCCGGCGGGCATTGGCTCAACTCGCGGCGGGAAGGATGGGCCATTGGCACAGTGCCGGCAGGACTTCTTCGGCCGTCCAGGACCAACGGCCCACTGCCTGCCGCCCAAACCTCCCGGACCCGCTTTTCCTTCCGGCGGCCTACCCCGAGTGGCCCCCTGGGGCGGCGTGCCCTGTGATGGAGCTGCCCACGACCGTTCCGCGGCGTGATCCGCGGCTCAGGAAGGCAGGCACATGTACGAGATGCGCTACGCCGCGACCGACCGGTCCGCCATGGTCTGGCACGTGATGGCCAAGGGGGCGACCGGCAGCACCCTGTGCGGCTCCGACCTCCCCCTCCCGCCGGAGACGCCTCGAACCGCTCCCACCGAGCAGTACTGCACGACCTGCCTCGCCGTCTTCCGCACCGCGATGGAGGGCGGCCGGTCGGCCCCCAAATCTCTCAAAAGTGGGTAATTCGGGCTAATCGGCGGTGCGCCACCCGGGCCCTCGGTCACGGCCTCGTCATAGTCGTGCCTGGTGACCGGCCGGTCGCCAACGAAGCCATTCGCAGAGGAGCCGGCTCATGCTGCAACCCACCCGGACCTGCTTCGCTCTCGCCGCCGGAAGCCTGGTGCTCGGGCTCGTCGGCGCCGGCGTGGCCGTCGCCGACCAGGACCCGCCCCGCACCGCGCCGGGACACGCCGTGCTCGACGATGACGACGACTACGACGAGGAGGACGAAGAGGACGACGAGGAGGACGACTACGACGAGGACGACGGCCGCCACGACGGTGACGACGGTGACGACGGCTCGCACGACCACGGCCGTCCGCACCACACCTTCGGCAAGGTGGTCTCCAGCGGCCCGCTGAACGTCCGCGACGAGCCGACCACCCGCTCCGGCCTGGTCGAGAAGGTCTACCCGCACGAGAAGGTCGCGATCAAGTGCAAGACGCGCGGCGAGACCGTCTCGGGCAACAACATCTGGTACCGCCTGCCCGAACACGACGGCTGGGTCGCCGCCCGCTGGGTCAAGAACCTCTCGCCGGTGAAGTGGTGCCACTGATCCCGGGCGCCGGACCGGCGCCGTCCGGCTGACCCCGCCGTGGACCCGGTCGCCGCCCTGCGGCGGATCGCGTTCCTGCTGGAGCGCGCCCAGGCCCCCGGCTACCGCGTACGGGCCTTCCGTACGGCCGCCGACCGGGTGGCGGCCATGCCGGAGGGCGAGGCCGCCCGGCGCGCGGCGGCCGGAACCCTGGAGACGGTCAAGGGCATCGGCCCGAAGACGGCGGGGGTGATCGCCGAGGCGCTGGCCGGGCGGATCCCCGCCTATCTGGAGCGCCTGGAGGAGGAGGCCGTCGGCCCGGCGGCCGCCGGGGAGGGACCGGGCGCCGCACTGCGCGCGGCGCTGCGCGGCGACTGCCACCTGCACTCGGACTGGTCGGACGGCGGCGCCACCATCGAGGAGATGGGCCGCACGGCCGCCGAACTGGGTCACGAATGGGCCGTCCTGACCGACCACTCCCCCCGGCTGACCGTGGCCCGCGGCCTCTCGCCCGCGCGGCTGCGCGAGCAGCTGGACGCGGTCGCCGCGCTCAACGCGACCTGGGCGCCGTTCCGGCTGCTGACCGGCATCGAGTGCGACATCCTCGACGACGGCTCCCTGGACCAGGAGCCGGAGCTGCTGGAACGGCTCGACCTGGTGGTGGTCTCCGTGCACTCCAAGCTCCGCATGGACAAGCGGGCGATGACCCGCCGCATGGTCGCCGCGGTCCGCAATCCGCACGCGGACGTCCTGGGGCACTGCACGGGCCGGCAGCTGACCGGCCGGCTCCGGCCGGAGTCGGAGTTCGACGCCGCCGCGGTCTTCGCGGCGTGCGCCGAGTCCGGCACCGCCGTGGAGGTCAACAGCCGACCGGACCGGCTCGACCCGCCGCGCCGGCTGCTGCGCCAGGCCGTCGAGGCCGGCGTGTACGTCGCCGTCGACACCGACGCGCACGCGCCGGGCCAGCTCAGCTGGCAGATCAACGGCTGCGACCGGGCCGCGGAGTGCGGGGTTCCCGTGGAGCGCGTGGTCAACACCTGGCCGGCCGACCGGCTGCTGGACTGGACCGCCTCCCACGGGCGAGGCGCCTGAGCCCGTCCCGTCCGCACGCGCACCGGCGGACGGTTACAGTCGCGGACATGGCGGTGGACGAACTCGACACCCGGATCCTGCGCCTGCTGATCGAGCAGCCGCGCACGAGCGTGCGGGAGTACGCCCGACTGCTCGGCATCGCGCGGGGCACCCTGCAGGCCCGGCTGGACCGGCTGGAGCGGACCGGGGTGATCACCGGGACGGGTCCGGTGCTGTCCCCCGCCGCGCTGGGCCACCCGGTGCTCGCCTTCGTGCACATCGAGGTCACCCAGGGGCACCTGGACGAGGTCGGCGAGGCGCTGGCCGCCGTACCCGAGATCGTGGAGGCGTTCTCGATCACGGGCGGCGGGGACCTGCTGACCCGGGTGGTGGCCAGGGACAACGCCCATCTGGAGGATGTGATCCAGCGGCTGATCCAGCTGCCGGGCGTGGTGCGCACCCGGACCGAGGTGGCCCTGCGCGAACGGGTGCCGCACCGGCTGCTGCCGTTGGTCGAATCGGTCGGGCGGGCGGCACGCGGAGGCTGAATGTCCGAAAAGTCTGCCAAGATAGATGCAACGCGAACACAACCGGCAGAACGGACGCAACGGATGATCTCCGTGATATTCGATCTCGACGGCACCCTCGTGGACAGCGAGCCGAACTACTACGAGTCCGGGCGTCGCACCCTTGAGCGCCATGGCGTCCCCGGCTTCACCTGGGAGCAGCACGCCGCGTTCATCGGCATCGGGACCCGCGAGACGCTGGAGATCCTGCGCGGGCGCCACGGCATCGACGCGCCCGTGGAGCAGCTGCTGGCCGAGCAGAACGCCGCCTACCTGGAGCTGGCCCGCGCCGGGACGAAGACCTTCCCCCAGATGCGCGCCTTCGTGGAACGGCTGCACGGGGCGGGCATCCCGATGGCGGTGGCCTCGGGGTCCTCGCGGGAGGCGATCGAGGCGGTGCTGGCCGGGACGGGGCTGGACGCATGGCTCACGACCACGGTGTCCGCCGAGGAGGTCGAACGCGGCAAGCCCGCGCCGGACGTCTTCCTGGAGGCGGCCCGCCGGCTGGGCGCGCACCCGGCCGACTGCGTGGTGGTGGAGGACGCGGCCCCCGGCGCCCTGGCCGCGCAAGCGGCCGACATGGAGTTCATGGCTCTGCCGTACGCCTCGGACGCGGCCGCCGATCCGGCGTTCGCCACGGCGGGCCTGCTCTTCCGGGCCGGCCGGCGGGAGTTCACCGCGGAGATCGCCTACGACTGGCTGAGCGAGCACCGCGCCGCCTGACCGGGCCGCGCCCCGGCCGGCGTACGGGAAGATCCGACCGGGCGGCCGAGTTAGTAGAACCGTGAACGAATTCGCGCGGGATGTGGACGTGGTCGTCGTCGGTGCCGGGCAGGCGGGCCTGTCCGGCGCCTACCACCTGCGGCGGGCCGGACTCGCCCCCGGCCGGGACTTCGTGGTGCTGGACCACGCGCCGCGGCCCGGCGGGGCCTGGCAGCACCGCTGGCCGACGCTCACGTACGGCAAGGTGCACGGGATGCACGCACTGCCCGGGATGGAGCTGACCGGGGCCGATCCGCTGCGGCCCTCGGCCGAGGTGATCGGCGCGTACTTCGCGGCGTACGAGCGGACCTTCGAGCTCGACGTGCTGCGGCCGGTGGACGTGACGGCGGTCCGCGAGGGCGAGGGCGGCCGGCTCCTGGTCGAGTCCTCGGCCGGCGCCTTCGCGCCCCGGGCCCTGATCAACGCGACGGGGACCTGGGACCGCCCGTTCTGGCCCCGCTACCCGGGCCAGGAGACCTTCCGCGGGCGCCAGCTGCACACCGCCGACTACCCCGGTCCCCAGGCGTTCGCCGGGGCGCGCGTGGTCGTGGTCGGCGGCGGCGCCTCGGGCGTCCAGCACCTGCTGGAGATCGCCGACGTGGCGGCCGCGACGACCTGGGTGACGCGGCGGCCCCCGGTGTTCCGCGAGGGGCCCTTCGGCGAGGCCGAGGGGCGGGCCGCGGTGGCGCTGGTGGACGAGCGGGTGCGCCGGGGCCTGCCGCCGCGGAGCGTGGTGAGCGTGACCGGACTCGCGCTGACCGACGCGGTACGGGCCGGGCTGGCCTCGGGCGTGCTGGACCGCCGGCCGATGTTCGACCGGATCACACCGACGGGCGTGGCCTGGGCCGACGGGAGCAGCGCGGAGGCGGACGTCATCCTGTGGGCCACGGGCTTCCGCGCCGCCGTCGACCACCTGGCCCCGCTCCACCTGCGCGAACCGGGGGGCGGCATCCGCGTCGAGGGCACCCGCGCGGTCCGCGACGAGCGGATCCACCTCGTCGGGTACGGGCCCTCGGCGAGCACGATCGGCGCCAACCGGGCCGGCCGCGCGGCGGTCAGCGAGATCCGCCGCCTGCTGGCCCGCGAGCCGGAGCCGGCCCTGGCGGAGGCGGGCGCGTTCTAGGCGGGTCGCGGGTCCGGCGCCTCGGGCTCGCTGCGTCGGCTCAGCGCGCGGCGCCGGCCAGGGTGCGGGGCTCGGCGCGGGCCTCGGCGCGTACGCGGTTGAACTCCGCCACGTGCCGCCGGTGTTCCTCGTAGGTCTTGGAGAACCGGGTGTCCCCCGGCCTGACGGTGACGAAGAACAGCCAGTCCCCCGGGGTCGGGGCGACGGCGGCGGACATCGCCGCCAGACCCGGGCTGTCGATCGGCGTGGGCGGCAGGCCCTGGCGCCGGTAGCTGTTGAAGGGGCTGTCGATGCGGAGGTCGCTCAGGGTGGTGTCCAGGGTGAAGCGGTTCAGCGCGTAGTTGAGGGTCGAGTCCATCTGGAGCGGCATCGAGCGGGCGAGCCGGTTGTGGACCACCCGGGCGACCTTGCCCATGTCCGCCGGCGTCTCCGCCTCGGCCTGGACGATGCTGGCCAAGGTGGCCGTCTGGTACGGGGTCATCCCGTGGGCCTTGCTGCCGAGGGCCACCGCCTGCGTCGCGAGCTTCTGGTTGGCGGTGCGCACCATGTGGGCCAGCACCGTGGCCGGAGTGGAGCTGGAGGTCACCGGATAGGTCGCCGGGAACAGGAATCCCTCGGGGTTGCCCTTGGCCTCCGCGGGCAGGGCGAGTCCGGCGGCCGCGGCCGCCGCCTTGGTCGTGCCGGCCGGGACCTTGAGCTCGCGGTCCACGGCGGCGTAGACCTGGTTGGCCCGCCAGCCCTCCGGGATCAGCAGGTGGCGGGGCCGCTCCGGCTCCTCGCCGCGCAGCAGCAGCGGAACGAGGGCCACCGCCCCGAGGGCGAGCAGTGAGCCGAGGACGATCGCCACCCGTCCCCGACGGGTGAGCCGGGTCCGGGGCCCGGGCGGCCGGTTCTCATCGAGCATGCGGGCACGCTAACCCGCACCACGCGCCATTCCGGACATTCGGCCCGAGATTCGTCATACGGTCACACGATTACCGGCGCGAGTTCGGCGTCCCGGCGTACCAGGGCCGCGTACCGGCCGTCCGCCGCCAGCAGCTCCTCGTGGGTCCCGCGTTCGGCGATCCGGCCGCCGTCCAGGACCACGATCTGGTCCGCGTCGCGCACGGTGGACAGGCGGTGGGCGATGGTGATCGTGGTGCGGCCGGCCGAGAGGGCGTCGATGGCCTGCTGCACGGCGTGCTCGGTCCGGGTGTCCAGAGCGCTGGTCGCCTCGTCCAGGATGAGCACCGGCGGGTCGCGCAGGATCGTGCGGGCGATGGCCAGGCGCTGCTTCTCGCCGCCGGAGAAGCGGTAGCCGCGTTCGCCGACCAGCGTGTCGTACCCGTCGGGCAGCGAGGCGATGTGGTCGTGGATCTGGGCCGCCCGGGCGGCCTCGACGATCTCCTCGTCCGTGGCGTCGGGCTTGGCGAAGCGCAGGTTGTCGGCCACCGAGGCGTGGAAGAGGTACGTCTCCTGGGAGACGACCCCGACGGAACGGGCGAGCGAGTCGAAGTCGAGGTCGCGTACGTCGACCCCGTCGAGGCTGACCCGGCCGCCGGTGACGTCGTAGAGCCGCGGGACCAGGTAGCCGAGGGTGCTCTTGCCGGAGCCGGTCGGGCCGACCACGGCGAGGGATCCGCCGGCCGGGACGGTGATGTCGATCCCGGTGAGCGTCCGCCGGTCGGGGTGCTGGGCCTCGTACGAGAAGTCGACCTCCTCCAGCCGGACCTCTCCGCGCGCCCGCTCCAGCCGGACCGGGTCGGGGCGCTCGGTGATCTCCACCGGCAGGTCGAGGTACTCGAAGATGCGGGCGAACAGCGCGAGCGAGGTCTGGATCTGCACTCCGGTCGACAGCAGGCTGGTGGCGGGCCGGAAGAGCCCCTGCTGGAGGGTGACGAAGGCGACGAGGGTGCCGACGGACAGGGAGGGGGCGCCCGACTGCAGGGCCAGCCCGGCGGCCCAGTAGATCAGGGCGGGCATGGCGGCCATGACGATGCCGATGGTCGACATCCGCCAGCGGCCGGCCATGCTGGAGCGCACCTCCAGGCCGACGAGCTTCTCGGACTCCTCGGCGAAGGACCGGGTGAGCGAGTCCGCCCGGCCCATGGTGCGGCCCAGCAGGATGCCCGAGACGGACAGCGACTCGGTGACCGTGGCGGCCATCGCCGCCATCTGCTTCTGGCGCTGCATGGTGATCTTCTTGCGCTCGTCGCCCACCCGGCGGCTGATCCACACGAAGAGGGGCAGCAGGAGCAGCGAGACGAGGGTGAGCCGCCAGTCGAGGGCGAGCATCGCGACGACGGTGGCGACCACGGCCGTCACGTTGGAGACCAGGGAGGTCGCGGTCGAGGTCACCGTGGCCTGCATGCCGCCGATGTCGTTGGCGATGCGGGACTGCACCTCGCCGGTGCGGGTGCGGGTGAAGAAGGCCAGCGGCATCCGCTGGAGCTGGGCGTAGACGGCGGTGCGCAGGTCGTGCATCACGCGCTGGCCGACGGTGGTGGAGATGAGCGTCTGGAGCACGCCGAAGACGCTGGTGACGACGGCGGTCGCGATCATGCCCAGGGCGAGCAGGCTCAACAGGCCGGTGCGGCCCTGCGGGATCGCGGTGTCGAGGATCTCCCGCAGCAGGAACGGCGAGGCGACGCCGACCAGCGAGGAGGCGGCGACGAGCAGCCCGACGACGGCGAGCCGGCCGCGGTAGGGGCGGAAGAGCCGCACGATGCGGCGCAGCTCCCGCGGCCGCTCGGCCGGGGGCGTCCCGTCCGGGTCGAGGGGGCGCTCGGCGGGGGTCCAGTTCGGTTGATCGTGATGCATGGGCTCCTTCTCGGGGTGGCTGGACACGGACGACGGTGGAGCACAGGTCATTGTTACCTATGTTCACAATGAACCGCATCCTGTTAAGGTTCCCGGTATGAGCACCGCCTCCGACCTCCACGGCTCCGCCGGTCCGTACCGCGGCTCCGACGGCACGCCACAAGGCGCCGACGGCAGGCCCCACGGCACCGACGGCACGCCGCACAGCGCGGACGGCACGCCTCACGGCGCGGACGGCGCCGACGGCACCCGCGGCGCCGACCCCGGCTTCACCGCGGACGTCACGGACGGCACGAACGGCGTCCTCGCCGAGCAGCTGCTGCGGCTGACCCGCCGGCTCCACCGCATCCAGAAGCGCCACCTGGAACCGCTGGGCATCACCCCGGCCCAGTCGCGGCTGCTGCGGGTGGTCGCCCACTACAACGGCGGGCAGCCACCGCGGATGGCGGACCTCGCCGCCCGGCTGGAGGTCGTACCGCGGGCGGTGACCTCGCTGGTGGACGGCCTGGAGGCGGCCGCGTGCGTCCGGCGCGTGCCCGACCCGGCCAACCGGCGGGTCATACGGATCGAGCTCACCGACACGGGCCGCGCCACGCTGCGCAAGCTGCGCAGCGCGCGAACGGAGGCCGCGGAGGAGATCCTTTCCCCATTGACCGCCGATCAGCGCGAGGTCCTCGGCGGCCTGCTGAACACGCTGTCCGGCGGGCCGGAGGGCCGCGCTTAAGCCGACCGCCCGGCCTGCGCCCGGGCGAAGGGGGCACGGATGCCGCTGCTGGAACCGAAGCCGGGGGCGCTGCGACCGCGCTCCGTCCTGGGCCCGGCCCCCGACCGGGTGCCGGACCGGCTCGCCGGGGGCACGCCGGAGCCGCTGCGCTCCGAACTGGTCGAGCTGCTGGGCCCCGAGAAGGTGCTGTGGCGGGTCTCCGACCTGGTGCGCTACGCCACGGACGCCTCCCCCTACCGCTTCGTGCCACAGGTCGTGGTGGTCGCCGAAGACATCGACGACGTCTCCGCGGTCCTGTCCTACGCCCGCGGACGGCAGCGCGAGGTCGTCTTCCGCGCCGCCGGCACCTCCCTGAACGGGCAGGCCCAGGGCGAGGACATCCTGGTCGACGTACGCCGGCACTGGGCGGGCGTCGAGGTGCTGGAGGGGGGGCGGCGGGCCCGGATCCTGCCCGGCACCACCGTCTTCCGGGCGAACGCCGCCCTCGCCCGCCACGGCCGGGTGCTCGGGCCCGACCCGGCCAGCGCGATCGCCTGCACCGTCGGCGGGGTGGTCGCCAACAACGCGTCGGGGATGACCGCGGGCACCACCCGCAACGCCTACCGCACCCTGTCCTCGCTCACCCTGGTGCTGCCGGGCGGCACGGTCGTGGACACGGCCGACCCGCTGGCCGACGAGGAGCTCGCGCGCGCCGAACCGGCGCTGTGCGCGGGACTGATGGCGATCAAGGCGGAGATCGAGGCCGACCCGGAGCTGGTGGCCCGGATCCGCGCCAAGTACGGGATCAAGAACACCACCGGGTACCGGCTCGACGCCTATCTGGACGGCACCACACCGGTGGAGGTCCTGCGGGGGCTCGTGGTCGGCTCCGAGGGCACGCTGGGGTTCATCGCCGAGACCGTCTTCGACACCCTGCCCCTGGAGCGCGCGCCGCTCAGCGCCCTGCTGTTCTTCCCCTCGCTGCCCGCGGCGGCCGCCGCCGTACCGCGGTTCAACGAGGCCGGCGCGATCGCCGTCGAGCTGATGGACGGCAACACGCTGCGCGCCTCGGTGAGCGTGGCGGGCGTACCCGCCGACTGGGCGGACCTGCCGCGGGACACGACGGCGCTGCTCGTGGAGTTCCGGGCGGCGGACGCGGCGGGGCTGGCGGCCTGCGAGCGGCGGGCCGCCGAGCTGCTGGCCGGACTGGAACTCGTCGCCCCGGTCGCCTCGATCGGCCCGGGTGCCTCGGGTGCCTCGGGGGCCTCGGGGGCCTCGGGGGCCTCGGGGGCCTCGGGGGCCTCGGGGAGCTCAGTGGCCTCCGGGAGCTCAGGGAAATCGGGGGCCTCAGGGGCCTGGGGGGCCTGGGGGGCCTGGGGGGCCAATGCCTTCACCCGTGATCCCTCGGTCATCGCCGGTTACTGGAAGGTCCGCAGGGCCTTCGTCGCCGCCGTCGGCGGGGCCCGCCCGCCCGGTACGACCCTGATCACGGAGGACTTCGCCGTGCCGCCCGCCCGGCTGGCCGAGGCCTGCGCGGCGCTGCTGGAGCTCCAGGCGGTGCACGGCTTCGACGCGGCCGTCGCCGGCCACGCCGCCCACGGCAACCTGCACTTCCTGCTGGCCTTCGACGCCGCCGACCCGGCCGACGTCGAGCGGTACGCGGCGTTCATGGAGGACTTCTGCCGGCTGACCGTGGAACGCTTCGACGGCTCGCTCAAGGCGGAGCACGCCACCGGCCGCAACATGGCGCCCTTCCTGGAGCTGGAGTGGGGGCCGAAGGCCGCCGGACTCATGTGGCGCACCAAGCGGGTCGTCGACCCCGACGGGGTACTGGCCCCGCGGATCCTCCTCGACCGCGACCCCCGGGCACATCTGCGGGGGCTGAAGACCATCCCGCGGATCGAGGCGGTCGGGGACCCGTGCATCGAGTGCGGGTTCTGCGAACCCACCTGTCCCAGCGGCGACCTGACGACCACTCCGCGCCAGCGGATCGCGCTGCGCCGCGAGATGCTGCGGCAGCCGCCCGGCTCCCCCGTACTGGCGGGCCTGCTGGCGGCCTACGGCCACGACGCCGTCGACACCTGCGCCGCGGACTCGACCTGCAAGCTCGCCTGCCCGGTCGGCATCGACACCGGGGCGCTGATGCGGGACTTCAGGCGGCAGCGGCACGGCCCGCGCGAGGAGCGGGCCGCCGAGCGGGCGGCCCGGCACCTCCGGGCGGTGGAGGAGGCGGCCCGGCTGGCGCTGGCCGGAGCCGACGCGGTCCCCGGCCCGGTCGGGGACCGGCTCCTGGCGGCCGCGACGGGCGCCGTGCGCAAGGCCGTACGCCCGGACCTGGTGCCCCGGTGGCTGCCGGAGCTCCCGGGAGCGGCGGCCCGGCGGCTGCCCGCCACCCGGCGCGTGGGCGCGGCCGCCGTGTACTACCCGGCCTGCATCAACCGGATCTTCGGCGGTCAGGCGGGCGGGACGGACGACCGGGGCGGGGACAGGACGCCGGACGGACACGGGCCGCGGGACGGGTACGGGCTGCTGCCGCTGCCCGAGGCGGTGGTGGCGGTGTCCGAGCGGGCGGGGCGGCCGGTGTGGATCCCCCCGGACGTACGGGGCACGTGCTGCGCGACGATCTGGCACTCGAAGGGCTACGAGGCCGGCAACCGGCTGATGGCCGACCGGATCGTGGAGGCGGCCTGGGGCTGGACGGCGGGCGGGCGGCTGCCGCTGGTCGTCGACGCCTCCTCCTGCGCCCTGGGACTCGCCGAGGAAGTGGTCCCGTACCTGACGGAGGAGAACCGGCAGCTGCACGCGGAGCTGACGGTGGTGGACTCGGTCGTGTGGGCCGCCGAGGAACTGCTGCCGCGTCTGGAGGTCCGGCGGGTCGCCGGCTCGGCGGTGCTCCACCCGACCTGCGCGATGCGCCATCTGGGTGACGAGGAGCAACTGCTGGCGGTGGCCGGGGCCTGCGCCTCGGAGGTGGTGGTTCCGGACGATGCGGGGTGCTGCGCCTTCGCGGGCGACCGGGGCATGCTGCACCCGGAGCTGACCGCCTCGGCGACCGCGCGGGAGGCGGCCGAGGTCACCGCGCGGGCCTACGACGTGCACCTGTCGGCCAACCGGATGTGCGAGGTGGGCATGGACCGGGCCACCGGCCGCCGCTACCACTCGGTGCTCCAGGAGCTGGAGCGGGCGAGCCGCCCCTGACACCATGCGCCCCCGCGCCAGTCCCCCGCTGCGCCGTAAGCCCTGGCCGGTACCGGTCGGTCCGGGCGGAAAATCGATTGCCCGGGAAAGCCCGGAAGACGAACCTTGCAGCGGTCGGACCCACCCACCGAGTCATGGGGCGTCATGCAGATCAGCGACCTTCCGTATCCGGATCCCGGAGTCCCCGACGCCCGGTCGGGCCCCCGGTTGCTGCTGTGGCTCGGGCGCAACCAGCTCGGCGGGCAGCTGAAGGCCCTGGGCTGGGGACTGCTCCACTTCTGCGGCATCGCCGGGCTGCCGTTCGCCGTGGGCCTGGGCGTCGAGGCGGTCGTGGACCACGACGGCACCCGGCTGCTGGAGGCCGGCGGGCTGCTCGCGCTGGCCGGTGCGGCCATCGCGGTCGGCGACACGCTGCTGCACCGCGCGGCCGTCACCAACTGGATCACCGCCGCCGCGCGGGTGCAGCAGCTGCTGGCCCGCAAGACGGCCGAGCTGGGCTCCGCGCTGACCCGTCGGGTCGCGGCCGGTGAGGTGGTCGCCGTCTCCACGAGCGATGTGGAGAAGATCGGCTGGTTCGTCGAGGCGGTCTCCCGCTTCCTCGCCGCCGCCGTGGCCGTGCTCGTGATCTGCGTCGGCCTGCTGTTCCATTCGCCCGCGCTCGGCCTGGTCGTGGCCCTCGGCACGCCGCTGCTGGCCCTGGCGGCCCTGCCCCTGCTGCCGCACGCCACCCGGCGCGCCGACGTACAGCGGGAGAAGGCGGGCCGGGCCACCGAGCTCGCCGCGGACACCGTGGCCGGGCTGCGGGTGCTGCGCGGGATCGGCGGGGAGGAGTTGTTCCTCGGCCGCTACCGGGAGGCCTCGCAGGAGGTCCGTGCGGCCGCCGTGCACAGCGCCCGGATGTGGGCGCTGATCTCGGCCGTCCAGGTGCTGCTCCCGGGCGCCCTGCTGGTCACCGTGGTCTGGTACGGCGCGGCGCTCGTCCAGGACGGCCGGATCGCGGTCGGCGAACTCGTCACCGTCTTCAGCGCGGTGGCCACCATGCTGTACCCGCTGCGGCACTTCGAGGAGATCGCCATGGCGTACTCCTTCTCCCGGCCCTCGGCCAAGCGGGCTGCCCGGGTGCTGTCGCTGACGCGTACGGAGGCCGGTGGGGCGGACGGGACGCACGGGACGGACGGGGCTGACAGGGCGGACAGGATGGACGGGAGGGACGGGCCCGCGGCGGTGGCGGCGCCTCCCGGGCCGGGCGGCGACCTGTACGACCCGGAGACGGGGCTGCTGGCCCGGGCGGGCGAGTTCACCGCCGTCGTGTGCGGGGACCCGGACCTGGCGGGGCGGCTGGCCGAACGCCTCGGCGGCCATCCCGCCGAGGCCGGGGACAGCCCGTCCGTGCTGCTGGGCGGGGTGGCGCTGGACGAGCTGGAGCTGGCGGCGGCGCGCACGCTGGTGCTCGTCCAGGACAAGGAGCCGGTGCTGCTGTCGGGCACGCTGCGCGAGCTGCTCGACGTACCGGCGTCCGGTCAGGTGGTGGCGGGTGCGGCGCTGGCGGCGGCCCGGTGCGGGGACGTACTGGACGCGCTGCTCCAAGGGGCTGCGGACGGGGTCGGCGACCCGATGGACGCGCGGATCACCGAGCGCGGGCGGTCGCTGTCCGGCGGCCAGCGCCAGCGCCTCGCGCTCGCCCGGTCGCTGGTCACCGATCCCGAGGTGCTGGTCCTGGACGAGCCGACCTCGGCGGTGGACTCGCACACCGAGGCGCGGATCGCCGCGGGCGTGGCGGAACTGCGCCGGGGACGCACCACGGTCGTGCTGGCCTCGTCGCCGCTGCTGCTGGACCGCGCCGACCGGGTCGTGCTGGTGCACGAAGGAACGGCGGCGGCCTCCGGGACCCACCGCGAGCTGCTGCACGGCGACCCCCGCTACCGGGCCGTGGTCACCCGGGAGACGGACGAGGAGCAGCGAAGGGATCCGGCGCGGCCGGGGCTCGTACGGCAGTTGGAAGAGGAACTCGAAGAGCAACTCGACGAGCAACTCCAAGAGGAACTCACGGAGATCGAGGAGTCGGCATGATCGGCGTGGCGCCGCCGGAACACGATCCGGCGGCCCCGGAATCGGCCGCGACCCTGCCGGTGGGCACGCCGGCGACCGTACGGAGCTACGTGCGCGGGCTGCTGCGCCGGCACCGGCGGGCGTTCGTGGTCCTGGTCGCGGTGAACGCGGTGGCGGTGATCGCCTCGATGGTCGGCCCGTACCTGCTGGGCCGGGTGGTGGACGATCTCGCGGCGGGGGCGCGCGAGCTCCATCTGGGGCGCGTGACGCTGCTGTTCGCGCTGGCCCTGGTGCTCCAGACGGTCTTCGTCCGGCTGGTCCGGCTGCGCGGGGCGATGCTGGGCGAGCAGATGCTGGCCGATCTGCGCGAGGACTTCCTGGTGCGGTCGGTGGGCCTGCCGCCGGGCGTGCTGGAGCGGGCGGGCACCGGTGACCTGCTGTCTCGGATCACCACCGACATCGACCGGCTCGCCAATGCGATGCGCGAGGCGGTGCCGCAGCTGGCGATCGGTGTGGTGTGGGTCGGGCTGCTCCTCGGGGCGCTCGCGGTGACCGCGCCGCCGCTGGCGCTGGCCGCGCTCGTGGCGCTGCCGGTGCTGGTCGTCGGCTGCCGCTGGTACTTCAGGCGGGCACCTGCGGCGTACCGCTCGGAGGCTGCCGGGTACGCAGCGGTCGCGGCGGCGCTCACCGAGACCGTCGACGCGGGCCGCACGGTCGAGGCGCACCGGCTGGGTGGGCGCCGGATCGCCCTGTCGGAGCAGCGGATCAGGGAGTGGACGGCCTGGGAGAGGTACACGCTCTTCCTGCGGAGCGTGCTGTTCCCCGTCGTCAACGTCACCTACGCGACCATCCTCGGCGCGGTGCTGCTCATCGGCGGCTACTGCGTGCTGCGGGGCTGGCTGTCGGTCGGCCAACTGGCCACGGGCGCGCTGCTGGCCCAGATGATGGTCGACCCGATCGGGCTGATCCTGCGCTGGTACGACGAGCTCCAGATCGCGCAGGTGTCGATCGCCCGGCTCGTGGGCGTGCGGGACATCGAGCCCGACGCGGGGGACGCCGCCGTGGCGCCCGAGGGCCGTGACGTGCGGGCCCAGGAGGTCCGCTTCGGCTACCGCGAAGGGGTGGACGTGCTGCACCGGGTGTCCCTGTCCGTGCCGCCGGGCACCCGGATGGCGCTGGTCGGCCCCTCGGGAGCGGGCAAGTCCACGCTGGGCCGGCTGCTGGCGGGCATCTACGCGCCGCGGACGGGCGAGGTCACGCTGGGCGGGGCGCAGCTCTCGGGGATGACGGCCGAACGGGTCCGGGAGCACGTGGCCCTGGTCAACCAGGAGCACCACGTGTTCGTCGGCAGCCTGCGCGACAACCTGCGGCTCGCCCGGACGGGCGCCGGGGACGCGGAACTGTGGGCGGCGCTCGGGGCGGTGGACGCGGACGGCTGGGCGCGGGCGCTGCCGGACGGGCTGGACACCGAGGTCGGCTCGGGCGGCACGGCGCTGACCCCGGCGCAGGCCCAGCAGATCGCGCTGGCCCGGCTGGTGCTGGCCGATCCGCACACGCTGGTGCTGGACGAGGCGACGTCGTTGCTGGACCCGCGGGCGGCCCGGCACCTGGAGCGGTCCCTGGCGCGGGTGCTGGACGGGCGGACGGTCGTGGCGATCGCGCACCGGCTGCACACCGCGCACGACGCGGACGTCATCGCGGTGGTCGAGGACGGGCGGATCAGCGAGCTGGGCTCGCACGACCAGCTCGTGGCGGCCGACGGCGCGTACGCGGCCCTGTGGCGCTCCTGGCACGGCTGAGCCCGCCCGGCCGCCCGCACGGCCCGGCCGGGCCGGGCCGTGCGGGCGGGCGGCCGGGCGGGCTCAGAGGAAGCCGAGTGCGGACGCCCCGCCGAACCCGCCGAGCAGCATGAACACCGGCATGAGCACCTTCAGCTCGACCCAGCTGCCGGCACGGAAGCGCATCGCCTTGGGCGGGCCCACCGGGTACCAGCGCTTGCCGGCGATCGGCAGGGGCCACAGGACGGGGCAGCCGGAGACGGTGAGCGCGTCACCGATGTCGTGGACCAGGGCCCCGAGCACGATCGGCAGACCGAGCCACATGTACTCCTGGCCGGGGCCGGTGAACAGCCATCCCGCGCCGTTGCCGGGCTGGTCCAGGACACCGGCCAGGATCCAGGCGCTGGTCGCGCCGAGCAGCCAGACGAGCACGTCGCTGGACATCCGGGCGGCCCGCCACAGCAGCCCCTCGACGGCCAGCACGAGGTGGACGAAGAGCAGGGCCAGCACGCCCCAGCGGCCGGCGGTGACCGCCAGGGCCGAGGAGCCGACGCCGATCAGGAGCGCCCACACCCAGGTGTGGGTCAGCGTGCGGTGGCCGCCGGAGCGGCGGGGGTCGCGGGGCGTGCGGGTCGCCTTGTAGACGGCGTACGAGGTCTTGTCGACCACCTCGCACAGGCCCCGGGAGAGCGGGCCGAAGGCGCGCGAGATCGTCGCCGACTTGTGGTCCAGGTCGGGCGCGAGCGCGGCACCCGCGCAGATCAGCGCACCCGCCACGAGCACGGGCCAGGGCATCGGCCGGTCCAGGGCCGCGGCCGCCGCGCCCACCCCCAGCCAGGCCGCTGCCCCCGACAGTGAGTGCGCCGGACCCATCATGCTGTGTTCCCCGCCCCGGTGGTGTGGTGATCGCGCTGTGGTGATCGTGGACGGCCCAGCGTACCGTCGACGATCTTCGATTCCGCCTCCGGTTCCCTGAACCGGGACGAGGCCAGGCAAGATGGGGGGCGTGACACTCATTGATCAGCTGCCGCCGACCGCCGACCCCGATGCCCTCTTCGAGGCCTTCTCCTCGTGGGCGGAGGACCAGGGCATCGCCCTGTACCCGGCTCAGGAGGAGGCGCTGATCGAGGTCGTCTCCGGAGCGAACGTGATCCTGTCCACCCCGACCGGCTCCGGGAAGAGCCTGGTCGCGGCCGGTGCGCACTTCACCGCGCTGGCCCAGGACAAGGTCACCTTCTACACCGCGCCGATCAAGGCGCTGGTGTCGGAGAAGTTCTTCGACCTGTGCAAGCTGTTCGGCACCGAGAACGTCGGCATGCTGACCGGTGACGCCTCCGTGAACGCCGACGCCCCCGTGATCTGCTGCACCGCCGAGGTGCTCGCCTCCATCGCCCTGCGCGACGGCAAGGACGCCGACATCGGCCAGGTCGTGATGGACGAGTTCCACTTCTATGCCGAGCCGGACCGCGGCTGGGCCTGGCAGATCCCGCTGCTGGAGCTGCCGCAGGCGCAGTTCGTCCTGATGTCGGCGACACTCGGCGACGTCTCCCGCTTCGAGGAGGACCTGACCCGCCGCACCGGCCGTCCGACGTCGGTGGTCCGCTCGGCGACCCGGCCCGTCCCGCTGTCCTACGAGTACGTCACCACCCCGATCACCGACACCCTGACCGAGCTGCTGTCGACGAAGCAGGCTCCCGTCTACATCGTCCACTTCACCCAGGCCCAGGCGGTCGAGCGGGCGCAGTCGCTGATGAGCATCAACATGTGCTCGCGCGAGGAGAAGGACAAGATCGCCGAGCTGATCGGCAACTTCCGCTTCACCACCAAGTTCGGCAAGAACCTCTCCCGCTACGTGCGGCACGGCATCGGCGTGCACCACGCGGGCATGCTGCCCAAGTACCGGCGGCTGGTGGAGAAGCTGGCCCAGGCCGGCCTGCTGAAGGTCATCTGCGGCACCGACACCCTCGGCGTCGGCGTCAACGTCCCCATCCGCACCGTGCTCTTCACGGCGCTCACCAAGTACGACGGCAACCGGGTGCGGACGCTGCGCGCCCGCGAGTTCCACCAGATCGCCGGGCGGGCCGGCCGCGCGGGCTTCGACACGGCCGGATTCGTCGTCGCCCAGGCCCCCGAGCACGTCATCGAGAACGAGAAGGCACTCGCCAAGGCCGGCGACGACCCCAAGAAGCGCCGCAAGGTGGTCCGCAAGAAGGCCCCGGAGGGTTTCGTCGGCTGGACCGAGAACACCTTCGAGAAGCTCATCGCGTCCGAGCCGGAGCCGCTGACCTCCCGCTTCAAGGTCACCAACATCATGCTGCTGTCGGTGATCGCCCGGCCCGGCAACGCCTTCGAGGCGATGCGCCGGCTGCTGGAGGACAACCACGAGCCCCGCAAGAACCAGCTGCGCCACATCCGCCGGGCCATCGCGATCTACCGCTCGCTGCTGGACGGCGGTGTGGTGGAGCAGCTCGACACCCCCGATGCCGAGGGCCGCACGATCCGGCTGACCGTGGACCTCCAGCAGGACTTCGCGCTCAACCAGCCCCTGTCCACCTTCGCGCTGGCCTCCTTCGACCTGCTGGACCCGGAGTCCCCCTCCTACGCGCTGGACATGGTGTCGGTGGTGGAGTCCACCCTGGACGACCCGCGCCAGATCCTGGCCGCCCAGCAGAACAAGGCGCGCGGAGAGGCCGTGAACGCGATGAAGGCGGACGGGGTCGAGTACGAGGAGCGGATGGAGCGCCTCCAGGACGTCACCTATCCCAAGCCGCTCGAAGAGCTCCTGCTGCACGCCTACAACCTGTACCGCAAGAGCCACCCCTGGGTGGGCGACCACCCGGTCTCGCCGAAGTCGATCGTCCGGGACATGTACGAGCGGGCGCTGTCCTTCACCGAGTTCACCTCCTTCTACGAACTGGCCCGCACCGAGGGCATCGTGCTGCGCTACCTGGCCGGCGCCTACAAGGCGCTGGACCACACCATCCCGGACGACCTGAAGTCCGAGGACCTCGAGGACCTCATCGCCTGGCTCGGCGAGATGGTCCGCCAGGTGGACTCCAGCCTGCTGGACGAATGGGAGCAGCTGGCCAACCCGGAGACGGAGACGGCGGAGGAGGCCCAGGAGAAGGCCGACCAGGTCAAGCCGGTCACGGCGAACGCCCGCGCCTTCCGCGTACTGGTCCGCAACGCCATGTTCCGCCGGGTGGAGCTGGCAGCCCTGGACCGGGTCGACGAGCTGGGCGAGCTGGACGCCGAGTCCGGCTGGGACGCCGACGCCTGGGGCGAGGCGATGGACGCGTACTGGGACGAGTACGACGACCTGGGCACCGGCCCCGACGCCCGCGGCCCGAAGCTGCTCTCGATCGAGGAGGACCCGGCACACGGCCTGTGGCGCGTCCGCCAGACCTTCGCCGACCCGAACGGCGACCATGGCTGGGGCATCAGCGCCGAGGTCGATCTCGCGGCGTCGGACGAGGAGGGCCGGGCGGTGGTCCGGGTCACCTCGGTCGGCGAGCTCTGAGCGGCCCGCCGTCCCTGCCCGACCCGTCGGAACCGACAGCAGTGGAGAACCTCTGATGACGAACCCCGCCGAGAGACTCGTGGACCTGCTCGACCTGGAGCAGATCGAGGTCAACATCTTCCGCGGGCTCAGCCCGCAGGAGTCCCTCCAGCGTGTCTTCGGCGGCCAGGTGGCCGGCCAGGCGCTGGTGGCCGCCGGCCGCACCACCGAGGGCGACCGGCCGGTCCACTCGCTCCACGCGTACTTCCTGCGCCCCGGCATCCCCGGGGTGCCGATCGTGTACCAGGTGGAGCGGGTGCGCGACGGGCGCTCCTTCACCACGCGCCGGGTCACCGCGGTCCAGCAGGGCCGTACGATCTTCAACCTCACCGCCTCCTTCCATCAGCCGGAGGAGGGCAGCATCGAGCACCAGCTGCCTCCTCGCCTGGACTTCCCCCATCCGGACACGCTCCCGAAGGTGGCGGACGAGATCCGCGAACACCTGGGCAGCCTGCCCGAGGCGCTGGAGCGGATGGCCCGCCGCCAGCCCTTCGACATCCGGTACGCGGACCGGCTCCGCTGGACCCCCGAGGAGATCAAGGACGCCGACCCGCGCAGCGCGGTGTGGATGCGGGCGGTCGGCCCACTGGGCGACGACCCGCTCGTACACACCTGCGCCCTGACCTACGCCAGTGACATGACCCTCCTCGATGCCGTGCGCATCCCCGTGGAACCGCTGTGGGGCATGCGCGGTTTCGACATGGCGAGCCTCGACCACGCCATGTGGTTCCACCGCCCCTTCCGGGCGGACGAGTGGTTCCTGTACGACCAGGAGTCACCCATCGCCCACGGCGGCCGCGGCCTGGCCCGCGGCCGGATCTACGACCTGGAGGGCAGGCTGCTGGTCTCCGTCGTGCAGGAGGGCCTCTTCCGGCCGTACCCGTCGGCGCCCCGACCGGCCTGACCCGGAGCCGGCCGCACCCGGCCGTTCCGCTTGCCCGGCTCTTTCGCCGCCCCGACCCTCGCGCCCCTTCCGACCTTTCCGACCGTCCCGCCGATCCGAAGAGCTGAGCCGTCACCCATGCCGACCCCGGCCACCCCTTGCCCCTGCGGGCTGCCCGCGTCCTACGCCGACTGCTGCGGCCGCTTCCACTCCGGTGCCCAGCAGGCGCCCACCGCCGAGCTGCTGATGCGCTCCCGGTTCAGCGCCTTCGCCCTCGGCGACACCGCGTACCTGCTGCGCTCCTGGCACTCCTCGACCCGCCCGGCGCACCTGGACCTGGATCCGGAGCAGCGCTGGGAACGGCTGGAGATCCTCGGCACCGAGCGCGGCGGGATGTTCGAGACGGAGGGCTCGGTGGAGTTCCGGGCGCACTACCGCGAGGGCCGGCACCGGGGATCGCTGCGCGAGCACAGCAGTTTCACCCGCGAGGGCGGCGCCTGGGTCTACGTCGGCCCCCTCTGCCCCGTCGACTTCGACTGAGCGCGCGCCCCGCTCAGGGCGAAGGCGAGCCCGCTCCGGTAGGAGTCGATCTCGTCGGGCAGCTCCGCGGTCAGCAGCCGGGCGGCCACGAGCGCGGCGGCCGGGGCCCGCGGGTGTCCGTACGGCGGAGGGGGCGCGAGCCCGGCGAGCAGGATCCGCTCCGCCGGGTCGGCCACGCTCCGCGCCACCTCCTCCTCGGGCAGGACGGAGGCCAGCACCGCGGCCCGCTCCCACGGATCCGCGGTGCGTCTGAGCAGCAGCTCGACGTGCCGCTCGCGCCAACCGCGCGGCCTCAGGTCGGCCCCGTCCGCGATGAGCTCCCGGTCCGCCGCAGTCATACCCCCGCGCAGGAGCTCCGGCCGCCGGGCGGCGAACTCCCTCAACTCCGCGGCGAGATAGAGCCATACGACGGCCCGGTAGCGGTTGATCCGATATCCCACCGGGACCACGTGCCCGCAGCGCGCCAGCCGGGTGAACCGCGTCGGTCCGATGCCGAGTGCCTCGGCCGCGGCCGCGGCACCCAGTGTCTGGACCTGCTCGCGCAGCACTTCGGGAAATCCGTCGGCGCACCGGACCCGCTCCAGCTCGGCCCGCGCGAACCGCGCCCCGGCCCCGGCGCCGGCAGCCCGGGGTCCCGCCCGGACGATCCCGAGCTGGACGGCCCGGGCGAACTCGCTCCGGCGCAGGCCCAGTTCACCTGCGGCCCGCGCCCCGCCCAGCAGCGCCTGCCCACCCCGCCGCGAAGCCCTACCGCCGCTCTCACCCTTGCCGGCGCTCTCGCGCCTACTGCCGTCCCCGCCCTTGCTGTCGCCCCCGCCCTTGCTGTCGCTCTCGGGCCCGGCGTAGCACCTGCCCTCGGCCATGACCTTCATGACGCCCTCCCCACACATCGTCGTTACTCTGTGTGAAGAACGTAACCGACTGTCACGACCCTCGGCCAGGCCTGTGGACAACGTGAGCCGCTCGCGACCGGCCGCCGCAACTAGCCGCCCGTGACCCGTCGTTCCGCGACCCCGAGGTGTTCGCCCACCCGGTTCACCAGCAGCGTCATCTCGTACGCGACCTGGCCGATGTCCGCCTCGGCCCCGCTCAGCACGCACAGGCAGCTGCCCGCGCCGGCTCCCATGACGAAGAGGACGCCCTCGTCGAACTCGACCATCGTCTGGCGGACCTCGCCCGCCCGGAAGTGCCGTCCGGACCCCTTGGCCAGGCTCTGCAGCCCCGCCGAGACGGCCGCGAGGTGCTCGGCGTCCTCCCTGGCCAGCCCGGCGCTCGCGCCCGTGACCAGGCCGTCGTTGGAAAGCACCACCGCATGCCGCACCTGCTGGACCCGGCGCGTCAGATCGTCCAGCAGCCAGTCGAGCTGCTTGTCCAGTGCCATTTCCGCCCCTCCCCGTCGTCCCCCGTGGCCATCGTCCCGCAAGCCTTCCCCACCAGGGGCTTTCCCGGCAAGCACGATGTCCTCATGGCGAAGAAGATGACGCAAGAGGCATGGCGGGCGTTCCTGTCCCGGCCGTGCCCGGTTCAGGCGTCTGCCGTGGTCATACGGAATCCGCCTGCGGCTCCACCGACTCCAGGAGCCGCGCCGTGTGCACCCGGCCGGCGTACTCGACCAGCCTGATCAGGACCTCCTTCCCCGAGTCCTTGTCGCGCGCGTCGCACAGCACCACCGGCGTGCCCTGGTCGAGGTCCAGGGCACGTGACACCTCGTGGGCGCCGTACTGCCGTGCCCCGGCGAAGCAGTTCACGGCGACGAGGAACGGGATCCCGCGGTGCTCGAAGTAGTCGACAGCCGGGAAGCAGTCCTCCAGCCGCCGGGTGTCGGCGAGCACCACCGCCCCGAGGGCGCCCTGGGCCAGCTCGTCCCACAGGAACCAGAAGCGGTCCTGCCCCGGCGTCCCGAACAGGTACAGCGACAACCCGGCCCGGATGGTGATCCGCCCGAAGTCCATCGCCACGGTGGTCGTGGTCTTCTGGTCCACCCCTCCGGTGTCGTCGACCAGTTCGCCGGCCTCGCTCAGCAACTCCTCCGTCCGCAGCGGACGGATCTCGCTCACCGCCCCCACCAGCGTGGTCTTGCCCACGCCGAACCCGCCCGCCACCAGGATCTTCAACGCCAGCGCGGCCAGCTCGGGTTCCGCCCCGTCCCCCGGCGCCGGCCCAGGCTCCGGCTCCGGCTCCGGTCCCCGTGCCGGTCCCGTGCCCGATGCGTACCGTCCCATCACAGCGCTCGCAATCCCTCGATGACTTCCCGCAGAATCCGCTCGTCCGGCAGCTGGGCCGGCGGTACGGGCCTGCTGACCCGCACGTGCCCGGCCTCCAGCAGGTCCCCCAGCAGTACGCGCACCACCCCGACCGGCAGGTCCGCCTCGGCGGCGAGTTCCGCCACCGACTGCGTCTCGGCCCGGCACAGCCCCAGGAGCGACCGGTGCTCGGGCCCGAGCAGGGACTCGGCGGCCGCGTCGTCACCGCCCGGGTCCACCGCGACCAGCGCGATGAGGTCGAACCGGACGCCGTAGGGCCCCGGCTTGGTCCGCCCTCCGGTCATCGCGTACGGGCGGACGAGCGGGCCCGCGTCGGCGTCATACCACTGGTCGATCATGTGCCGTACCGCCCTCAACCGGCGGCCGGCGGCCGCGCCGCGAACCGCGGCGGGGTGTACAGGTGCTCGCCGACCCGCCGCACGAGCCGGGCCATCTCGTACGCGATCAGGCCTATGTCGGCGGATGCCGCGCTGAGCACGGCGAGGCAGGAGCCGTCCCCGGCCGCGGCGACGAAGAGGAAGCCCTCTTCCATCTCCACCATCGTCTGGCGCACGCTCCCGGCGCGGAAGTGGCGCCCGGCGCCCTTGGCGAGACTGTGGAAGCCGGAGGCCACGGCGGCCAGGTGCTCGGCGTCCTCGCGGCCGAGCGCGCTGGAGGCGCCCACGGCCAGCCCGTCGTTGGAGAGCACGACCGCGTGCCGGACCTCGCGGACCCGGACGACGAGGTCGTCCAGCAGCCAGTCCAGCTCCCCCGAGCGGCGGGCGCCGTCGAGGTCGGTCCTCTGGTGCTCGATCATCCTTCTTCTCCTTCACTCGCTGCGCGGGTGGAGCCGTCCTCGGCACCCCGCGCCCAGCCGGCCCGGTAGGCGGCCATCTGCTCCCGGGCCTCCTCCGGGCTGCGGCCGGCCGGGCGGGCGGAGGCGGCGACGGGAGCGGCCTGGGGCGCGCGGACCTCGCGCAGCTGCGGGACGAGGCTGGCCTGGCGGACCCGCCGGGGCAGTTCGGCCACCTCGGCCGGGC
>NZ_WTFF01000085.1 GCF_019400985.1 Streptomyces bambusae
TTATGTTTTTTTTTTTCAAACAGAAGGCCGGCACACAGGTCAGCCCTCGTCTGCGGGGCCGGGGATTTGTTTAAAAGAGCGCGCGGCCCCCCTACCCCCCGCCCGCCCCGCTGCCGAAGCCGCAGCCCGCGCCTGGGCCCGCCCCCGAAGCGGTCCACGTCCCGGCCGGTCCCGCAGCCCCCGCCCCGCCCCGAACGGCGCCGAAGGCGCCCCGGGCGGCCGTCGCGGCGGCCTTCGGGGTACGCCCCTACCGCTCGGTCGCCCTCCAACGGCGCGGCCCCGACGGGCTGTCCACCGTACGGCTCATGGTCGTCGTCACCACCCCGGCCGTCCTCGCCGCAGCCGCCCTGCGCCCGCGCTCCAAGAGCCGCGGCTGAACCCGTACCGGCCCGCGGAAGCCGGAAGCCGGCAGCCGAAGCCCGAAGGCAAGGCCGGCAGCCGAAGCCGGAAAGCAAGGCCGGCGGCCGAAGCCGAGAACCACCCACGAACCACCGAAGAACCCCCACCCGAACGGGAGAACCCCTCGTGTCCGAATGGCTGGTCCTGGCCATCGCCATGGCGCTCGTCTGCGCCCTCGTCCTCGCCTTCACCACGCTCCGGCACCGCCGCGCCGCCGAGGACGAGGACACCAGCGAAACCCCCGACGTCATCGAGTACATGACCATGATGGTCGGCGTGGTCTACGCGATCGTCCTCGGTCTGGCCATCGCCGGCGTCTGGGAGGCGCGCGGCGCCGCCGAGGACAGTGTGCGGCGTGAGGCCCAGGCACTGTACGAGGTCACCCAGCGCGCCGACGTGTACCCGGCCGCCGTCCGCGACCGGATCCGCGACGAGGTGGGCGCCTACGTCAGCCACACCGTCAGCGTCGACTGGCCACGCCTGACCTCCGGCGAGGCCCCGTCCGCCCAGGGCGCCGAACTCCTCGGCAAGCTGCGCAGCGACGTCACCCACCAGGCCCCGGCCACCGAGCTCCAGGCGCAGGCCTACCAGCCGCTCCTCGACCAGATCGCCGCGGCCGACGACGCCCGGCACACCCGCACCCAGAGTTCCGAGTCCACGCTGCCGGGCGTGGTGTGGTTCGGGCTGCTCACCGGGGCGGTCGTCACGATCGGGCTGATCTTCACCCTCCAGATCCGCCGTTCGGGCCGTGAGCTGCTGCTGGCGGGCCTGTTCAGCGCGCTGATCGTGTTCCTGCTGTTCCTGGTGTGGAGCTTCGACGCCCCGTACGGCCGGGACGGAATCGATTCAGCGGCCCCGTTCGCGGACCTCTTCCCCTCCCTCTCCCTCGCCGCCGGCGACTAGCCCTCCGGCCCCGCCCCCTACGCCCCTACGCCCCTACGCCCCTACGCCCCCGCGTCCGTCCGCTCCATGACCCGCCGCTCCCGCTCCGTGAGCGGCGGTTCGTGCAGGGGCAGGCGGCGGGGGCCGCGTGCGACGGCCAGGGCCACCTCCGGGCGGAGCAGGGTGCTCGCCGGGGCCGACAGGGTCATCACGTCGAACATCGCCTTGGAGACCAGCGGCCGGCTCGTCGCGGTCAGCATCAGGCGGTCGACGTAGCGGCGCAGCGCCACCGACATCCGGCCCGGCGGACGGCCCCGCGCGCCCGGGTACAGGATGTCCTGAGCGGTGGCCAGGTCCCAGGCCGTGGCGACCGGGCCGGCCACCGCCCGCTGCACCCGGCGGGCGAAGCCCGGGGCGGCGAGCCCCCGCGCCCGCAGCTCCGTACGCAGGGCCAGCACGCCCTGGGCGGCCACCGACATCCCGTGCCCGTACACCGGGTTGTACGTGGCGACGGCGTCGCCGACCACCACGAAGCCCTCGGGCCACAGCGCGGCCCGCTCCAGGAAGTTGCGCCGGTTGACCGTCGCCCGTGTGACGACGACGTCCGTGAGCGGTTCGGCCCGCGAGATCAGCTCGCCCACCACCGGATGGCGCACGCCCCGCGCGAAGGCCTCGAACCGGTCGGTGTCGCCCGACGGCTGGCCGCCCCGGGTGCCCGACAGCGTCACCAGCCAGCGCCCGCCCTCCACCGGCACGATCGTCGCCGTCTGCCCGGGGACCGGGACCCGCGGGTCCGACTGGACGTTGACCACCGGATAGCCGTCGGTGCCCTGCGGCGCCTGGAAGATCCGGCTGGCGTAGACGAGGCCCGAGTCGACCTCCTCCGAGTGCACCGGCCCGGCGCCCAACTGCTGGAGCAGCCGCGGGGCGCGCGATCCCCGGCCGCTGGCGTCCACGACGAGGTCGGCGGCCAGCACTCGCCGGGTGCCGTCGGCCTCGCGGATGCGCACCCCGGTCACCCGCTCGGCGTCGCCCTCCAGCCCCAGCAGTTCCGTACGCTCCAGCACGGTGACCCCGGGCCGGCGCAGGACCTGCTCGCGCACGGTCCAGTCGAGCAGGTCCCGGCTGCAGGCGATCAGGAACTGGGTCTCGGGGAAGCGCCGCAGCCAGCCGTTCGCCGACATCGACACCAGCCCGGTCGGCAGCGGGATCCGCCGCGCGCCGGCCGCCAGCCAGCGCTCCACGGTGCCCGGCAGCAGCTCCTCGACGGCCCGCGCACCGCCCGACCACAGCAGGTGGGCGTGGTGGGCCTGCGGCAGGCCGCGGCGCGGGACGGGGGAGGCGGGCAGCGCGTCGCGCTCGACGACGGTCACCCGTACGGTGCGGTCGGCGAGCGCGGCCGCGGCCAGCATGCCGGAGAATCCGCCGCCGACGATCACGGCATGTCTGTGGGCTTCACTCATCGAAGGCCGCTTCCTGTGGTGGCCGCGTGATGACCGCGGGCCGCTGCTACTGACGGTGAATGACGCAAGGCGCGGGAGATCCGCACCAGGTCGCGGGGGCCGTCCACCGCCCCCTGCGCCGGGTCCGGCTCCGCGTCGACGATCCGGCCCTCCGGATCGGCGGAGCGGGCCCGTACGGCCGCCGCGACCATCGCCGCGTCCCCGACCGCCCGGGCGGTCTCCTCGTCCGCCCCGGCCGCGCGCGCCTGCTCGTACGCCTGCGCGCGCTGCCGCTGGTCGAAGTAGGGGCCGAGGTGCAGGAAGCCGTCGTGGATGTCCGACTCGCGCTGGAGCACCCGCAGTTCGGCCGGGGACCACCAGGCCATCCGGACCCCGGGAGTGCCCAGCGGCACCGCGCCCTGCAGCTCGCGCCACAGCGTGCCCAGCCGCCGGTACGTCGCCCAGGTCCGCCAGCTGTCCTGGGCGCGCTGGCACACCAGCGGTACGACGAATCCGATCGCGCTGATCAGGGCGCCGAGGGAGGCGATCGGCGGCGCCAGGTACGTACTGAAGTAGTCGAGGTCGACGCCGAGCCAGCGGCCGAGGACCGCGGTGAACTTCGTGGCGTCGTAGCTGAGGTTGAACACGTAGCCGACGACGATGATCATCAGCCCGACGCGCAGCCAGCCGCGCACCTGCAGCGACCAGCGCCAGCACAGGGCCACCATCACCACCGCGGCCACGGTGTGTGCCGCGAGGTAGAGCACGATCATCTCGCGGATGTACGGCGTGGTGACGTAGTACGTGTCCAGGTCGCGCAGCCGCTCCTCGGGCGCCTCGCCGAGGACGAACAGCACGACGAGGGCCACGACCACGACCCCGTAGCCGAGGATCCAGCGCCGCGAGACGCGCCGGGTCTGCTCCGGCGGGCCGCCGCGCCAGTTGACGATCAGCACCAGGCAGGACGCGCTGAACGCGGTGATCAGGCAGTACACCAGTGGCGCCGAGACGTTGGGGATGCCCGTCCAGCGGTTGACGGCCGCGATCGTCGGGGGAGCCGCGAAGGTGAACACGGAGCCCGCCAGGATCAGCAGCGCGCACACGGACCGCAGCAGCGGGTCGCGCCAGTTGTGGCGCAGTGCCGGCAGCTTGAAGGCGAGGGCGACCGCCATCGCCGCCGCCGGGATGTAGTAGTCCTCGCCGTTCAACGCTCGGCCCTGTGCCCCCGGTATCCGAGGGAGGCCTCGATCCGCCCGGCCAGCTGGTCGCGGTGGGCCGGCGCCCGGTGGCTCGCGGAGCCGGCCAGCCAGGGCCGGCACTTGCTGCCGAGCAGCAGCCCGAAGGTCTCCGCCTCGGTCTCCTCCCGTACGTCCGCGCGGGTACGGGCCGCCACCCGGCGCACGGTCTCGCTGATGTCGGCCTCGTCGGACAGCAGCCGCGCGGCGACGGCCGCGCCGTCCACGTGGTGGCTGCAGTGGCCGGCCTTCATGTGCCACAGCTCGTGGCCGAGGATCACCAGTTGGTGGTCGGGGGCGGTGCGCTCCTCGACGACCACCAGGTCGCGGTCGGCCATGTCCAGCCACAGCCCGCTGGCCGTCCCCGGCGGGAACGCCGCCATCCGGAACTCCACCCGGCGCCCCCGGTGCCTGCTCATGCCGTCGCACAGGGCGGCGTAGAGGTCCACGGGTTCCACGGGGGCGGTCAGCGTGATGCCGGCCACCAGCTCCCCGCACAGCCGCCGCTGCTCTCTGCCTATGCTCACCGTTCTCCCCGTCGGCGCGGATCCGGATCAGGACGTGAGGGATTCAGACCCAGCCAAGGGGCCGGGTCAGGACTCGTCGGGTTTGACGCTTTCGAGGAGCATGTCCAGCCATTCCGTCACCTTGTCCCGGTGTTTGTCGCTGGGCAGTTGGGCGGCGCGCCAGGCGATGCCCCGCACTCCGTGGTTCTGCAGGAGTCTCGCCAGCGGATCGCCCGCCGAATCGCCGTCCGCGGGTACGGTTTCCCGCTCCAGCTCGCGTTCCCGCTCGCGACCTGCGAAATCCTGGAGAAGCTGCTGTTCGGTGCGCAGCAGGGCGTCGTCGAGGGCTTCTGCATCATGTGCGGTCAGGAATCCGGCGTGCACGCCGAAGAAGCGCTGGATCGCGTCGCAGTGCTCCATCGTCGGGCGGCGGTCGCCGTTGATCAGCGCACCCGCCTGCTGCCGCGACATGCCGGCGCCGTCGGCGATCTCCTGCTGCGTGTACCGGCGCCCGTTGGGCTTCAGGCGGGTCCGCCGCAGCAGGTCCAGGCGCTGCAGGAAGCGCGCCTGGAGATCGGGCTCACCGGCCGGCCGGCCCTCCAGCAGGGTCCCGACCACGTCGGCCGGGACGCCGGAGGCCTCCGAGAGGCGGCGCAGGTCGAAGACCTCACTGTGGTCGCGTCCTAGCGTGTCAGCGAGTTGGGCCACCCGAGTGACGGTGGTCGCCAGGGGCACGCTGGCCACCGCGACGGGAGCCGGGAAGCCGTCTGTCACCAGTGGTTCTCCTAGATCGCGCGAGGCCGGTTCAGGGCACGTGATGGGCCTTTGGAGGCTAGCCCCTACGACCTCGGAGGACTAGAACTTGCCACAGCTGTGGCGTGAATAAGCTGTCAAGAGGCTGGAATTGCCACAATAGTTGACACTCGAATGACGTCGGTAGCAGGATCGCCACACGGAAATGAAGATCCAGACCGCGAGAAGGGGGAGCTCTCGGTGCCACATCTCGCAGCGGTGGGCCCGTCCGACGGCCTCTCCCGGGCGGCCGGTGAGGAGCGCCTGACGGGTGAGGAGCCCGTGCGCGGCGCAGTACGGTCGGAACGGCGCAAGGAGATATTGCGCCAACGCCGCGAAGAACTGGGCCTGAGTCAGGAGGACGTCGCCGCACGCCTGCGGATCAGCGTGCGCGCGTACGGGAATTGGGAACGCGGCCTGGTCAAGGAATGGACCGACCGCAAACTCCTCGCCCTCGCCGAAGCACTCGAAATGAGCGAGCGGCAGTGTTTCTGGCTGTTCCGCGTCATGGTCGACCGGGACCCGCCGCCCACCTGGCACGCCGCCGAGGAGAACCGGCTGCCCCAGGACCCGGCCCTGCGCGACTACCTGCGCGACTACGCCGCCCTCATGGAGGCCGTGCCCTACCCGAGCTTCCTGATCGACCACCGCTGGGACGTCGCGCTCACCAACTCCGCCTTCGACCAGCTCTTCCAGGCCGTCCGCCCGCACCCCACCGCCCTGCCGGACGACAACTTCCTGCGGTTCGTGCTGTTCCACCCGGACGCGGCCGCCGTGCTGGAGGACCACGAGCCGGCCTGGTGCGTACCGCTGCTCGCCCAGTTCGCGACCGCCCTGGCCGCCGACCCCGAGGACGAGGGGCTGTGCAGCATCCGCCAGGAGGTGGCCCGCGACCCGTTCATGGAGGCCGCCTACCGCTACGGCGTCCCGCACTGGCTCAGCACGTACGGCGCCGAGGCCGCCGAGCGCGACGGAGCGGTCCTCGCCGTCCACCACCCCGACCCGCGCTGGGGCACCGTCCGCTGCCGGATGGTGGCCGAAACCAGCCGGCAGCTCGACACCATGGGCCTGACCCGGATCACCCTGATCCTCTCCGCACCGCAGGGCGTCCCCGCCGGCCCGGCGCCGACCGGGACCGTCCGCCCGCAGGGACCGCGGCTGCGCGCCGTGCCGCCGCCGCAGGAGTGACCGCGGGGGCGACACTGGGACGATGTGCACGGCGGCGCCGTCCTGACGCTGCTGTGCGGAGCCGTGTCACGGATCGTGGCACGGCACCGCGTGTCACGGATCGTGGCACGCAGGGTCCGCAGCGGGTCGCCGCAGGCGTCGCGCGCCCGGGCCACCGGGGGCGCCGCGAGGCGCGGGAGACAAGGCGGTAGCGACGTGCGGCTGGCCATCCTCGGCGGAGGCGGATTCCGCGTCCCCCTCGTCTACGGAGCACTGCTGGGCGACCGCGGCGAAGGCCGGGTCCGGCACGTCACCCTCTACGACGAGGACCCCGGCCGGCTCACCGCCATGACCCGGGTACTCGCCGACCAGGCCGCCCCCGTGCCCGACGCCCCGGCCGTCACCGCGACCGGCGACCTCGACGAGGCCCTGCGCGGCGCCGACTTCGTCTTCTCCGCGATCCGCGTCGGTGGGCTCGACGGACGCGCCGCCGACGAGCGGATCGCCCTCGGCCACGGCGTCCTCGGCCAGGAGACCGTGGGCGCGGGCGGGATCGCGTACGGACTGCGGACCGTACCCGTGGCCCGGGAGATCGCCCGCCGCATCGCCCGCACCGCCCCCGACGCCTGGACCATCAACTTCACCAACCCGGCCGGACTGGTCACCGAGGCCATGGCCGAAGAACTCGGCGACCGGGTCATCGGCATCTGCGACTCCCCGGTCGGCCTCGGCCGCCGCATCGCACGGCTGCTCGGCGTGGACCCCCGCGACGCCTGGATCGACTACGCCGGCCTCAACCACCTCGGCTGGGTGCGCGGGCTGCGGGTCCGCGGCCGCGACGAACTGCCCCGGCTGCTGGCCGACACCGCCACGCTGGAGTCCTTCGAGGAAGGCCGGCTCTTCGGCGCCGACTGGCTGCGCTCCCTCGGCGCCGTACCCAACGAATACCTGCACTACTACTACTTCAACCGCGAGACCGTACGGGCCTACCAGGAGGCGAAGCAGACCCGCGGCGCCTTCCTGCGCGACCAGCAGCGGGCCTTCTACGCCGAGGCCGGCCGCCCCGGACAGCCGCCCGGCGCGGCCCTGGCCGCGTGGGACCGCACCCGGGCCGAGCGGGAGGCCACGTACATGGCCGAGAACCGGGAGGCGGCGGGCGCGGGCGAGCGCGACGCGGACGACCTGGAGTCCGGCGGCTACGAGCGGGTCGCGCTGGCCCTGATGCGGGCCATCGCCCGCGACGAGCGGGCCACGCTCATCCTCAACGTCCGCGGCCGCGGCCTGCTCGCCCCCCTCGACGCCGAGGCGGTCGTCGAGGTGCCCTGCCTGGTCGACGCCGGCGGCGCCCACCCGATCGCCGTCGACCCGCTGCCCGACCACGCGACGGGCCTGGTGACCTCGGTCAAGGCGGTCGAACGCGCCGTCCTCGCGGCCGCCGCCGGCGGCTCCCGGGCCGACGCGGTCAAGGCCTTCGCCCTGCACCCGCTGGTCGACTCGGTGACGGTGGCCCGGCGACTGGTGGAGGACTACGCGGCGGAGCACCCGGGGCTGGCGTACCTGCGCTGACGGCGTACCTGCGCGAGGACCCCGTACCCGCCCGCGGACCCCGTACCTGCGCGCCGACGGCAAGCCGTAGCCCGGACGGCGCAGTGCCGCATGCGGCCGGGCGGGGCCGCTGTGAGAGTGCGAGATGTGACCACTGCCCCGGCCGTCGCCACGGCGCCACCCGTCCTGGACCGGCGCCGGCGCAACGTCGTGTTCGGCACGATCATGCTGGGCGTGCTGCTGGCCGCACTCGACCAGACCATCGTCGGCACGGCCCTGCCGACCATCGTCGCCGACCTCGGCGGCGGGGCCCACATGTCGTGGGTGGTGACCTCCTACCTGCTGGCCGAGACCGTCGCCACCGTGCTCGTCGGCAAGTTCGGCGACCTCTTCGGCCGCAAGCTCATCTTCCAGCTCTCCGCGGTCGTCTTCATCAGCGGCTCACTCCTGTGCGGCCTCGCCTCCAACATGACCCTGCTCATCGTGTGGCGGGGCCTCCAGGGCTTCGGCGCGGGCGGCCTCATGGTCACCTCCATGGCCCTCATCGCCGACGTCGTGCCCCTGCGCGAACGGGGCACCTACCAGGGCGCCATCGGTGCGGTCTTCGGCGTCGCCACCGTCGTCGGACCGCTGCTCGGCGGCCTGTTCACCGATCACCTCAGCTGGCGCTGGTGCTTCTACGTCAACGTGCCCATCGCCGTCCTGGTCGTCGTGTCCGCCGCCCGGACCATCCCGGCCGTCCGCGCCGCCGGCCGCCCGATCGTGGACTACCTGGGCATCGCCCTGGTCGCGATCGGCTCCGGCGCGCTCATCCTGGCCACCAGCTGGGGCGGCAACGAGTACCCCTGGGACTCGTCCCTCGTCATCGGCCTCTTCGTGGTGGGCGCGGGCGCCCTCGCACTCTTCTGCTTCGCCGAGACCCGGGCCGCCGAACCCATGCTGCCCATGCGGCTCTTCCGCAACCCCGTCTTCACCGTCTGCTCGGTGCTCAGCTTCATCGTCGGCTTCGCGATGCTCGGCGCCATGACCTTCCTGCCGACCTACCTGCAGTACGTGGACGGCGACTCGGCCACCGTCTCCGGCGTCCGCACGCTCCCGCTGGTCATCGGCCTGCTCCTCGCCTCGGTCTTCAGCGGCAACGTCACCAGCCGGACCGGCCGCTACCGGATCTTCCCGATCGCCGGCAGCCTGGTCATGGCCGTCGGGCTCTATCTGCTCTCCCTCATGGAACCCGGCACCGGCGCCTGGCTCGAATCGCTCTACATGTTCGTGCTCGGCACCGGCATCGGCCTGTGCATGCAGGTGCTGACCATCGCCGTGCAGAACACCGTCGACTACGCCGACCTGGGCACGGCCACCTCCGGCGTCACCTTCTTCCGCACCCTCGGCAGCTCCTTCGGCGCCGCCGTCTTCGGCACCATCTACGCCGGCCGCCTGGAGCCCGAGCTCCGCGCGGGCATCGCCGAAGCCGCCCGCACCACCGGGGCCGACCCCGCCACCCTGGCCGCCGCCGCGCGCAGCCCGCAGGGGGTGCACGCGCTCGACCCGGCCGCCGCGGCCCCGATCGTCGCGGCGTACGCGGACGCGCTGAGCACGGTCTTCCTGTGGACCGTGCCGGTCGCGGCGACCGGCTTCGTCGTCGCCCTCTTCCTCAAGCAGGTACGGCTGCGCGACACCGCCCGGGCCGCCTCCACCGACATGGGCGACGGCTTCGGCTCCCCGGCCACCGCCAGCGGCGACTCCGCCAAGCTGCTCGAACTGGCCGTCGGCAAACTGATCCGCACCATGGGACCGCAGACCGCCCGCCGCATCGTCGAGGGCTCCGACACCCGCCTCGACATCGCCGCGGCCTGGGCGGTCATGCAGGTCGACCTGATGACCCGTACGGTCGGCCACGCGAGCCTCGGACTGATCGCCGCCCGCCGCACCCTCCCGCCGGAAGTACTGCTGCCCGTCTTCGACCGCATGGTCGAGGAGGGCTTCCTCAGCAACGAGGGCCCCTACTTCACGCTCACCGAGGCCGGCGAGCGCGAGGCCGGGGTGATCTCGCGGGCCTGGGCGGACTGGCTGGCCGGCGAGCTCGAACGCGACCGGGGCCGGCCCACCGGGGACGAACTGCGCGTCGCCGTCGACGCCATCGCCAAGCGACTGCTCGCCGAGGACCTGGGCGAGGGCAATTTCGCACCCCGCCCGGCCGCGGCCGTGTAGACCGGGCTGCCTCGTCCCGGGTTCTGTACGACAGGCCTAGACGATGAGCTTCGCGGTCGCCTCCGTCTTGCGCTGCAGCTTCTCGGGCTTCACCGAGGCCAGCTCGGCAGAGATCTTGTCAGCATGCGTCTTCAGCTGCTTCAGCACGGCGGTGTCGGTGTCGGTGTTGCCGTCACCCACCGTCCCCACCTCGGCGAGGCGGGCGGAGTGGAGGCAGACCTGCGTCTGCGGCTCGAGGATGGTCAGCAGGGCGTAGAACTTGGCGAGTTCCTCGGTGGTCATGACGGACTCCCGGCGTTTCGAGGTGAACACATCGTCACCTGCCGTATCCATGCGGCGGCGTTCCGTAGCGGAGGCGCGGCTGTGGACAGCGCGACACCACGGCCCCTCGAACCGTTCCCGAAGCCGACCGGGGTCCTAGCCCCGTACTTCGCGGGTCGTTGATTCGTTTGGTGTGACCCGTTCGGTGGTGTCCTGGGCCGGTGGTGTGGCGTTGGATCGGGTGTGTCGATGACTTCCCGGTCTCCGCGGCCACGGGCTCAGCGTCAGCGTCTTGACCGGCCTCCGCGACCGCCGGAACTGACGGAGCGGCAACACCGCACCGCACGGGCCGGTGATCCGGCGGTTGTAGCGTGGCCTGGTGAGAAGCGACGTATATCGGGATGTGGGCGAGGCCGCGTGGTCGTGGGTGCTGGACCACGTGCGCGAGGACGAGGGCCCGTGGCTGGTGCAGGCCGTGGTGGAGGGCGGTCCTGAGGCCACGTCACCTGCCCAGGACCGCGACTCGCTGTACGCGGGGATCGCCGGCCTGGCCCCGGTGCTGGCCGAGATCGCGCAGTACCGGGAGCTGGGCGTGCGGGAAACGGAGCTGGCGACCGGCATCGTGACCAGACTGTCGGCACAGGCCGGGCAGCGAACGGAACCCTCGCTGTACGACGGCCTCGCGGGCGACGCGACGGCGCTCAGACTGCTCGCCCCGGGCGAGGAAGTGGTGGCGCTGCGGCGGCTGGCCGCCCTGGCGACCGGCGACGGATGGAAGACCACGCTCGACTTCGAGCCGGGCTCCGACGCGCCCCTCACCGACGTCATCATGGGCACCGCGGGCGTGATGATGACGGCGGTCTGGGCGAAGAGCGAGTTCACGGACGCGATCGCGACGACGGGAGGCGAGGCCCTGCTGCGGGCGGCGGACCGCACGGAGGCGGGCCTCGACTGGGGTATGACACCGGGGGCGGCGTCGAGGGCGCCGAACTACTCGCACGGAACCGCTGGGGTCGCGGCCGCTTTGGCGGTCGCGGGCGCCGCCCTGGACCGCGAGGACTTCGTGGAGGCAGCGGTCGCGGGCGCCCGGCACGTCCTCTCGGTGGGGTCGTTGAAGGATGCGGGCTTCGTCGTCCCGCACACGATTCCGCCGTCGCGCCGGGAGGTGGAACCGGTGACGTACACGTGGTGCCACGGCCCGGCGGGCACCTCGCACCTGTTCACCGCGCTGGCGCACGCAGGGGTCACCGAGGTGGCTGGCCACGACGTCGACGAACTGCGGCACCGCTGTATGACCTCGATCCTCACCTCGGGTGTGCCGGAACGCCTCCGTCCCGGCTTCTGGGACAACGACGGCCGCTGCTGCGGAACGGCGGGCGTCGGAGACGTCCTGCTGGACGCGGCCCAGGACTGCCGGGCGCCGGAGAGGAGACAGACCCTGCTGCGGGCCGCGCACAGGATGGGTGACGCGTTGGTCGACCGGGTCATCAGGGATGACGCGGGCGCCCGTTGGCGCTTTCTGGAACACCGCGAGGACCCGCCGCTGCTGCCGCCCGGCACGACGTGGATGCAGGGCGCGGCAGGCATCGCGGCCTACCTTCTGCGCCTCGCCCGGTACGGCGAGACCGGCCCCGACGCCCCGGTCATCGACCGCCCGGACCAGTGGTGGGCCGTGCCGGCACACCTGCGCACTACACGTACGGGTGCATGAGCGACCAGTCCCATGCGAGACAAGTAATGCATAACGATCTCGGCCTTGTGTGAGGCGTGGTCCCCTCTGGCCCCGGACTTCGCGGTCACCGTTTCAGGTCTGCGGCCAGCGGGTCTGTCCGATGTCGGTGTCGAGCAGGTCGAGGAGGTGGAGTTGGACGCCGCGGGAGATCTGGACGGTGGGCGGGCCCTTGAAGTCGTGGTATCTGCGTTCGACCGTGCCCTGGCCCTTGTAGTGGATCAGGGCCTGCCCGGCATCCGCCTGGTCGGCGGGGACGGGCGGCTTGCCGGCCGGCGGCGTTGGCGGTGGAGTGGACTCACCTGCCCGTGCGTCACCAGCTCACTCGCACCGCCAGGACATACCTCGTCGACAATCCCAGCGACATCCAGCCGGCGCAGAAACTCGGCAGCGACAGGCAGAGCGCCCAGACGCTTCTCCACCACGGACGTCACCGCCACTTCAAGACGCTGACGCTGAGCCCGTGGCCGCGGAGACCGGGAAGTCATCGACACACCCGATCCAACGCCACACCACCGGCCCAGGACACCACCGAACCGGTCACACCAAACGAATCAACGACCCGCGAAGTACGGGCCTAGCCGGCCGCCGCCTGCGGCGCCGCCGCGGTCGGGTAGTCGTGCGAGGGTACGGGCGGCAGCTGGGTCAGGCTCGGCCGCCAGGTGCGCAGCACCGCCGCCGACGGCGCGTACAGCACGTCCGGGATGTCGGCCGGGGCGAACCACTCCCACCGCACGATCTTGTGCGGCTCGGTCACCACCGGCGTGCCCTGCGCGGCGCGCGTGACCGCGGCCGCCGTCAGCCGGGTCAGCCCGGACGACGCGTCGATCTGCACGGCCAGGACGTCCACGTCCGCCGGGTCCACCCGCAGGTCCGTCTCCTCGCCGAGCTCGCGCGCCGCGGCACCCTCGAAGCCCTCCCCGGGGTCCACCTTGCCGCCGGGCAGCTCCCAGCGGCCGTCGTGCGCCTGGCCCAGCAGCACCCGTCCGTCCGCGCCGAGCACGACCAGCCCGACCCCGACGACGGCGTTGGGCTTCGGCTCGGCCCGCTCGGGGCGTTCGCGATCCGGGTGTGCGGGGTGGGTGGTCATGCCTGCCCTTCCGTTCCTTGTGGTTCTTGTGCTTCTTGCGTGCCCGGCGTACCGGGTGAGCCCTGCGTGCCCGTCGCGTCCTGCGTGGCCTGCGTTCTGTCCTTCGGCCGGGCCCGTACGTGCATCCGCTCGCCTTGCGGCCCGAAGAGGCTGAGGAACTCCACCGGCTGAGGGCCCGCGTTGGTGAAGGCGTGCGGCGTGCGGGTGTCGAACTCGGCGGCCTCCCCGGCCCGCAGGACCAGATCGTGCTCGCCCAGCATGAGCCGCAGCCGGCCGGAGAGCACGTACAGCCACTCGTAGCCCTCGTGGACCTGGAGCTCCAGCCCGGCCCGGGCGTCGGGCGCGGGCGGCAGGACCATCTTGTACGCGCGGACGCCGGTGAAGTCGCGGGTCAGCGGTACGTAGGTGGACCCGTGCCGGACGAACGGGCGGCTGCGGATGCGCGGATCGCCCGTCTCGGGCGCCCCGACGAGCTCGTCCAGCGCCACCCGGTGGGCCTTCGCCAGTGGCAGCAGCAGCTCCAGTGTGGGCTTGCGCTGCCCCGACTCCAGGCGGGAGAGCGTGCTCGGGGAGATCCCGGTGGCCTCGCCGAGCTGGGCGAGCGTGGTCCCGCGCGCCCGCCGCAGCGCCCGCAGCCGCGGCCCGACGGCGGTGAGCACGCGCGCGAAGTCGTCCTCGGCGGCTGCGGGGGGCGCGGGGTCTTCGGCCATGATCCCATTTGCCGGTTCGGCAACGGCGTTTGTCAAGCCGTACGGCGCGGAGCGGGTGCGCGCGGCCGGACCGCAGCCGAAGTCAGCCGGTCAGGATGTTTTCAGCCGGCCAGGATGCGGGCCTTCTGTGCGCTGAACTCCTCCTCGGTGAGGATGCCCTGTTCCTTGAGGGCGGAGAGCTCCTTGAGCTGGTTGATCTTGTCGTCCATGCCGGCGGGGGCGGGTGCCGGGGCAGCCGGGGCCGGCGGCGGAGGGGCCTCGGGGGGAGGGGCGGCTGCCTGTTCCTGCTGGGCCCAGCGGCCCGCCTGGCGGCGCGAGACACGGTTGGAGACGGCGGTGGCCGTTCCGGCGATGACGGCGGTACGGGCGACGCCGCGAAGGAGTCCGGGCATGATTCCTGCCTTGCCTGGGTCGGGGAAGCGGATGGCATCCGTGGCGTGGGGTCGGGTCGGGTAAGGGGCCTGGCCTGGCCGGGCCGGGCCGATGCCTTCAGGCCGCGGCGTCGAGCGCGTTCAGTGCCTCGATCACGTCCTGGACCGGCACGCGCCCGCTCGCGATCATCCGGGCGTCGGCGCGGCGGAGGGCGGCCGCCAGGGGCGCGGCCCACAGGTTCTCGTAGAGCAGGATGGCCGCCGAGTCCCCCGGCTGCAGGAGGGATCCGGCCTCGGCCATGTCCTCCTCGCCGATGAGGCCCGAGGAGACGCCCTCGAAGACGGTGAGGTCGAGCTTCCCGTCGCCGGTCACGTCGGCCAGGGCGATGCCCCGTACGGACCCGTCCGCCTCCTTCGTGAGGAAGGTCAGATCGAGGATGCGGATGATCCCGCGGTCGACGAGGTCGACCAGCAGCGGCATCCCCTCACCCGTCAGGTGGCTGCCCGGGAACTCGACAACCAGGTAGTCGATGGGGCCCACCTCGTCGAGACGGTCGTTCGTTTCTCTGGTCACGTCAGCTCCTTCGCAGATCCGCCGGTACGGGGGCGGGGCGGGGCGGCGGCCGCGGAGCGGGTCGGCTCTGCGGGGCGTCCCACACCGTTGCGACCGTAGGCGCCGCCGCGGAGCGGGGGATCACCCCCGCGGGGTGATGCAGCGCCCCGCCCGCGCACGCAGGATCGGAGGGCGCCCACCGTGGCCCGCCGCGGCCGCGGCCGTCGTCAGCAGGAGAAATGAGGGATCGATCATGTGCCGGTGGCTCGCCTACTCGGGTACCCCCCTGCTGCTCGAAAAGATCCTCTACGAACCCAAGCACTCCCTGATCGACCAGAGCCTCCACTCGCGCCTGGGGGTCGAGACGACCAACGGGGACGGGTTCGGCATCGGCTGGTACGCGCCGGACACGGGCGTCGACACCCCCGCGATCATGCGCGACGTCGGCCCCGCATGGAACAACCGCAACCTGCGCGAGATCTCCCAGCACGTCGTGTCGCCCCTGCTCTTCGCGCACATCCGGGCCTCGACGGGCACGGCCGTGCAGCAGACGAACTGCCACCCCTTCCGGCGCGGCCGCTGGATGTGGATGCACAACGGTGCCATCTCGGGCTTCCACCAGATGCGCAGGCAGCTCTCCATGGCCGTCGACCCCACCCTCTACCTGGACATCGAGGGAACCACCGACTCGGAGACGATGTTCTTCCTCGCCCTGACCTACGGCCTGGAGGACGACCCCCCGGGAGCGGTGGCCCGGATGGTGGGCACGGTGGAGCGCATCGGCCACGAGCACGGCGTCGCCGCCCCCATGCAGATGACCGTCGCGGTCACGGACGGCTCGACGGTGTGGGCGTTCCGCTACGCCAGCGAGGGAACCGCGCGGACGCTGTTCTACAGCACCAGGGTGGAGTCCCTGCGCGCCCTGCACCCCGACGCGGCGTTCCTCCAGGAAGTGTCCGACGACACCCGGCTCGTCGTCTCCGAGCCCCTGGGCGACCTCCCCGGCGCCTGGAACGAAGTACCCAACGACAGCTACGGGTTGGTGCGCGGGAGCACGGGCGAACTCCACCCGTTCGCCCCGCAGCCGCTGTGACGACCGGGCTGCCTGACACCTTACGGAGGAGCCATGACCACGCCCCGACACCCGGACCCGCCGCTACCGCCCGATGAGCCCGCCTTCGGCAGCGCGGTAGGCGGCCCGTCGGGCGACCCGTTCGACACGCTCTCGGCACTCGGTGCCTCCTGGAAGTGGGCACTGAGCTCGGCGATCGTGACCCTGGTGTTCGGCATCCTCGTGCTGGTGTGGCCGGGCGAGACCCTGCACGTGCTGGCCGTCCTCATCGGGCTGTACCTGCTGCTGGCAGGGCTGTTCCGGTTCGTGGCGGCGTTCGGCCGGCACGAGCACGGCGACCGGTGGGCGGGGCTGCTCATGGCGGTGGTCTACGTCGTGGCGGGCGTGCTGGTCCTGCGCGGCCCCGAGAAGACCGTCACCGTCCTCGCCCTGCTGCTCGGTGTGGTCTGGCTGGTCTCCGGCATGCTCGGCGCGTACCGGGCGATCGTCGACAAGGGGCTCCCGCACCGCGGGTTCACCTTCGGCGTCGCGGTCCTCGGCATCGCCGCGGGCGTCGTCGTGCTGTGCCTGCCGATCGAGTCCGCCGTCGCCCTGACCCGGCTGCTCGGCCTGTGGCTCGTCCTGCTGGGCGTGGCGGAGGTGGTCGTGGCCTTCGCGGTACGGTCGGCTCTGCGGCGCTGAGTCGTGTTCCTGAGCTGTCTTCCTGAGTTCTGTTCCTGAGCTGTGTTCCTGAGCTGCGTTCCTGAGGGCGGCCCGCACCGGTCGGCGGGCCGCACGTCGCCACCGGTCGCTGGTTTCGGCAGCCCCGGCGCAGCGCAGGCTCTGATCGGCCGGCCGTCCGTCCGTCCGTCCGTCCGGCCGATCAGACGGACGGTCGGACGGTCGTACGGCTGCACGGGCAGGGGAGCAGGGAAGCAGGGGGGACGACATGGCGCATGTGCTGGTTGTCGGGGGCGGGGTCGGAGGGCTCGCCACCGCGCTGCTCACCGCACGGCACGGGCACACCGTGGAGCTGTTCGAACGCGACAGCAGGGCCCCCGGGGCCGCCCTCGACCGGGACTTCTTCGGCTGGCGGCGCCCGTCCGTGCCGCAGGCGGCCCAGCCGCACGTGCTGCTGGGCGCCGCCCGCCGCGTGCTGCTCGACGAACTGCCCGACGTCCACGCCGAGATGCTGCGCCTGGGCGCCCAGGAGCGGCACGAGCTGGACTGGTTCGACGTACGCCCGCCGGTCCGCGACGGGGACGAGGACCTCGTCATGATCCAGACCCGGCGGATCGTCCTGGAGAGCGCCCTGGCCGCAGCTCTGCGGGCGGAGCCCGGGGTGGTCTGCCGCTACGGGGAGCCGGTGACGGGCCTGGTCCTCGCCCCCGGGCCCGACGCCGGGGCGGCTCCCGTGGCGGCGCCCGTGGCGCGCGGGGGCCCCTCGCCCGTGCCCCGCGTCACCGGCGTACGTACGGCCGCCGCCTCCTACGCGGGCGACCTGGTCGTGGACGCCGGCGGCCGGCGCGGAGCCGCGGAACGCTGGCTGACCGCGGCCGGCTGCCGGCCGGCCGCCGTCGAACGCCACCGCACCGGCCTCGCGTACTTCTGCCGCTGGTACCGGCTGCCCGCCGGCACCCCCGAGGGGCCGCGCCGGCCGTGGAGCGTGGCCGGCGGCACCTTCGCCGGCTGCGCCGTCTTCCCGGCCGACAACCGGGTCTTCGCGGTGACCCTCATCGTGCACACCGGGGACGCCACCCGCTCAGCCCTGCGCGACCCGGCCGTCTTCGAGGAGGCCGCCCGCAGCTTCCCGCCGGGCGCCGCCTGGCTGGACCTGGGCGCCGAACCGCTCTCCGAGGTGCTGGCCATCGCCGGCCTGGACAACCGGTGGTGCGCCCTCGTCGACGAACACGGCCCCGTCGTCAGCGGCTTCGTACCGGTCGGCGACGCCGTCACCCACACCAACCCCACCCTCGGCCAGGGCACGTCCCTCGCCCTCTGGGCCGCACTGCGCGTCGCCCGCACGGCCCACCAGGACCCCGGATCGGCCGACTACGCCGCTGGCCACCACGCGTGGGCGGTACGGACCCTCAAGCCGTGGTTCGACTTCCAGGTGGTGGCCGACACCGCGATCGGCGAGCGCTACGCCACCCAGGGCCTGCGCACCGGGAGCGCCCGCGAGCGGGCCGCCCTGTTCGACTGCGCCCTGGACGACCCCGAGGTGATGCGGGTCCGCGCCCGCGTCCGCCACCTGGCCGTCTCCCCCGAACAGGCCTACGCCGACCCGGACGTCCGCGCCCGGGTGGCCCAGTGGCTGGCCGCCCGCCCGGACTACGTCCCGAACGCGACCGGCCCGACCCGCGCCGAATGGGAGAAGGTCACCGCCGCTCAGCCCTCCGGGCCTCCGCCGCCCAGCACTGCGGAGAGGTCGTAGCGCACGACCTCCTCCAACTGCTCGTACGTGCAGCTCCGCGGTGTGCGGTCCGGGCGCCAGCGGCGGAACTGGGCCGTGTGCCGGAAGCGGTCGCCCTCCATGTGGTCGTAGGCCACCTCGCACACCCGCTCGGGGCGCAGCGGCACCCAGGACAGGTCCTTCTTCCCCGTCCACCGGCTCTGCGCCCCCGGCAGCCGCGCGCTCTCGTGGGCGGCCTCGTCGGCCCACGCGGCCCACGGGTGGTCCGCCGCGCCGTCCGGCATCAGCAGCGGGGCGAGCTCGTCCACCAGCTCGGCGCGGCGCTTCATCGGGAACGCGGCGCACACGCCCACGTGCTGGAGCGCGCCGTGCGCGTCGTACAGGCCCAGCAGGAGCGATCCGACAATCGGACCGCTCTTGTGGAAACGGTAGCCGGCGACGACGACGTCGGCCGTACGCTCGTGCTTGATCTTGAACATGAGGCGGGCATCGGGCCGGTAGGGCAGGTCGAGGGGTTTGGCGACCACCCCGTCCAGCCCGGCGCCCTCGAACTGCTCGAACCACTGCTGCGCGAGCGCGCGGTCGGTGGTCGCGGGCGCGAGGTGAACGGGGGGTTCGGCGGTGGACAGGGCATGGACGAGCGCGGCGCGGCGGTCGGCGAGCGGGGTGTCGAGCAGTGAGTCGTCACCGAGGGCCAGCAGGTCGAAGGCGACGAAGGAGGCGGGTGTCGTCCCGGCGAGCATCTTCACGCGGGAGGCGGCGGGATGGATCCGCTCGGTGAGGCGGTCGAAGTCCAGCCGCCCGCCGTGAGCGATCACGATCTCGCCGTCCACCACGCAGCGGGCGGGCAGGTTCTCCTTCAGGGCCACCACGAGCTCGGGGAAGTAGCGCGTCAGCGTCTTGCCGGTACGGCTGCCGATCTCGACCTCGTCGCCGTCGCGGTGCACGATCGCACGGAAGCCGTCCCACTTGGCCTCGTACTGCATGCCCGGGGGGATCTTGGCCACGGACTTGGCGAGCATCGGCTTCACGGGCGGCATCACGGGCAGATCCATGCCTCGATTCTGCGGCGGCACGGACGAAACCGCCCGGTATTCCTGGCATGGGCGGCATGGTCGGCATGGGCGGCATGACCGGAACTGCCGGTATGGCTGGCGCAACCGGGATGGGTGACACGACCGGGATGGGTGACACGACCGGGATGAGCGGCATTCCTGGTATGCGAGGTTCGCCGGCCGCGCCTACCGTGGCGCACATGGGTGCATCCGGTAAAGCGATCGAGCTGGACGCGGGCGGGCGGACGGTACGGCTGTCCAACCCGGACAAGGTGTACTTCCCGGAGCGCGGCCTCACGAAGCTGGACGTCGCCCAGTACTACCTCGCCGTGGCCGACGGCATCACCCGGGCGCTGCGCAACCGCCCCACCACGCTGGAGCGCTACCCCGACGGGGTGGAGGGGGAGTCCTTCTTCCAGAAGCGGGCCCCCAAGAACCTGCCCGACTGGATCCCGACCGCCCACATCGCCTTCCCCAGCGGACGCACGGCCGACGAGATCTGCCCGACCGAGCCGGCCGCCGTGCTCTGGGCGGCCAACCTGGGCTGCCTCACCTTCCACCCCTGGCCGGTGCGCCGCGAGGACACCGACCGGCCCGACGAACTGCGCATCGACCTCGACCCGCAGCCCGGCACCGACTACCACCACGCGGTGATCGCCGCCCACGAGCTGCGCGACGTACTGGAGGAGCTGGGCCTGCGCGGCTGGCCCAAGACCTCCGGCGGGCGCGGCCTGCACGTCTTCGTGCCGATCGAGCCGCGCTGGACCTTCACCGAGGTCCGGCGCTGCGCCATCGCGATCGGCCGGGAGCTGGAACAGCGCATGCCGGGCAAGGTCACCACCGCCTGGTGGAAGGAGGAGCGTGGTGAACGGATCTTCGTGGACTACAACCAGACGGCCCGCGACCGCACCATCGCCTCCGCCTACTCCGTCCGCCCCCGACCGCACGCCCCGGTCTCCGCCCCGCTGCGCTGGGCCGAGATCGACTCCGCCGAGCCCCGCGACTTCGACATCGTCACCATGCCCGCCCGCTACGCCGAACTCGGCGACCTGCACGCCGACATGGACGACCACGCCTTCACCCTGGACGCCGCCCTGGAGCTCGCCGCCCGCCACGAACACGACCACGGCCTGGGCGACATGCCGTACCCGCCGGACTACCCGAAGATGCCGGGGGAGCCGAAACGGGTCCAGCCGAGCCGGGCGAAGCGGGAGGAGGGGCGGGGGGAGGAGCGGGAGGAGGAGTGAGGGCGGGGGTGTCATACCCGGCGGGCGGCCGTCGGCGGGTCTCCTTGACGCCGCTCGTTGACGCCGTTCAGGAGGTCGTTGATCGCTCGTTGATCGGACGTACATCGGCCACGGTGAATATCGGCCCATGTCGATGAACACGAGCACCAGCACCACGGCAGCACCCGCTTGGCACGAACTCGCCCTCTGCGCGCAGACGGGGCCGGACTTCTTCTTCCCGGAGCCGGGGACCTCGCTGCGTGATGCGAAGCGGCTGTGCGGAGCGTGCGAGGGGCGCGCGGGATGCCTGGAGTACGCCCTGACCCACGACGAGCGCTTCGGCGTCTGGGGCGGACTCTCCGAGCGGGAGCGCCTCGCCCTGCGCCAGAGCCGGTGACACCCGGGGTGTAAGCGGGACGCGCGTAGGGGTATGTGCGTCCGTACCGGCACGCATGGCCGTACCGGCACGCATGGCCGTACGAACACGCCGCCCTGGCAGAGCGGGGCTCTGCCAGGGGCGCCTGCGTCACATCTCACATGTCACATCTCACGGCCGCAGCCGCGCTCAGCCCTTGCGGGCCGCCAGCCGGGCCGCCCGCGCGGCCAGCCGCTCGTCGAACTTGCGGGCCTCGGCGTCCAGCCCGCCCAGGAACAGGCCCAGCTCGTCCTGCGCCTTCTGGCCCTCCGGGCCGAGGTCGGCGATGTCCATGACCTTCAGGTAGCGCAGCACCGGGGCCAGCACGTCGTCGTGGTGGATGCGGAGGTTGTAGATCCCGCCGATCGCCATCTGCGCGGCCGACCGCTCGAAGCCCGGCATGCCGTGACCGGGCATCCGGAAGTTGACGACCACGTCGCGCACGGCCTGCATGGTCAGGTCCGGGGCGATCTCGAAGGCCGCGCCCAGCAGGTTGCGGTAGAAGATCATGTGCAGGTTCTCGTCGGTCGCGATGCGCGCCAGCATCCGGTCGCAGACCGGGTCGCCGGACTGGTGCCCGGTGTTGCGGTGCGAGATGCGGGTGGCGAGCTCCTGGAAGGCGACGTACGCCACCGAGTGCAGCATCGAGTGGCGGTTGTCAGACTCGAAGCCCTCCGACATGTGCGCCATGCGGAACTCTTCCAGCTTGTCCGGGTCCACGGCGCGCGACGCCAGCAGGTAGTCGCGCATCACGATGCCGTGCCGGCCCTCCTCGGCGGTCCAGCGGTGCACCCAGGTGCCCCAGGCGCCGTCACGGCCGAACAGGGTTGCGATCTCGTGGTGGTAGCTGGGGAGGTTGTCCTCGGTGAGCAGGTTGACGACGAGGGCGATCTTGCCGATGTCGGTGACCTTGGACTGGCTGGGGTCCCACGCCTCGCCGTCCTCGAAGAGGCCCGGGAAGTTGCGCGCGTCGCCCCACGGCACGTACTCGTGCGGCATCCAGTCCTTGGCGACCTTCAGGTGGCGGTTGAGCTCCTTCTCCACCACCTCTTCCAGCGCGTACAGCAGCTTGGCGTCGGTCCACGCCTCCGAGCTGCCGAGGTGGGGAGAGGTGATCGTCACGGGTGCTCCTGGGGGACAAGCGAATTACCTGCGGTTCCGTTTACCTACGGTCCCGTAGCTTACGAATCCGTAGGTTAAGCGCGGCGTCAAGACGATCCAAGCCCCGGGGGCGGATATGGACCCGTACATTCCGTTATGTCGGCTGCTCACCGCCCGCTCGCGGCGGTGGGACGTGACGCGCGGCACTCTGCCGGACATGAAAAAGCCCCCTCCGGGGGAGGGGGTGGGGGAGAGGGAGCGTTGACGGGGGTGGGGTGGGGGTGGGGGGCGCTGATCGCGCGCCCTCGGCCTCGGCCTCGGCCTCGGCCTCGGCCTTCGGCCTCAGCAGGAGTCGCGCATCAGTTCCGCGAGGCCGTGGTCCATGTCCACGTAGAGGTGCTCCGTGCCCGGGCGGACGATCGTCGCGGCCCGCTGGAGGAAGCGGTGCAGGTCGGCCGTCTCCATGAGGACGATCGCGACGCCCTCGGGGGCGTGGAACTCCACGACCGTGCGGCCCTCGTCGTACGGGCGTACGCGCACGTCGCCGAGCCCCGCCGGCCCCTGGAGGCCGGTCTCCAGCAGCTCGCGGCCGAAGGTCCATGACACCTCTACGCCCTCCAGCGTCGCCGGCGCGGGGAAGGCCATGCGGACGGCGAACGGATCCGACCTGTCGTAGCAGAGAGTGACGGGAACGGTCTCGACCTTCGGCGCGGTGGCGACCAGACGGGCCTGGACGGCCTGCTCGATGACGGTGATCACGGCTCGCTCCCTTGACTTGCGGATCGGTGGCGGGCGGTGGGGTGGCGCCCGACATCGGGATAGACGCGGGAAACGGCGAATCCGTGCACGGGAGGGGTACGTGAGCTGTGTCACCGAATGGCTTGTTCCGTTTGGTTGCGGGGGGTGGGTGGTGGTGTATGCGCGGGTGGCGTGGGGTGTGAGGGTGTCGGGGGGTACTGGAGTCCAGTCGGAGGACGGCTGGAATTCGTTCACTCCGCGGGACCAAGGCGGCGTGCTGGGCGGAGCGGTCCACCGCGGACGGTGATCGACGCACCCTGGACGGTGATCTCGGGGTGCGTTAGCTTCCGGCGCCATGAGACTTCTCGGAATTGGCATGTGCGCGGCAGCTCTGGTCGGCGTCCTCGCCGCCCCGGCCCACGCCCGCTCCCTGGCGGCGGACGCGACCGGGGGTAGCGGGACGAGCGGGGCCAGCGGGACGAGCGGCGGAACGGTCTTAGCCGGATCGGCGGGAGCGGCGGGAGCGGCGGGATCTGCCGGAACGGCCGGAACGGCCGGACGGGCTGCGTCGGGAGGAGCGGCCGGATGGGAGGGCTCGGCGGGACCGGTGGGGCGGGCTGAACCGGTCGGATCGCCGGGGACCGCCGTCGGCCTGCCCGGGGTCGGCTGGGCGCTCAAGGCCACCGGCAAGGACGCCCGGCTGCGCGGGTTGGCGGCGGTGAACGCCGCCACGGCCTGGGTGTCGGGCTCCAAGGGCACGGTGCTGCGCACGGTGGACGGCGGGGCGAGCTGGAACGACGTCTCGCCGCCCGGGGCCGTGGCCGACGGGCTCGAACTGCGCGACATCGAAGCCTTCGACGCGCGCCGCGCGGTGGCCCTGTCGATCGGCGAGGGCGGGGACTCGCGGGTCTTCCGCACCGAAGACGGCGGCGTGAGCTGGACGGAGACGTTCCGTAACCCCGATCCGAAGGCCTTCTACGACTGCCTGACCTTCTTCGACCCGCGCCACGGGCTCGCGATGAGCGACCCGGTGGACGGCAAGTTCCGCATCCTCTCCACCGAGGACGGCGGCCGCAGTTGGCAGGTCCTCCCGAACGACGGCATGCCCGCCGCCCTGCCGGGCGAAGCCGGCTTCGCGGCGAGCGGCCAGTGCCTGGTGAGTGCGGGGCCGCGGGACGTCTGGCTCGCCACCGGCGGGGGCGCGACGGCACGTGTCCTGCACTCGTCCGACCGCGGGCGCAACTGGCGCGTGGCCGAGTCCACGGTGCCGGCCGGCGACCCGGCCAAGGGCGTCTTCGGGCTGGCGTTCCGGCACGGCGGCTACGGCGCCGTCGGCCTGGCCGTGGGCGGCGACTACCGCACCGGGCAGGCGTCGCCGCAGGCGGCGGCCGTCACCTCGGACGCGGGCCGGACCTGGCGCACGTCGGACACTCCGCCGCCGGCCTACCGTTCGGGCGTCGCCTGGCTGCCGTCGCAGCCGCACCTGCGCACGGCGGCTCTGGCGGTGGGCCCGACGGGCACGGACGTGACCCTCGACGGAGGCCGCACCTGGACCCCGCTGTCCACCGGCTCCTTCGACACGGTCTCCTGCCCGCGCAGCGCGGGTTACGCCGACCTGGGCGCGGTGGGCGCAGGCGGCGCCGACGGAGGTAGCAAGGCGTACGCAGGCTGCTGGGCGGCGGGCGAGAAGGGCAGGGTAGGCCGCCTGGAGCGCTCCGCCGGGTCCTGAGGGGGCGGGGGGCGGTCCGAGGGGGTTTGTCCGCTGGGGGTGGGGCTTCGGGGGGCGGGGGCTGACCCGATGGGGCCGTGTCCGCTGGGGGCGGGGCTTCGGGGGTGCGGGCTGGCCCGATGGGGTTCGTTTCCTGTGGGGCCTGGTCGGTGGGGTGTCGGTGTCTGCCCGCCTGTCCATTGTCCGTGCGGGTCGGCGGCCGGCGTCAAGGGCGCCCTTCGGGCGTCGCTTGCGCGATGTCGCTGCGCTCCACCCTTGACTCCGACCACCGCCCCGCCCCGCCAACAGACCGGCGAGCAGGCACCGGGGAGGGGTGGCCGGGGGGGGCTGTTGCCCTCAGGCTCCGCGCTGAC
>NZ_WTFF01000086.1 GCF_019400985.1 Streptomyces bambusae
ACTCCGTACCGCTCAGCGCGGCGGACGCCCGGCGGATCCTCGAAGCCGCAGGCCTGGACCCGACTGCGCTCGCCGAGCGGGCCGCGCACGGCGCCCACGCGCACGCCGCGCAGGCCGTGGAGGGCGTGACGCAGCCGGCCACCGGCCTGTTCAGCCTGCCGATGCTGCTCGGGCACCTGCTGGCCGCGCTCGCCGGGGGCTGGCTCCTCGGCCGCGGCGACGCGGCGCTCTTCCGGCTGCTGGAGCTCTCCCGGCGCTCCGCCGAGGCCGCCTCGGTCGGCGCCCTGCGGACCGCGCTGGCCCTCGTACGCGCCCTCACCGCCGGGCTTCCCGGCGCCCCCGCCCGGGCCCCTCGGCCCCGGCGGGACCACGGTGACCGTGCCGCGTCGACCGGCCGTACGGCACTCCAGCACACGGTGATCAGGCGCGGACCGCCCACGGCGTTCGCCCTCGCAGCCTGACGCGGCACCCTCCCCTCCCCGGGACGACGACACGGGAGCACCGGTGCCGCGAACTCCGCGCGCGCCCGCGTGCGGAGCCGACCGTCACCACATCCTCCGTGGAGTGTTTCTGTCATGAAGACCTCTCGCGTCTCCATCGCCGCCGCCCTGGCCGCCGGCACCGTCCTGGCCCTGTCCGGCACCGCCTTCGCGCACGTCAGCGTGCAGCCCGGCGAGGCCACCAAGGGCGGCTACGCGACGATCAACTTCAAGGTCCCCAACGAGCGCGACAACGCCTCGACCGTGAAGCTGGAGGTCAGCTTCCCCACCGACAAGCCCCTCACCTCCGTGATGCCGCAGGACGTTCCCGGCTGGACGGTGAGCGTCGAGAAGGGCAAGCTCGACAAGCCGCTGACCGTGCACGGCAAGCAGATCAACGAGGCCGTCACCAAGGTGACCTGGAGCGGCGGCAAGATCGAGCCCGGCAAGTTCCAGCAGTTCCCGCTCTCCGTGGGCAAGCTGCCCGAGGACGCCGACACCATGGTCTTCAAGGCGATCCAGACGTACGACAACGACGAGGTCGTCCGCTGGATCGAGGAGCCCAAGGAGGGCGCCGCCGAGCCGCAGAACCCCGCCCCCGTGCTGAAGCTGACCGCCGCCAAGGGCGACGGCCACCACGGCGGCGGTACGAAGAACGACGGCACGAAGAACGACGGGGCGAAGAACGCCGACAAGGACGCCGACGGCAAGGGCCACCACGACGAGGCCGCCGGGCACGGCTCGGACACCACGGCGCGGGCCCTCGGCATCGCCGGGATCGTCGTCGGACTGGGCGGGGTCGCCTTCGGCGTCGCCTCGCGCCGCCGCACCTCCTGACCCGACGCGCGCGGACGGCTGCGGAGTCCCGCGGACCGGAGCGCAGCGCCACAGACCACCCGTAACCACCTCACCCGTACCCACCCGATCCCAGGGACATCTCTCCATGCGCACCACACGTGTGACGGTCGCCGCCCTCGCGGCGGCGGCCGCGCTCACGCTCACCGCCTGCGGCGGCGAGCCCGCCACGAGCAACTCGGTCGCGGAGGTGAACGCGCCGAAGAAGACCAAGGCCGCCACCGTCCTCGACCGCCCCTTCGACAAGCCGGAGCTCACGCTCACGGACACCACCGGCAAGCCGTGGAACCTGCGCGAGCAGACCAAGGGCCGGCCGACGCTCATCTACTTCGGCTACACCAACTGCCCCGACGTGTGCCCGCTGACCATGAGCAACATCGCGGTCGCCAAGAAGGCGCTGCCCAAGGCCGACCAGGACAACCTCCAGGTCGTCTTCGTCACCACCGACCCCGAACGGGACACTCCCGACTCCCTCGGCAAGTGGCTCAAGGCCCAGGACCCGGACTTCGTCGGGCTCACCGGGGACTTCGCCACCATCCAGGCCGGCGCCCGCAGCCTCGGCATCGGTATCGAGGCCGCCAAGAAGGAGGCCGACGGCAGCGTCGTCTCCATGCACGGCGCCCAGGTCATCGCCTTCTCGCCCAAGACCGACGAGGGCTACGTCCTCTACGGCGAGAACACCAGCGTCGATGACTACACCAAGGACCTGCCGAAGATCGTCAAGGGGGAGAACCCGTGAACCGCCGCACCACCCGCATCCTCGCCGCCGCCCTCTCCCTGACGGCCGCGCTCGCCATAACAGGCTGCTCGTCGGACTCCTCCGACTCCTCTGGCTCGGCGGGCCCGGCGGGCTCGGCAGGCTCGGCGGGCTCGGCGGGCACCGACTCGGCCAAGCCGAAGATCACCGTCAGCGGCGGCTTCATGCCCCAGCCGGTCAACGACAAGATGGCCGGCGGCTTCATGGTCATCAAGAACGACTCGGCGAGCGCCGACAAACTCGTCGGCGTCACCAGCACGCTCTCCGACGACGTCCAGATCCACGAGACCAAGAACCAGAAGATGCAGCAGGTCCCGTCCATGGACGTGCCCGCCAACGGGGAGCTGAAGCTGGAGCGCGGCGGCAACCACGTGATGTTCATGGGCCTCAAGAGCCAGCCGAAGGTCGGCGAGAAGGTCACCGTCGAGCTGCGCTTCGAGAAGGCCGACCCCGTCAAGGTCGAGCTCGACGTGAAGGAACGGACCCACAACCCGCAGAACGATTCCCACTGACGGACCGAGGGACTGACACGCCATGACGGCCACCGCCCCCGCCTCCTCCACGGCCCGCACGACCCCGGCAGCCCTGCTGCCGCGCCTCGTGCTGGTCCTCGCAGCCCTGCTGGCCACCCTGTTCGCCGCGGCCGCACCGGCCACGGCGCACGCCGCGCTGACCGCGAGCGACCCCAAGGAAGGGGCGGTGGTCGCCACGGCACCCGCCCAGGTCTCCCTCTCCTTCTCCGAGCAGGTCGCCATGGGCGACGACTCCATCCGCGTCATGGACCCGCAGGGCCGGCGCGTGGACACCGGTGAACTGCGCGACATGTGCAGCGGATCCACCGTCCGCTACGGCACCGCCCTGCACTCGGGACTGCCGAACGGCACCTACACCGTCGCCTGGCAGGCCGTCTCCGCCGACAGCCACCCCATCTCCGGCGCCTTCACCTTCTCCATCGGCGCCCCCTCCGCCACCAGCGTCACCCTCCCGGACCGGGAGGCCGGCGGCGGTCCGGTCGGCACCGCCTACGGGATCGCGCGCTACGCCGCCTACGCGGGCTTCTCCGTGCTCGTCGGCGGCTGCGCCTTCATCCTGCTGTGCTGGCACCGAGGCGCCGCCGAACGCCCCGTGCAGAAGCTCGTCCTGCGGGCCTGGGCCACCCTCACCGCCGCCACCCTCGCCATGCTGGTGCTGCGCAACCCCTACACGGGTTCAGGGGAGTTCGCCGACGCCTTCGACCTCGCCGGACTCAAGGCCGTACTGGAGACCAAGACCGGCGCCTCCCTGGTGTCCCGGCTGCTCCTGCTCGGAGCCAGTGCCCTCTTCCTCGCCGTCCTCTTCGGCGCATACGCCCGCCGTCACAAGAGCCGCGGCGGGAACACAGAGGAGGCCGCGGCGAAGACGGAGGACGCTGCGGGGGAGCAGGCCGCGGCGAAGGCGGGGGAGGCCGCCGCCGTGGCCGGGGACACCGCCGACCTGACCTTCGGCCTCGCCGTCGGGGGGACGGTCGTCGCCGGCGGCATCGCGGCCACCTGGGCGCTGTCCGAGCACGCCTCCACCGGCATCCAGCCGGGCATCGCCATGCCCGCCGACATCCTCCACCTGCTGGCCGTCGCCGCGTGGCTCGGCGGCCTCACCACCCTTCTCGTGGCCCTGCGCACCGTGCCCGGCATCGAGCGCGCCGCCGTCCGGCGGTTCTCCCGGGTCGCCTTCACCGCCGTCCTCGTCCTGACCGTCACCGGGCTGTACCAGTCCTGGCGCCAGGTCGGCAGCTGGTCCGCGCTCACGGGCACCGAGTACGGCCGCCTGCTCCTGCTCAAGGTCGGCCTCGTCCTGGTCCTGGTCGCCGTCGCGTCCCTGTCCCGCCGCTGGACCGCGCGCCTCGCCGACTCCCCTGCCACTGGCGATGTTTCACGTGAAACGGTGGAGGAGACCGAGCAGGACGCCGCGGCCGAAGAGCCCGTCACCGTGCCGGCCGATCCCCGGCGCGCCGCCCAGCTCGCCCGCCAGCAGGCGGCACGCACCAACGCCCTGGCTCGCAAGCGGCGTGAGGCCGATCCCGGCCGCGCCGGCCTGCGTCGCTCGGTCCTCGCCGAGACAGCGGTCGCCGTCGTCCTGCTGGCCGTCACCACGGCTCTGACCAGTACGGAGCCCGGCCGGGCGGCCGAGCAGGAGGCGGGCCGCAGCAGCGCGGGCAGCACCGCCGTACCGGACCGCGCCGTCAAGATCACCCTTCCCTTCGACACGGGCGGTCAGAACGGGAAGGGCGCCGTCCGTCTCGAACTCGACCCCGGCCGCGTCGGCGCCAACACCCTGCACGTGTGGGTGGACACCCCCGACGGCACCCCGCTCGACGCCCCTGAGGTGAAGGTCGCCTTCACCCTGCCCGCGAAGGACATCGGCCCCCTTCCCGTCGTCCCGGACCGGGCCGCACCCGGACACTGGACGGCGAGCGGCGTCCAGCTTCCCCTCCCCGGGGAGTGGCGCATCGACGTCACCGTCCGCACGTCGGACATCGACCAGACAACCGTCCAGAAGAACGTGAAGATCGGCTGACCAGCGTGACCGAGAGCAACCCCGACATCGAGATCTCCCGCCGCCGCCTGCTGGGCACGGTCGGTGCCGCAGGCGCCGCCGGCCTCGCCCTCGGCGCCACGGGCGGCGTCCTCGTGCAATCCGCCGTCGGCGACGACCCCACCGCCGGCGGGAGCGGGGCGTCCGGCGCCCCGGCCTCCCTCGGCGCCGCCCAGGTGGCCTTCCACGGCGACCACCAGGCCGGCATCACCACGGCGCTCCAGGCCAAGGGGCACGTCCTCGCCTTCGACCTCGCCCCCGGGGCCGGCCGTCGGGAGGCGGCCGCGCTGATGCGCCGCTGGTCGGACACCGCCCGGCGGCTCATGGCCGGCGAGACGGCGCCCACCGCCGACTCCGGCATCGCCCTGGACGCCGGCCCCTGCGCCCTGACCGTCACCTTCGGCTTCGGGCACTCCTTCTTCGACCGCACCGGCCTCACCGCCCGCCGGCCGGCCGCCCTCGACCCCCTGCCCGAGTTCTCCGCGGACCAGATCGACCCACGGCGCAGCAACGGCGACCTGTGGGTGCAGATCGGCGCCGACGACGGGCTGGTCGCCTTCCACGCGCTGCGCGCCCTGCAGAAGGACGCGGGGGACGCTGCTCGGGTGCGCTGGCAGATGAACGGCTTCAACCGCTCCCCCGGGGCCACCGCGAAGCCGATGACGGCCCGCAACCTGATGGGCCAGGTCGACGGGACCGGCAACCCCAAGCAGACGGACCCCGACTTCGCCAAGCGGATCTTCGTGCCCGACGCCGGCCCCGGACCCGCCGAGCACGCCTGGATGGCCGGCGGCTCCTACGCCGTCGTCCGGCGCATCCGGATGCTCCTGGACGACTGGGACAAGCAGCCCCTCGACAAGCAGGAGCAGGTGATCGGCCGCCGCAAGGCCGACGGCGCGCCCCTGACCGGCGGCACCGAGACCACCCCGCTCGACCTGGACAGGGTCGGTTCCGACGGCAAGGTGGTGATCCCGTCCAACGCGCACGCGCGGATCTCCGCCCCCGCACAGAACGGCGGGGCCGCCATGCTCCGGCGGCCCTTCTCGTACCACGACGGGATCGGCCCGGACGGCGCCCCGGACGCCGGGCTGCTGTTCATCTGCTGGCAGGCCGATCCGCTGCGCGGGTTCGTGCCCGTCCAGCGCAAGCTCGACCGCGGGGACGCGCTGTCGGAGTTCATCCGGCACGAGGCCAGCGGCCTGTACGCCGTACCGGGTGGCCCGCAGCCCGGCGAGTACGTCGGAGCACGCTTGCTCGAAGGATGAACAACGCCACGAAGCCGGGGTTCGCGGCATTAGGCTGACCGCATGTCGGCCACTCGATTCACCTATCTCGGTCCCGAGGGCACCTTCACCGAAGCCGCCCTGCGCACTCTGCCGGAAGCCGCGACCCGGGAGCTCGTCCCGATGGTGTCGGTCCCGGCCGCACTGGACGCCGTGCGCAACGGCGAGGCGGCCGCCGCGCTGGTGCCGATCGAGAACTCGGTGGAGGGCGGGGTCACCGCGACCATCGACGAGCTGGCCTCGGGCGGGCCGCTGATGATCTACCGCGAGGTGCTGCTGCCGATCGCGTTCGCCCTGCTGGTGCGGCCCGGGACCGCGCTGTCGGACATCAAGACGGTCACCGGGCACCCCGTCGCCCAGCCCCAGGTGCGCAACTGGCTGCGGACGCATCTGCCCGACGCGGTGTGGGAGTCCGCGGCGTCCAACGCCGACGGCGCCCGCCTGGTCCAGGAGGGGCGCTTCGACGCGGCCTTCGCGGGCGAGTTCGCCGCCGCCACGTACGGGCTGGAGCCGCTGGTCAGCGACATCCACGACGCGGAGAACGCCGAGACGCGCTTCGTGCTGGTCGGCCGCCCGGCCCGGCCGGCCGCGCCGACTGGCGCCGACAAGACCTCCGTGATGATCTGGCTCGGCGACGACCACCCGGGCGCGCTGCTGGAACTGCTCCAGGAGTTCGCCGTCCGCGGGGTCAACCTGATGCTCATCCAGTCCCGGCCGACCGGTGCGGGCATCGGGAACTACTGCTTCGCCGTGGACGCCGAGGGCCACATCTCCGACCGCCGGGTCGGGGAGGCGCTGATGGGTCTGAAGCGCATCTGCCCGCAGGTCCGCTTCCTGGGGTCCTATCCGCGCGCAGGTGTCGCTCCGGGTGATGTCCGGCCTGTGCGGGCCGGGACTTCGGACAGTGACTTCACCGTCGCCTCGGACTGGCTGACACGGTGCCTGGACGGGCGGGCCTGAGGACTGCCGTCCACTGTCCACAGAGTTATCCACAGGATCGCGTGGAGACCTGTGGACTAGTCGACACTTCAGCCCGACAAGGTCGACAAATCGGCTGAGGCTCCAGGTTTCGCATGAGCGAGCGGCAGGTGAACGGCGTCACCCCTGCACCAACGATCAACTCTTTGGGGCGAGGCTTTCCCACCCGAATGAGTGTGTGGAGGGGGTTTGAACCATGAATCGGTCCGGTCCCCCACCGCTCAGGAATGATCGCCTTTCGTGTCCACAGAGACAAGCCACAGCCTGTGGATAAGGGGGTCCAGGCCCTCTATTCCTGTGGACAAGGCACTGGTCAGGATGGCCCGACCCGCCCCGCATGTACCCGTTTTCAGAGAAACGACCGCCTTTATCGGCAGCGGAGAAGGTCCGCTTCCGGCCACGTGCGAACAGCTTCGAATTCTTGGCAATTAGGACATAGCGACACGCAGCGTGATATCGGTGTGATCCGTGGAAGCCCCGACCGGTAGCCTGGAGGAGTGATTGACCTTCGGCTGCTCCGTGAAGACCCTGACCGTGTCCGCGCCTCGCAGCGCGCCCGTGGAGAGGACGTCGGCCTCGTCGACGCGCTGCTCTCCGCCGATGAGCGCCGCAGGTCGTCCGGCGCGCGCTTCGACGAGCTCCGCAACGAGCAGAAGAGCCTGGGCAAGCTCATCCCGAAGGCCGGTCCGGAGGAGCGCGCCGAGCTGCTGAGGAAGGCCGAGCAGCTCAAGGCGGACGTCAAGGCCGCCGAGGCCGCGCAGAACGAGGCCGACGAGTCGGCCCGCCAGCTGCTGCTCCAGCTGGGCAACATCGTGCACCCGGACGTCCCCGTCGGCGGCGAGGAGGACTTCGCCGTCCTGGAGACGCACGGCACGATCCGCGACTTCGCCGCCGAGGGCTTCGAGCCCAAGGACCACCTGGAGCTGGGCGAGGCGCTGGGCGCCATCGACGTCGAGCGCGGCGCCAAGGTCTCGGGTTCGCGCTTCTACTACCTGACGGGTGTCGGCGCGCTGCTCGAGCTCGCACTCGTCAACGCGGCCATCGCGCAGGCCACCGAGGCCGGCTTCATCCCCATGCTGACGCCGGCGCTGGTCCGCCCGCGCGCCATGGAGGGCACCGGCTTCCTCGGCCAGGCCGCGGAGAACGTGTACCACCTGGAGAAGGACGACTTCTACCTGGTCGGCACCTCCGAGGTCCCGCTCGCCGCGTACCACATGGACGAGATCATCGAGGCCGACAAGCTGCCGCTGCGGTACGCCGGCTTCTCCCCGTGCTTCCGCCGTGAGGCCGGCACCTACGGCAAGGACACCCGCGGCATCTTCCGCGTCCACCAGTTCGACAAGGTCGAGATGTTCTCCTACGTCGCGCCGGAGGACGCCGAGGCCGAGCACCAGCGCCTGCTGGCCTGGGAGAAGCAGTGGCTGAACTCCCTGGAGCTGCCGTTCCAGGTGATCGACGTCGCCACCGGCGACCTGGGCGCCTCCGCCTCGCGCAAGTTCGACTGCGAGGCGTGGATCCCGACCCAGGGCAAGTACCGCGAGCTGACCTCCGCCTCGAACTGTGACGGCTTCCAGGCCCGCCGCCTGTCCGTCCGGGTCCGCGAGGGCAAGAAGATCCAGCCGCTGTCGACGCTGAACGGCACCCTGTGCGCCGTTCCGCGCACCATCGTGGCGCTGCTGGAGAACCACCAGCAGGCGGACGGCTCGGTCCACGTCCCCGCGGTGCTCCGTCCGTACCTGGGCGGCCGCGAGGTGCTGGAGCCGATCACCAAGTGACCGCGGTCCCCTTCCCGTACAAGCTCGTCGCGACGGACCTCGACGGCACCCTGCTGCGGAGCGACGGCACCGTCTCCGAGCGGACGCGCGAGGCGCTCGCCGCGGCCACTGCGGCGGGCGCGGCGCACATCGTCGTCACCGGCCGCTCGGTGCCGTGGACCCGGCACATCCTGGACGACCTCGGTTACCGGGGGATAGCGGTCTGCGGGCAGGGGGCCCAGGTCTACGACGCGGGCGCCCGCAAGCTGCTCACCTCGGTGACGCTGGACCGGCAGCTGGCCGGCCTGGCACTGGCCAAGATCGAGGCCGAGGTGGGCCCGCTGGCGCTGGCGGCGAGCCGGGACGGGTTGGACGGCGCGGTGCTGTTCGGCCCGGGCTACCGGGTGCAGGAAGGCCTGCCGGCCGTCCACCTGGAGGACACCGCCGAGGTGTGGACGGCTCCGCTGAACAAGATGTACATCCAGCATCCGGAGCTGGACGACGACGCCCTGGCCAAGGTGGCGCGGGAGACCGTGGGCAGCCTGGTCGACATCGTGATGGCCGGTCCGGGCGTGGTCGAGATCCTGCCGCTCGGGCTGAGCAAGGCGACCGGGCTGTCACTGGCCGCCCGCCGGCTCAAGGTGAAGGCCGCGGACACGATCGCGTTCGGGGACATGCCCAACGACATCCCGATGTTCGGGTGGGCGGCGCACGGGGTGGCCATGGCCAACGCCCATGCCGAGCTCAAGGCAGTGGCCGACGAGGTGACGACCTCCAACGAGGAGGACGGCATCGCGGTGGTGCTGGAGCGCCTGCTCGGCGCCGCGTAGCACAGGACGTGGAAGGTCCGGGGCAGCCCGCGCCGTGAGGCGCGCTCGAAGCGGCTGCCCCGGACCTTTGTGTTGCTCCCCGCGAGATCCACTGTGCCTCCGCGGCCGACCCCGTACCAGCGAATTTCGGCGCATCAGCCGTGAATCCGGCGGCGGCGCCAATAGCCGGTGGTCACGATCGCCAGGAGCGGGCCCCACAGCAGCAGCGGGGCGTAGGAGAGGGTGAAGTACCAGTAGCCGAAGCCGTCGGTGGGGCCACCGGGGTTGGCGGCCATGATGTCGTGCCAGCTGAGGGCGCCGTCGACGGTGATCCAGGTGACGGCCAGGGCGCCGAGGGTCGCGGGGACGACGGCGACGAGCGGCGGGATCCGGCCGCCGCCGATCCGGGGGACCCAGTGCGGTACGGCCTCTCCCCAGCGCTGGACGAGGCCGAGGGTGAGCAGCCCCAGGCATTCCTGGAAGGCGCTGAGCCCGAGCAGGTGGAAGGAGAACCAGCCGGGGAAGTTCGAGTGGTGCAGGTCGGTTTCCGCCCCCCAGCCGACCGGGATGCCGACGGCTATCACCAGTCGCCATACACAGCTGGGAAGGACGGTCAGGGCCGCGGCCTTCGCGGTCAGGCGCATGCCCCGGGAGACGCCTGCGGCGGGGGCGGTGTCGAGCAGAGCCATCTCGAAGTCCTTGTTCTCACAGTGGGGTTGACGCCTTCAGCCTGGTGCGCGGGCCCGTCCGGAACCATCGGCCGATCGGCAGGCCCGCGGCGGCCGGGAGCGGCGCGCCTCTGCCGATCGGCAGATGGCCGTCCCGGTGGGGGGGGCTCGTAGGGTCGGCCGGGTGAGCCTGAAACCCCGTGAGGTGTACGCCCCGGTGCTGGCCTCGGGCGCCGTGCTGTCCCTGGTCTGCTCGGCCCTGAACGTGCCCGGTCGGTGGACACTGCCCGGGATGATCGCGCTGCTGCCGCTCATCGCGCTCGTGGCCCGGTGGTCGCCGCCACGGGCGGCGTGCGTCGCCGGCTGTCTGGGCGTCGCGGCGGCGGCTTGGTGGCCGGTGGCGCAGCTGCTCAGTGGGGGCCCATGGTCCTGGCTGGAGCTGGCGGGCGCAGCGCTGTTCTGGGTGCTGTTCGCGGCCGGGGCAGCCGGGGCCGGGCTGTATCTGCGGCGTCAGGCGGCGCTCGCCCGCCGGGTCGTGCGGGAGGCACGCAGGCAGCAGCAGCTGGAACTGGCCCGGGACCTGCACGACTTCGTGGCCCACGACGTGACCGCAATCGTGGTGCTGGCACAGGCGGCCCGGTGCGTGGCGAGCCGCGATCCGGAGCAGGTCCTGCCGCTGTTGGAGCGGATCGAGACCGCCGGTCAGAGCGCCCTGGCCTCGATGGACCGCACGGTGCACACGCTACGGATGGCGGGCGGCGGCCCGACGGCGCCGACGCCGGGCCTCGAAGCGCTGGAGGAGCTGGTCGGGCGGTTCGAGGGCGGGCTGCTGGATGTCGACGCCGAGGCGGCGGCCGCCCTGTCGCGGGAGGCGGACACCACGGCGTACCGGGTGGCGGTGGAAGCGCTGACCAACGTACGGCGGCACGCGCACGGGGCGACGCGGGTGCGGGTCGTGGTGCGCGGGGTGCCGGACGGTACGGAGCTGAGCGTGGTCAACGACGCCCCGCCGCGGGGGTCGCGCCGCGGGCCGCTGGTCCGTCGGCTGTCCGGTGGGACGGGCCTGGCCGGGCTGCGGGGGCGGGTGGAGGCGGTCGGCGGGGTGCTGAACGCCGGTCCCGGCGAGGCGGGCGGCTGGCAGGTATCGGCCGTTTTCCCGGACGCGAACCCCTCACGGACATGATCATGGCCAGGTGACCACGCGCATTCTGATCGCCGACGACCAGGACGACATCCGCAGCGGATTCCGGCTGATCCTGGATTCCCAGCCGGACATGACCGTGGTGGGGGAGGCGGCCGACGGGGAGAGCGCGCTGGCGCTGGCCCGCGAGCTGCGACCGGACGTGGTGCTTGCGGACATCAGGATGCCGCGACTGGACGGACTGGAGCTGACCCGGCTGCTGGCGGGGCAGACCCGGGTCGTGGTGGTGACGACCTTCGACCTGGACGAGTACGTCCAGACGGCGCTGGTCAACGGCGCCTGCGGGTTCCTGCTCAAGCGGTCGGGTCCGACGCTGCTCGTCGAGGGGGTCCGCGCGGCGATGCAGGGGGAGACCTTGATCAGCCCGCAGGTCACGGTGCGGCTGCTGAGCCGGCTGACCGGCCGGGCACCGAAGCCCGTTCCTGTGGATCACCCGCTGACCGAGCGGGAGGTGGAGATCGTACGGCTGGTCGCGCGGGGGCTCACCAATGCGGAGATCGGGGCGGAGCTGTTCATCAGCGCCGGCACGGCCAAGACGCACATCGCGAATGTCCAGGCAAAGCTCGGGGTGCGCAACCGGGTGGGGATCGCCGCGTGGGCGTGGGAGCACGGAGTGGCGAAGGCGGAGGACGGCTGCTGATGTTTCACGTGAAACCGCATCATGTTTCTCCCCCAGCTACCGCTGGGGGGTGCCATCCAGTGAAACGGTCACGGGGAGCGAGGTGCCGGGTCAGCGGCCAGGCGAGCAGGCCGACGGCCAGCGAGATGGCATGGCCGAGGTCGGTGAAGGTACCGCCGGTGAGCAGCGGGACACCGAAGAAGGCGACAGCGCCCGCCAGGTAGATCCAGCGCCAAGGGCCCCGGAGCCGGTAGGTGAGGACGCCGACGGAGGCGGCGAGACCGTAGCTGACGCCGATGTCGACCACGTGGACCATGCTGCGCGGGGCGCGGTGGTCCTCGATGGCCTCCAGGACCACCTTCTGGCTGATCAGGGTGGCCGTGATGTGGGCGGTCGCGACGATGAGGAGCCAGCGCAGGGTGCCCAGCCAGCGCTCGACGGTGGCGTGGAAGACCTCGAAGAGCACGGCGTACAGGGGCAGTGAGGCCGGGTTCTCGATCCAGAAGGCGCTGCCGAGCAGGGCCCGGAGGGGGTATCGGTTCAGCTCGTGGAGGTTGCTGCTGTTGCGGTGGAGCAGGACCTGCTCGACACGATCGGGTGCGATGACCACGACGAGGCTGGTGACCGCGATGATCAGCAGCCATATGTGCGTCCCGGGCGTGGAGCGTATCCAGGACCGCAGGGGCCTGGACGGCTCGGGCTCGGTGTGCTGCGCCGGCATGGTCCGATCATGGCCCGTGTGCCTGTGCCCCGCCCGGCTGGTGGGCCGGGCGGGGCACAGGTGGTGCACGGCGGCGGGGGACCTACTCCTCGCCCGCCAGGGTCAGCCGGCGCAGCCGCTGTCCGGCGTACGCGGTGGCTCCGACGGTGACGGCGACGAGCAGGACCGACGCGGTGGACAGGGCGACGGCGGAGTCGACGTATCCCTCTCCGGCGATCTTCTCGGCCAGGGTCAGGGCCCACTGCTGGACACTGAGGGTCTTGGCGCCGTCGACCAGGCTGCCGAAGAGCGACTCCCAGATCAGGGCGTAGACCAGGCCGAAGACGACGGCGTGCCGGCTGACGGTGCCCAGCAGCAGGAACAGGGCGCTGTAGGCGATGGAGGCGACGAGGGCGGCCACCGTGTAGGCGACGGCGATGTTCTGCCCGTTGCCGTTGAGGATGAAGCCGGCGAGGAACGTGGGGATCGCGGAGAACGCCATGGTGACGGCGATGGCGACGATCAGCTTGGTCATGATGATCGTGGGCCGCTTCACCGGCTTGGCGAGCAGGTAGACGATCGAGCCGTCGTCGATCTCCGGCCCGATCGCGCCCGTGCCGGCGATCACGCCGATCAGGGGGACCATCGTGGCCAGGGCGAACCCGCCGAGCAGGTCGGCGGCGACCTTGTCGTCCACGCCGGTGAGGCCGCGGACGGCGAGGGAGATGGCGATCAGCAGGGCGGGCAGCGCGAAGAGGATCAGCGCGCGGCGCCGGCCGAGCAGGGCCCGGTAGGTGAGCCGGGCGACGGTGGGGTTGTACATGGGTGCCAGCTCCTTTCAGGCCGAGACGAGGTAGGAGAAGACCGACTCGAGGGACTCGTCGGAGGGGGAGACGGTCAGCAGCCGGATGCCGTGCGCGCGGGCGACGTTGGGCAGCAGCTCGGTGAAGCGGCCGAAGTCGACGGCCTGGATGAGCAGGGCGCCCTCCTTGCGGTCGACCTCGATGCCGGCCGTGGAGGGGTCGGCGATGAGGGCCGCGGCCAGCGCCCGGTCGTCGGAGGACCGGATCAGGTACCGGTGCGGCCGGTCCGTCATCAGGCGGCGGATCTTGCGGAAGTCACCCGAGGCGGCGTGCCGGCCGGCGACGATCACCTCGATGTGGGAGGCGAGCTGCTCGACCTCCTCCAGGATGTGGGAGGAGAACAGCACGGTGCGGCCCTCGGCCCCCATGCGCCGCAGCAGGTCCATCAGCTGCATGCGCTGGCGCGGGTCCATGCCGTTGAACGGCTCGTCGAGCAGCAGCACGGAGGGGTCGTGGACGAGGGCCGAGGCCATCTTCACGCGCTGGCGCATGCCCTTGGAGTACGTCGCGATCTTGCGGTCCTGGGCGTACTCCATCTCCACGGTGGCCAGGGCCCGCTGGGCGGCCGCGTCGTCGAGTCCGTGCAGCTCGGCGTTGGCGACGACGAACTCGCGGCCGGTCAGGAAGTCGTACATGGCCTCCCGCTCGGGCACCACGCCGATCTGCCGGTAGACGGACTCGTTGCGCCAGATCGGCGCGCCGTCGAGGGTCACGGTGCCGGTCGACGGTGCGAGGAAGCCGCCCATCATGTTGATCAGGGTGGACTTGCCGGCGCCGTTGGGGCCCAGCAGTCCGGTCACTCCGGGCCCGATGCGCATGGTCACGTCGTTGACGGCAACGACGTTCCCGAACCAGCGGGACGTGTGGTCGATGTCGATGACTGTCACAGCCCGGCCTTCCGGTAGCGGGCCATCAGCGCGGCGTAGGAGCCTGCGATGAGGGCGAGGACGACCAGCAGATAGACGGCACCGACACCCGTGGAGGGGCCGTCACCGCCGGGGAAGGCGGTGGTGGCGCCGAGGAACGCGGTCTGCACGCCGTCGATCAGCGTGATCGGGGAGAACAGGCCCAGCCACTCGATGGCGCCGGTGTTGCCGGTGCCGTAGGCGACGGCCTGCACGGTGGACACCGCGCCGTACGGGATCAGCAGCAGGGCGATCACGGCGGCGACGCCGAAGCCGCGGCGCGGAGTGAGCGCGGCCATCACCAGGCCGAGGCCCGCGAAGAGGAGCGAGAGCAGCAGCACCGACACGATTCCCTGCCCGAATCCCTTGGTCTGGTCACCGACGTCGAACTTGGCCAGCAGCGAGCCGATGTACATGATCAGCAGCGGTGTCGCCGTGAGGATGAACAGCGCCGACGCCATCGCCGCGTACTTGGCGACCACGTAGTCCACGCGCTCGATGGGCCGCGAGAAGTACAGGGGCACGGTCTTGAAGCGCAGGTCCCGGGAGACCGACTGGGGCGCCTGGGAGGCGAGGTACAGGCCGATGACCACCTGGGTGGTCAGCGCGTACGTCGTGTACTTGATCGGCAGGTCGGTGGAGCCGGGGACCGCGATGGCGACCGCCACGATGATCAGCGCGGGGACGCACATCACCGCGAACAGGATCATCGGCAGGACCTTGGACTTGGCGGAGCGGCCCAGTCCGTAGGCACCGCGCAGGGACTGTGAGTACAGCGACTTGCGGGCGTAGGCCCGGCCGAGGCGGGTGCCGTCGTAGGACCGGTAGCCGATGTTGTGGATCTGGGTGGAGGACTCAGGCGCCATCGCCACCGGCTCCCTTCGCTGCGAGCTGCTGCTGGTCGTGGTCGCGGAAGACCTCCGCGATGTGGTGACGGCGCTGTTCCATGCGGACCAGGCCCAGGCCCAGCTCGGCGACGGTGTCCCGAACGATGTCGTACGTCGCCTCCCCGGTGGCCTCGACGAGCAGAATGTGGCCGGCGCCCGGCAGGCCCTGCTCCTCGCTCGCGGCGAGGCCGACGCCGGCCCGCGCGAGCGCGCGGCTCAGTGCCGCGGCGCCGTCGGGATGGAGGTCGGAGTCGGTGACCTCGACCGCGAGGGTCGTGGTGGTCTGGGTGAAGTCGCTGGTGGAGCTGGAGCGCAGCAGCTTGCCGCCGTCCACCACGACCACGTGGTCGCAGGTCCGCTCCAGCTCGCCGAGCAGGTGCGAGGTGACCAGTACCGAGATCCCGAAGTCGGTGTACACGCGGCGGATCAGGCCGAGCATCTCGTCGCGGCCGACCGGGTCGAGGCCGTTGGTCGGCTCGTCCAGCAGCACCAGCTGGGGGTCGTGGACGAGGGCCTGGGCGAGCTTGACCCGCTGCTTCATGCCGGTGGAGTAGCCGCCGATGGGGCGGTAGCGCTCCTCGTAGAGCCCGACGTGGCGCAGGGTGTCGGCCGTCCGCTCGCGGGCCGCCGAGGCCGGCAGCCCCGACATGCGCGCCATGTGGACGACGAACTCGGTGGCCGAGACGTCGGGTGGCAGGCAGTCGTGCTCGGGCATGTAGCCGACCCGCTCACGGATGGCGCTGCCATGCGTGGCGACGTCGAGTCCGAGCACGGCGGCACGGCCCTCGGTGGCGGGGGACAGTCCCAGCAGGATCTTGATCAGCGTGGACTTGCCGGCTCCGTTGGCACCCACGAGGCCGGTCACGCCGGGCCCGATGTCCAGGGAGAGCCGGTCGAGGGCGGTCACTCGGGGGTACCGCTTGCTCAGGCTTTCGGTCGCGATGACAGTCACGGCTTCGACGGTAGTGCGCGGATCCTCGCGCGGCGTCAGACCTGAAGCGACATCTTGTCTCAGCCTTCAGGCGTACGGGCCCGTACGGGAGGCTGACACGGGCGGGGTCGTACGCGGCAGTTGTCCACAGGTGTGTGCACGACCCTTGACGCGATCTCCAGTCATTGTCACATTCATTGATGTCAACATACGGGCACGTACGGCTACCGGGGCGGGTGCTGGGCATGACACGGGACGATCTGCGCGGGTTCAGGGAAGTGCAAAGGCTCGCGTACGCATGCGCGGAAGCCGTTGCGGCCCAGCTGAAGCCGGGCATCACGGAGCGCGAGGCGGCGCGCATGCAGCGGGAGTGGCTGCGTGATCAGGGCGTGCGGGACTGGTTCCACCTGCCGTTCGCCTGGTTCGGGGACCGGACGGCGTTCACGAACTTCAAGATCCCGCTCCAGTTCTTCCCGACCAACCGCAGGCTGGAGCCGGGGATGCCGTTCATCCTCGACGCCGCCCCCATATACAAGGGGTACACCGCCGACATCGGGTACTCGGGCAGCCTCGGGCTGAATCCGGTGCAGGACCGCCTGATGAGCGATCTGCGCGTGCACCGCGACCTGGTCCTGGCACAGGTGCGCGAGCGGCGGCCGCTGCGGGAGATCTACGAGGACGTCGAGCGGCTGATGACCCGGCAGGGCTATGCCAACCGGCACCGGGCCTATCCGTTCGGCGTCATCGCGCACAAGGTGGACCGGGTCGAGGAGCGGCGCTGGTCGCCGACCGCGTTCGGGTTCGGCACCCAGGCCCTCAAGGGGCTCGTCGGGGACGCGCTGCACGGGCACCGCGAGGGCTGGTCGCCGCTGTGGAGCCCGTACAAGTTCTCCGACCACCCGCCGCGGCCGGGTCTGTGGGCGGTCGAGCCGCACCTGGGCTTCCGCGGCACCGGCGCGAAGTTCGAGGAGATCCTGGTGGTCACCGACTCCAGGGATCCCGAGGAGAGCGCGTTCTGGCTGGACGACGATCTGCCGCACGTGCGGCGCTGGGCGGAGGAGAAGGCGGCATGAGCGGGACGACCCTTGCGGGAGCGCGCGAGCGCCGGGTGCGCACCGGCGGCATCGAGCTGTGCGTGGCCGAGCTCGGTGAGGCGGGCCGGCCGACGGTGGTGCTCGTGCACGGCTACCCCGACAGCAAGGAGGTGTGGTCGGAGGTCGCCGAGCGGCTGGCCGCGCACTTCCACGTCGTGCTCTACGACGTGCGCGGCCACGGCCGCTCCGGCGCGCCGGTGCCGCTGCGCGGCGGCTTCACCCTGGAGAAGCTGACCGACGACTTCCTCGCCGTCGTGGACGCCGTCAGCCCGGACCGGCCGGTCCACCTGGTCGGCCACGACTGGGGATCGGTCCAGGGCTGGGAGTTCGCCACGGTCAAGCGGACCGAGGGGCGGATCGCGTCCTTCACCTCGATGTCGGGGCCGTCCCTGGACCACTTCGGACACTGGATCAAGAAGCGGATGACGCGGCCCACCCCGCGCCGCGCAGCGCAGCTGCTCGGCCAGGGCGTCAAGTCCTGGTACGTGTACATGCTGCACACCCCGGTGCTTCCGGAGCTCGCCTGGCGCGGGCCGCTCGGCAAGCGGTGGCCGCGGATGCTGGAGCGCGTCGAGAAGGTGCCCGCCGGCAGCGGGTACCCGACCGCCTCGCTCCCCTCCGACGCGGCGCACGGCGCCTGGCTCTACCGCGACAATGTGCGCTCCCGGCTGCGCCGGCCGCGCACCGACGCGTACGCGCACGTGCCGGTGCAGCTGATCACCCCGACCGGCGACGCCTTCCTGTCCGAGCGGCTCTACGACGAACTGGAGCTGTGGGCCCCGCAGCTGCTGCGGCGCACCCTGCCCGCCAAGCACTGGATCCCGCGCACCCGGCCCGACCAGCTGGCCTCCTGGATCGGCGAGTTCGTCACCGCGCAGGAGGAGCCCGGCCCGGCGCCGGAGCGCTCCGGGGCGGGGAAGTACGCCGACCGGTTCGGCGGCCAGCTGGTCCTGGTCACCGGCGCGGCCAGCGGCATCGGCCGGGCCACGGCCTTCGCGTTCGCCGAGGCGGGCGCCCGGGTGGTGGCCGTGGACCGGGACGCCGAGGGCGCGGCGCGCACCGCCGACATGGCCCGGCTGCTCGGCGCGCCCGCGGCCTGGGGCGAGTGCGTGGACGTCAGCGACGAGCAGGCCATGGAGAAGCTCGCGGCGAGGGTCGCCGCCGAGCACGGTGTGGTCGACGTCCTGGTCAACAACGCCGGGATCGGGCTGTCGGGGTCCTTCCTCGACACCACGACGGAGGACTGGAAGAAGGTCCTGGACGTCAATCTGTGGGGCGTCATCCACGGCTGCCGGGTCTTCGGCCGGCAGATGGCCGAGCGCGGCCAGGGCGGGCACATAGTGAACACCGCCTCGGCGGCCGCCTACCTCCCGTCCAGGACGCTGCCGGCGTACAGCACCTCCAAGGCGGCGGTGCTGATGCTGTCGGAGTGCCTGCGCGCGGAGCTGGCGCCGAAGTCCATCGGGGTGTCCGCGATATGCCCCGGCATCGTGAACACCAACATCACCGCGACCGCCCGGTTCGCCGGGGTGGACGAGGCGGAGGAGAAGCGCCGGCAGCAGCGCTCCTCCCGGCTGTACGGGCTGCGCAACTTCCCGCCGGAGAAGGTGGCCGACGCGATCCTGGAGGCGGTGGTGAGGAACGAGGCGGTGGTGCCGGTGACACCGGAGTCCAAGGGAGCCCGCTGGATGTCCCGCTTCACCCCCGGGGTGCTGCGGGCCCTCGCCCGGCTGGAACCGCGGCTGTGACGACCGTACCCGCCTTCACCAGGCGGTCGTACCATCCCTCGCAGGATGGCTCGCCCGGTCGAGCCGCCATGTCGTAGGGAGTGGGAGTGTCCGATCAGGCGGTGGCCGAGTACCGGATCGAGGATCTGGCGCACCACAGCGGTGCCACGGTGCGCACGATCCGGGCGTACCAGGACCGGGGCCTGCTGCCGAGGCCGGAGCGCCGCGGCCGGTCCAACGTGTACGGGGAGACGCACCTGGCACGGCTGCGGCAGATCGCGGACCTGCTCGACCGCGGCTACACCCTGGCCTCCATCAAGGAGCTGCTGGAGGCCTGGGATGCCGGGCGCGGGCTGGGCGGCGTCCTCGGCCTGGTCGCGGAGGTGCACGGGCCGTGGACGGACGAGGAGGCGGCCCGGATATCGCGGCAGGAGCTGAACGAGCGGTTCGGCGGCACGCCGGACGACCGGGCCGTGACGGAGGCGTGCGAGCTGGGTGTGCTGGAGCGGATACCGGGCCGGGAGGACGAGTTCCTGGTGCCCTCCCCGCAGGAGCTGGCGGTGGCGGCGGAGCTGCACGCCGCCGGCGTGCCGCTGACCGCGATCACCGGGCACCTGCGGGAGCTGCGCGGGCAGGTCGAGCACATCGCCTCGCGGTTCCTGGAATTCACCACGGAGCACGTCTTCGCCCGCTACCTGGAGCACGTACCGCCGACGGACGCGGACGCGGCGGAGGCGGCGACGCTGGTGCGGCGGCTGCGGCCGCTGGCCCAGCAGACGGTGGACGCGGAGCTCGCGCGGGCGATGCAGCTGTTCGCGACCCGCCACCTCCAGCAGCACCTCGGGGCGGGCGGGGCCCCGGCGCAGACGGGGCCCGCGCCGGTTCCCCTGCCCGCGGAGACGGTGCGGGCGGTGCAGGAGCTGGTGGGCGCCGAGCACGTGGCGGCCTTCGTCCGGGCGGCGACGGAGCGCGAGCTCCAGGCCCGCACGATGAACGATCTGGCACGACGGGGCGGTGCCGGCGCCGGTCCACAGGGCGGATCGCCTGTTCGGTGACAATTCCCGGCGAATCGGCTGTGGACAAGTATCGATACCTGTGGACGGTTCAGACGGTTCAGGTCGTCAACTGACCGTCGTCAACTGACCGTCTCGTAGTCACGGCTGGCCGGGACGGTACCGATCCTGGCCATGGCCGGGCGCCGCCCGTAGAGCACGGCCGCGAGCACCAGGCCCAGCACCCCGCCGAGGATCTGGGCGGCGACGAAGCCCGGCAGGGACTGCGGCGCGATGCCGGTGAAGGAGTCGGTGAAGGCACGCCCGACGGTGCCGGCCGGGTTCGCGAAGGACCCGGACGAGGTGAACCAGATGGCGGCGGCGATGTACGCGGCGACGGCGGCCGGGACCAGCCGGGGCCGGCCGATCCGCCCCAGCCCCTGGATGACGAGGACCAGTCCGGCCGTGGCGACCACCTCGCCCACGAGCAGGTGCCCCCCGCCGCGGACCTGGGTGGCGAAGCCGCCGGGGGTCCGGCCGAACATCGCCTCGGCCAGTACGGCCCCGACGACCGCCCCCACGGTCTGCGCGGCCACGTACGCGAGGGCCTCCCGGCCGGTGAGTCCGCCGCGGTCGCCCGTGCGCCGGGCCCACCAGGCGGTGAGGGTCACCACGGGGTTGAGGTGCGCCCCGGACAGCGGCCCGAACAAGGTGATGACCAGGCCGAGCCCGATCGCGGACGCCAGCGAGTTGGCGACGAGGGCGACACCGGTGTCGGCGCTGAGGGCTGCGGCCCGGATCCCGGAGCCGATCACCACGACGAGCAGGCCGGCGGTCCCGATCAGCTCGGCGGCAGCACGGCGTGGCAGCGAGGACGAAAAGATCTTGTCCGGCACGGATTCCCCCTGGGTAGAAGTTTTGTGGAAAATATATTCCGTATAACGGAAGAAGAACAGAGGGCTCGGCGGCGGCGGAAATCAGCTGCCGAGCACGCCCACGACCGGGCAACCTGGGCTCATGGACGAACGACGCACCGTGAAGGTGTCCAAATACGTCTCGAAACACCTGCGACATCAGCCGGAACGCATCGGACTGGTGCTCGACCCGCACGGCTGGGTGGAGATCGACGACCTGCTGGCCGCGGCGGCGGCCCACCGCTTCCCGATCACCCGCGCCGAGCTCGACCACGTCGTCGCCGCCAACGACAAGCAGCGTTTCGCCGTCGACGGCACGCGCATCCGCGCCAACCAGGGCCACACCGTCCCCGTCGACCTCGGGCTGCCGGCCGCCGAGCCGCCCGCGTACCTCTACCACGGCACCGTCGCCGCCGCCCTGCACGCCATCCGCACCGAAGGACTGCGCCCCATGCGCCGCCATCACGTGCACCTCTCACCCGACCGGGAGACCGCCACGCGGGTCGGCGCCCGGCGCGGCCGGCCGGTCGTACTCAGCGTGGACGCGGGGGCGATGCACGCGGACGGATACGTCTTCCACGTCAGCGCCAACGGCGTGTGGCTGGTGGACGCCGTGCCCCCGCCGTACCTGCGGTTGCCGTAACCCGGAGGAGATTGTCGGCCCCGCCCCCTACCCTTCTCCTCGTCCAGGCATCGATGAGAGGGGAACCTCGCGATCGCCGAACCATGCACGCGAGCACGCGAGGTGACGCTCCATGACGTCCACAAGCCCGTCCCAGCCCCCGACGCCGCCGACGCCCCCGGCGCCGCCGGCCCCACCTGCCCCGCCGGCCCCACCTGCCCCGCCGACCCCGCCCGGTACGGTCAACAACTTCCAGGTCGACCTGCGCGGCCTGGTCGACCTGCTCTCCCACCACCTCTACTCCAGCCCGCGCGTCTACGTCCGCGAGCTGCTGCAGAACGCGGTCGACGCGGTCACCGCCCGGCAGGCACACGAACCCGGCGCCGCGATCCGCATCCGCCTGACCGCCGCCGACGGCGAGGTCACCATCGAGGACAGCGGCATCGGCCTGACCGCACAGGAGGCCCACTCCCTCCTGGCCACCATCGGCCGCAGCTCCAAGCGCGGCGACGGCAGCGGCGAATTCGACGCCACCGGCCTGGAGACCACCCGCCGCGAGTTCCTGGGCCAGTTCGGCATCGGCCTGCTCGCCTGCTTCGTCGTCGCCCGCCAGATCCGCGTCGTCACCCGCTCCGCCCGCGACCCGCAGGCGCCGCCGGTGGAGTGGCTGGCCACGGACGACGGCTCGTACACGGTGCGCGAGCTGCCCGCCGACGCCCGCCCCGAGCCCGGTACGACCGTGCACCTCCAGGCCCGTCCCGGCGCCGAGGAATGGCTGGCCCCCACCCGGGTCGAGCAGCTCGCCCGGGACTTCGGCAGCCTCCTGCCCTACGACATCACCTTCGACGACCGCCGCGGCGGCGAGCCGCGCCCCGTCACGGACCGGCCCGCCGTGTGGGACCGCCCCTTCCCCACCCCGGCCGCCCGCCGCGTCGCACTCGCCGGACACTGTGCGCAGCTCTTCGGCTTCACCCCGCTCGACAGCATCGACCTCGACCTGCCGCTCGCCGGCATCCGCGGCGTGGCGTACGTCCTGCCCGAGCCGACCAGCCCCGCCCACCGCGCCGGGCACCGGGTCCACCTCAAGGGCATGCTGCTCACCGACCAGGCCGACAACCTGCTGCCGGACTGGGCCTTCTTCGTCCGTGCCGTCCTGGACACCGACGCGCTGCGGCCCACCGCCTCCCGCGAGAACCTCTACGACGACGAGACCCTGGCGGCCGTCCGCGAGGCCCTCGGCAGCCGCGTACGCGCCTGGCTGACCGAGCTCGCCGCAAGCGAACCCGACCGCCTGGCCGCCTTCCTGAACGTCCACCACCTCGGCGTGAAGTCGCTGGCCCGGCACGATGCGGAGCTGCTCGGGCTGATGCTGCCGTGGCTGCCGTTCGAGACCAGCGACGGCTCGATGAGCCTGGAGGAGTTCGCGGCCGCCCACTCCGAGATCCACTTCACCCGCACCGTGGAGGAGTTCCGCCAGATCGCCCCGATCGCCGCGGCCCACGGGCTGGGCGTGGTCAACGCCGGCTACACCTACGACGCCGACCTCCTGGCCCTGCTGCCGACCGTCCGGCCGGGCCTGAAGGTCACCGAGCTGGACGCCGGAGCCGTCACCGACCGGCTCGACCCGGTCCCGACCTCGGCCGAACTAGCCCTGGCCGGCTTCCTGTCCACCGCCCGCACCCGCCTGGAGGCACAGAGCTGCGACGTGGTGCTGCGCGCCTTCCAGCCCGTATCCGTCCCGGCCCTCTACCTCGACGACCGCCAGGCCCGCCAGGAGCGGGACCGGGCCGTCGCCGAGGAGAACGCCGACTCGCTGTGGGCCGGCATCCTCGGCTCGCTGCGCGGCTCGGGCCCGCGCGCCCGCCTGGTCCTCAACCACAACAACCCGCTGGTCCGGCGGATCGCCACGCTCCCCGACCCGTCACTGGCCGGCACCGCCGTCGAATCCCTCTACGGCCAGGCGCTGCTGATGTCCCAGCGGCCCCTGCGTCCCGCCGACTCCACCCTGCTCAACCGGGCCTTCCTCGGGCTCCTGGAATGGGCGACCCACTCCACCACCGCCCAGGAGGACACCAAGTGACGGCCATGACCCCCGAGGAGATCCGGCGCGCCCTGTACGAGAACCGGCGGCTGCCGGGCGGCGCCGCCCGCAACGCCCACGCCGAGTCGCTGGCCGCGGCCGCCGAGGCCTCCGGGGACCGACGGCTGTTCCGGGAAGCGCTGAACCACCAGATCGACGCCTACGAGTACAGCGCCGAGCGGACCCGGCTGCTGGTGCCCTTCGCCCGGCTGCTCCAGGAGTACGACCGGGACCCCGGAGCCTTCTCCGAATCGGAGGCGCACTCGCTGTTCTGGCAGTTCAAGTGGGTGGCTTCGGCGATCGACAGCTCCCCCGAGCTGCCCCTGGACACCGCGCGCGGCTGGCTGGCGGACATGGAGCGGCGCTACCGGCTCGCCGGCTACGGCGAGGGCCCGGTACGCAAGGCCGAGTTGTTCCTCGCCGAGGCGGCCGGCGACGACGCGGCCGCCGAGCGGGCCATGTCCCGCTGGACCGCGGCCGAACGCGACAGCATGAGCGACTGCCGCGCCTGCGAGCACAGCGCGCAGGGCTGGTTCTGGGAGCGCCGGCAGCAGGACGACAAGGCGGTCGAGGCCTGGCAGCCGGTGCTGGCGGGCGACCTCTCCTGCGCCGAGGAGCCGCACCGCGTCCTCGCGAAGTCCCTGCTGCCCCTGGTCCGCCTGGGCCGCCTCGACGAGGCCCGGGCCCACCACCTGCGCGGCTACCGGATGGCGCGGGGCAACGAGAGCCTGCTGCGGTCGATCGGCCACCACATCGAGTTCTGCGCGCTCACCGGCAACGAGGGGCGCGGGCTGGAGATCCTCACCGAGCACGCCGGGCACCTGGGTCCGCTCGTGGACCTGGAGGCCCGGCTGTCCTTCCACGGCGGCGTCCTGGTGCTGCTGCACCGGCTCGCCGAGCTGGGCCACGGGGCCCAGCCCGCGGCGGCGTACGACAGCACCCCGCGCACGGTCGACGAGCTGTACGCGATCCTGCACGCGGACGCGGTGGAGGTCGCCGGGCGCTTCGACGCCCGCAACGGCAACACCCGGATCTCGGACCGGCTCTCGGCCCGGATCGGCCGGGCCCCGCTGCTGGAATCGCTGCCGCTGGGCGTGCGCGCCACCAGGCTGCCGCGGCCGGCGGCGGGCGGGGCACCCGTCGCGCCC
>NZ_WTFF01000087.1 GCF_019400985.1 Streptomyces bambusae
TGCCCGGGCCAAGCGGCCCGTCGCGCTGCTCGCGGCCGTGGCCGTCGCCGCGGCGGTCGTCGGCGGCGCCACCGCGGCCGCCGTCCAGCAGGTGCTCGTCCCGCGGGGCGCCGGCTCCGGCGGGGCCGTGAACGGCTCGAACGTCTCCCGGTCGAACGCCGGCACGGTCGCCGGCGTCGCCGAGCAGGTCAGCCCCTCCGTCGTACGGATCGACACGCGCACCGGCAGCGGCCAGGGCACCGGCTCCGGCGTGGTCCTCACCGCCGACGGCGAGATCATCACGAACAACCACGTGATCGACGGAGCCGCCGAGATCCAGGTGACCCTGAGCGACGGCAAAAAGTACCCGGCCAAGGTCCTCGGCACCGACCCCGACAAGGACCTCGCGCTGATCAAGCTCCAGGGCGCCTCGGGCCTGAAGCCGGCCAGACTCGGCGACTCCGACCGGGTCAAGGTCGGCGACGAGGTCGTGGCCATCGGTTCGCCGGACCGGCTGACCGGCACCGTCACCAGCGGCATCGTCTCCGCGCTGAACCGCGAGGTGACCGTGCCGAAGTCCGAGCAGCGCTCCCCGCAGCGCCAGCGGTCCCCGTACGGCGGGCCCGGCGGCAGCTGGCCGTTCTCGTTCGAGGGCCGGCAGTTCAACGGCGACACCGGCTCGGAGAAGACCTCGTACAAGGCGATCCAGACCGACGCCTCGCTCAATCCGGGCAACTCCGGCGGCGCGCTGGTCGACATGAACGGCGAGATCATCGGCATCCCGTCGGCGATCTACTCCCCCGGCAGCGACAGCTCCACGGCGGGCAGCGTGGGCCTCGGCTTCGCCATCCCGGTCAACACGGTCAAGGCCGACCTGGACTCCCTGCGCAAGGGCGGCCCGGGCGGGACCGGCGGCGGGGCGGGCACGTCGTCCGGCAACGGCGGCGGCTACGGGAACGGTTACGGCACCGGTTTCGGCACCGGCTTCTGAGCCGCCCGCCGCGTGCGAGGCTGTACCGCAGACGAGCCGCCCGCTCCCACGCTCCCCGCGAAGGGCCGAAGGACCGAAGGAAGAGTCGATGAATCCCCCCGAAGGCGAAGCCGCCCGCATCCTCGTCGTCGACGACGAGCCGGCCGTCCGCGAGGCCCTGCGCCGCAGCCTCGTCTTCGAGGGGTACGCGGTCGAGACCGCCGTCGACGGGCTCGACGCCCTCGACAAGACCGCCTCGTACCGGCCCGAGCTGATCGTCCTCGACATCCAGATGCCCCGGATGGACGGCCTGACCGCCGCCCGCCGGCTGCGCGCCCAGGGCTCGGTGACCCCGGTCCTGATGCTCACCGCCCGCGACACCGTCGGCGACCGGGTCACCGGCCTGGACGCCGGCGCGGACGACTACCTGGTCAAGCCGTTCGAGCTGGACGAGCTGTTCGCCCGGGTCCGCGCCCTGCTGCGGCGCAGCGCGTACGCCGCCGCCCGGGCCGCCGCGGCGGACGGCGGCGCCCCGGGCGGGGACGTGCTGGCCTTCGCCGACCTGCGCATGGACCTGGCCACCCGCGAGGTCACCCGGGGCGGCCGGGCGGTGGAGCTGACCCGTACCGAGTTCACGCTGCTGGAGATGTTCCTCGCCCACCCGCGCCAGGTGCTGACCCGCGAGCAGATCCTCAAGACCGTATGGGGCTTCGACTTCGAGCCCAGCTCCAACTCCCTGGACGTGTACGTGATGTACCTGCGCCGCAAGACCGAGGCGGGCGGCGAGCCGCGCCTGGTGCACACCGTGCGCGGGGTGGGATACGTACTGCGCGCGGGCGACGGCGGTCCCGAGTGAGCCCCACCGCCGGATTCCGGGCGCTGCCGCTGCGCTCGCGCCTGGCCCTGCTGGTGGCGGTGGCGGTGGCGGTGGCGGTGGCGGCGGTCGCGGCGGCGGCCTGGTTCATGGTCCGCACCCAGCTGCGCGACCAGCTGGACCAGTCGCTGATCGCCACCAACGTCAAACCGCAGGTGATGCGGGCGCTGCCGGGCCCGTGCCAGGCCGGCCCCGATCCGACGCTGCCCGCGCAGATCGCCGGCAGCCTGAACGCGACCGTGCAGATCGTCACCGCGGAGGGCAAGCGCTGCTGGGTGAGCGGGCCGACCACGCTGCCGGTGACATCGGCGGACCGCGGCGTCGCGGCCGGCGGCCGGCCCCGGCTGCACGACGCGACGGCCGACAACGGCGCCGCCATGCGGGTCTACACCCAGGTAGCGGTGACCGGGGACGGCCAGGTCTTCGCCGTCTCCATCGCCAAGCCGCTCACCGACATCGACAAGCCCCTGTCCACCCTGGCCTGGGTGCTGCTGCTGGTGTCCGGGATCGGCGTGCTCGGGGCGGGCGCGGCCGGGCTGGTGGTGGCGCGGACGGGACTGAAGCCGGTGGACGAGCTGACCGACGCCGTCGAGCACATCGCGCGTACCGAGGACCTGACCGTGCGGATCCCGGACGCCGGCGACGACGAGATCGCCCGGCTGTCGCGGTCGTTCAACTCGATGACCGCGGCCCTGGCCTCCTCCCGGGACCGGCAGGCCCAGCTGATCGCCGACGCCGGCCACGAGCTGCGCACCCCGCTGACCTCGCTGCGCACCAACATCGAGCTGCTCGTACGCAGCGAGCAGACCGGCCGGGCGATCCCGGCGGAGGACCGCAGGGAGCTGCTGGCCTCGGTGAAGGCCCAGACGGCCGAGCTGGCCGCGCTCATCGGCGACCTCCAGGAGCTGTCCCGCCCGGACGCGGCCGCGCCCGGCCCGCTCCAGGTGGTGGCCCTGCACGAGATCGTCGCCAGCGCCCTGGCCCGGGCCCGGCTGCGCGGTCCGGAGCTGGAGTTCGGCGCGGAGCTGGAGCCCTGGTACGTACGGGGCGAGGCGGCGGCGCTGGAGCGGGCGGTGGTCAACGTCCTGGACAACGCGGTGAAGTTCAGCCCGCCGGGCGGCTCGGTCGAGGTGGCGCTGCGGGCCGGGGAGCTGACCGTACGGGACCACGGGCCGGGCATCGCGCCCGAGGACCTGCCGCACGTCTTCGACCGGTTCTGGCGGTCGGAGTCGGCGCGGGCTCTGCCGGGCAGCGGGCTGGGGCTGTCGATCGTGGCGCGTACGGTGCAGCGCGCGGGCGGCACGGCCGAGCTGCGGGCGGCGGCGGACGGCCGTCCGGGCACGGAGGCGGTCCTGCGGGTCCCGGGCGCGCCGACCCCGCCGCCGGGCAGCCCGTCAGAACGGGTTGTGGGCGATCAGTGACTCGATGAACCCGCTCCGGGTGTTGGGGAAGTCGATGGGGACCACGCCGAGGCCGGTGCGGCCGGCCAGCTCGCTGCCCGTGACGAAGGAGTGGATCTGCGGGTTGAGGCGGTCGGCGTTCCAGCGGGGCGGCAGGTAGGCCGCGGTGGAGACGTGGTTGACGAACAGCCTGCCGGGTTGCTGCACCGCCTTGCGGAAGTGGTTCTCGATCAGCCCGCGCTTGGCGAAGGGCTCGGCGTTCCAGTCGTCCTGGATGTCGAAGTACGTGCCGTCGCCGTAGCGGATGCCCGGCAGGCCGCCGTTGTCGGCCAGCAGGACGACCTTGCCGCGGGCCTGCCCGAGCGCGGGCAGCGTGGGGGCGATGTGGAAGAGCGGGCGCCAGCCGCGCCGGTCCAGGTAGTCGTCGAAGACCGCGCGGAAGGTGGCGTCGCTGTCGCCCGAGTACTCCTGCTTGACCCGCATGAGGACGGTCTCGGTGGGGTGCGCGGACAGGAAGGTGCGGCAGGCGACGAGGACGTCGCCGAACATCTGGTTCTGGTAGAAGGACCCGTGGTGGATGGCGAAGGAGCCGCCGGTGACGCGGCAGCGCACGTCCAGGTAGCGGATGCCGGCGCCGAGCTGCTGGGCGATGCCGATGTTCTGGCAGGCCACGTACAGGCCGCCGTAGAGGGCGCCGGAGTCGTGGGTGCCGGGGACGGTCAGCCGCTGGAGGGCGGTACCGTCGGCGAGCCCGGCCATCCAGTCCTGGGTGCCCTGGGCGGCGGCGGTGGCAGGCCCCGCCCCGAGGACGGCCGCCGCTGCGGCCGCCGTCGCACCGATCAGAAACGTACGCCGATCCAGGCCCATGCCCCGTCCCTCCGGCCGCCGTCGCAGACAGGACCGGATTATGGCGTGCCCACGTCAAAACAACCAGCCGTCGGCGGCGGTCTTCCGGCACTGACCTACCGGCGGCTTCCCGGCGGGGTTCCGCGGACGCCGAAGGGGTGGCGGACCGTCGACGGTCCGCCACCCCTTCACTGGTGGTGCGGGTGGTGCAGGTGGCGCAGGTGCTGCTACTTGATCACGGTGATGCGGCCGGTCGCCGGCGGGGCGAGCGGGGCCGACGCCGAGGAGTGCGCGCCCAGGTAGGCGTTGAAGGCGTCCAGGTCGGACACGCCCACCAGCTTGTTCTTGTGCTCCTTCAGGACGGTGAAGCCGTCACCGCCGCCCGCGAGGAACTCGTTCATCGCGACGCGGTAGGTCTTCGCCGGGTCGATCGCCTCGCCGTTCAGGCGGATCGAGTCGGTCACGACCCGGTCGGCGCCGGTCTTCGTCATGTCCAGGGTGTACGTCAGGCTCTTGGAGATCTGGAGGATCTTCGGGTTGGCCCCGTTCACCGGACCGGTGACCTGCTGCTGGAGCGCGGTGACCAGCTGCGCGCCGGTCAGGTCCACGATGTTCAGCATGTTGGTGAACGGCTGCACCGTGAAGGCCTCGCCGTAGGTCACCACGCCGTCGCCCTCGGCCCCGGAGGCCTTGAAGGCGAGGTCCGAGCGGATGCCGCCCGGGTTCATGATGGCCAGCTGCGCGCCGCCCTTGTCGGCCGCGGCCGTGGCCTCCAGCTGGGCGTCGGCGATCAGGTTGCCGAGCGGCTTCTCGTACGCCTCGGAGCCGCGGCCGGGGATGTCCGCCGAGATGTAGCCCTGCGGGCGGCCGGCGACCGGGGCGGCCAGGGCGTTCCAGCGCTGGATCAGCGCGGTGATGTCCTCGGCCTTGGGCTGGTTGCGGTGCACGACGTGGTTGGCGGTGCTCGGCGACTTGACCGCGGTACGGACGATGTCCTTGGTCTTGCGGTCGTAGGTCAGCGTCGTGTCCGTGTAGAGCCGGCCGATGGAGGCGGCGGAGGTCACGGTGCGCGGGTTGCCGGCCGGGTCCGGGATGTTGCACGCGTACGCCTGGTGCGTGTGGCCGGTCACCAGCGCGTCGACGGACGGGTCGACGTTCTTGGCGATGTCCACGATCGCGCCCGAGATGCCGGCGCCGGCACCCGGGGTGTTGCAGTCGTAGTTGTACGCGCCGGAGGCGGGCAGGCCGCCCTCGTGGATCAGCGCGACGATGGACTGCACGCCCTGGCGCTGGAGCTCCTTGGCGTACTTGTTGATCGTCTCGACCTCGTCGCCGAACTTCAGGCCCTTGACGCCCGCGGCGGTCACGACGTCCGGGGTGCCCTCCAGGGTCACGCCGATGAAGCCGATCTTCACACCGTCCTTCTTCCACACGTAGGTGGGCGAAAGGAGCGGGCGCTTGGTCTTCTCGTCGGTCACGTTGGCGGCAAGGTACTTGAACTCGGAGCCTTCGAAGGTCTTGCCGTACTCGAAGCAGCCCTCGACCGGGTGGCAGCCGCCGTACTGCATGCGGCGCAGCTCGGCCCGGCCCTCGTCGAACTCGTGGTTGCCGACGCTGGTGACGTCGAGGTCGAGCTTGTTCAGGGCCTCGATGGTCGGCTCGTCGTGGAACAGACCGGACAGCATCGGGCTGCCGCCGATCATGTCGCCGGCGGCGGCCGTGACGGAGTACTCGTGGCCCTTGCGCGCCTCGCGCAGCGCCGTGGCCAGGTACTCGGCGCCACCGGCCGGTATCGCCTTGGTGGTCCCGTCGGCCTGACGCTCGGTCACGTTGCCGGACGAGCCCTGCGGCGGCTCGAGAGTGCCGTGGAAGTCGTTGAAGGACAGCAGCTGCACGTCGACCGTGCGGCCAGTGCCCTGACCGCCACCAACAGCGGCTCCGGCCGGGAGGGCCGCGGCGACCAGGGCTCCGGCACCGGCGGTGGCGGTGAGAGCGGCGATGGCCAACCGGCGGGTGCGGCGGTGCCGTTGTGGTGTCGCTGACATCAGTTCCCCTTTGCGGACAGCGAAACAACATGGAAGTCGCCCGCAGCCTATTGTCAACGCGCGTAGCACGACAGGGGGTAATGGGTTACGACGAGGTTGCGGTCGTAGGCTCGGCGTATGACTGACGCAAGCGCGGCCCTGGAGCCGGGTCGCCAGATCCTGACCCTCGACGAACTGACGGAAGACCAGGCGAGCGAGGTGCTCGCCCTCCTGGAGGCCGCGGCCCGTACCGACGGCACGACCGCGGTCTCCGAGCAGGGCCGGCTCCAGCTGCGCGGCGGACCCCGGGAGGGCGTGCGGCACTTCCTGCTCACCGAGGGCGGCAGGCTGGCCGGCTACGGGCAGCTGGAGGACACCGACCCGGTGGAGGCACCCGCCGCCGAACTGGTCGTCCACCCCGCCCTGCGCGGCCGGGGCCACGGCCGGGCGCTGGGCGCGGCCGTGCTGGCGGCCTCCGGCAAGCGCCTGCGGGTCTGGGCACACGGGGGCAAATCGGCCGCCCGGCACCTGGCGCAGGTCCTCGGCCTGACCCTGTTCCGCGAACTGCGCCAGCTGCGCCGCCCGCTGGGGGAGCAGCCGCTGCCCGAGCCGGTGCTCCCCGACGGGGTCACCGTGCGGACGTTCGTCCCCGGCGCGGACGACGCGGCGTGGCTGGCCGCCAACGCGGCGGCCTTCGCCCACCACCCCGAGCAGGGCTCGCTGACCCAGCGCGACCTGGACGACCGCACGGCGCAGCCCTGGTTCGACCCGAAGGGCTTCTTCCTCGCGGAGCGCGGGGGCGAGCTGGTCGGCTTCCACTGGACCAAGGTCCACGCGGCGGAGCGGCTGGGCGAGGTGTACGTCCTCGGCGTGCTGCCCTCGGCCCAGGGCACCGGTCTGGGCAAGGCGCTGACCGCGATCGGGCTGCGCCACCTGGAGGCCCAGGGCCTGCCGACGGCGATGCTCTACGTCGACGCGGACAACCCGGCGGCCCTCGCGGTCTACGAGGGCCTCGGCTTCACCACGTACGAGGTGGACCTGATGTACCGCACCGAGACCTGACCGGGCTTTTCGGGGGCTCCGCCCCCGCACCCCCGCGCCTCAAACGCCGGCGGGGCTGGATATGGCTGCGGCTGCATATCCAGCCCGCGCGGCGTTTGAGCGCACCGGGCGCGAAGCGCACGGAACGGGGTCCGGGGCGGAGCCCCGGTTTCGGGAAGGGGCGGGGTGGGGAAAGGGCCCCGCGCAGCGGCACGCCCTGGCCACGCACCGCCCCGCAAAGATCAAACGGCCCGGTCCCAGGAAGCCACGCGCCATTCACCGCCCATTAAGACACGCTTGTGACGCTTCTCCTCATGGACCCAGGACCGCGCCCCGCGCAGGCCGCGCACTCAGCCGATTCCGACGCGCCTGTCCTGCCGCGTGCGCGGAAGAATGGAGACATGAACCACAAGCCCAGCGCCCGCGCAGCCAGCACCGAGGTTCCCGTCCAGCTCTCCCCGGCCGCGGTCGCGCCCACCGCCGCGGCCCCCGCGGCCGTGGCCGCGACGGCAGCCGCCGCGCGCCGGCTCGGGTCCATAGCCGCCCACCGCCCGCACCGCGAGCTCGCCCCGGACCTCGACGCCGACGTCGACGCGTACGACGAGAAGGACGGCGGCGAGCTGCCCGCCGGGCGGTTCCTGGACCGCGAGCGCAGCTGGCTGGCGTTCAACGAACGAGTGCTGGAGCTCGCCGAGGACCCCACCACCCCGCTCCTGGAGCGGGCCAACTTCCTCGCCATCTTCGCGAGCAACCTCGACGAGTTCTTCATGGTCCGCGTCGCCGGCCTCAAGCGGCGCATCGCCACCGGCGTCGCCACCCGGTCCGCGTCCGGGCTCCAGCCCCGCGAGGTGCTGGACCTCATCTGGACCCGCTCCCGCGAGCTCATGGCCCGGCACGCCGCCTGCTACCAGCACGACGTGTCCCCGGCCCTCGCCGAGGAAGGCATCGAGCTCATCCGGTGGCCCGACCTCACCGAGAAGGAGCAGGCGCGCCTCTTCACCCTGTTCCGCAACCGGATCTTCCCCGTCCTGACGCCGCTGGCCGTCGACCCCGCGCACCCCTTCCCGTACATCTCGGGCCTCTCGCTCAACCTCGCGGTCGTCGTCCGCAACCCCGTCAGCGGCCACCGGCACTTCGCCCGGGTCAAGGTCCCGCCGCTCCTGAACCGCTTCCTGGAGGCCTCCCCGCAGCGCTACGTCCCCCTGGAGGACGTCATCGCCGCGCACCTGGAGGAGCTCTTCCCCGGCATGGAGGTGCTCGCGCACCACATGTTCCGGGTGACGCGCAACGAGGACCTGGAGGTGGAGGAGGACGACGCCGAGAACCTCCTGCAGGCCCTGGAGAAGGAGCTCATGCGGCGCCGCTTCGGCCCGCCCGTGCGCCTGGAGGTCGAGGAGTCCATCGACCCCGGCGTGCTCGACCTCCTCGTGCAGGAGCTCAACATCTCCGCCGCCGAGGTCTACCCGCTGCCCGGCCCGCTCGACCTCACCGGGCTGTTCGGCATCGCCTCGCTGGACCGGCCGGAGCTGAAGTTCCCCAAGTTCGTCGCCGGCACCCACCGCGACCTCGCCGAGGTCGAGTCGGCGTCCGCGCCCGACATCTTCGCGGCGCTGCGCGAGCGGGACGTGCTCCTGCACCACCCGTACGACTCCTTCTCCACCTCCGTGCAGGCCTTTCTGGAGCAGGCGGCCGCCGATCCCGACGTCCTCGCGATCAAGCAGACCCTGTACCGGACCTCCGGCGACTCCCCCATCGTCGACGCCCTGATCGACGCGGCCGAGTCGGGCAAGCAGGTCCTGGTGCTGGTCGAGATCAAGGCCCGGTTCGACGAGCAGGCCAACATCAAGTGGGCCCGCAAGCTGGAGGAGGCCGGCTGCCACGTCGTCTACGGCCTGGTGGGCCTCAAGACCCACTGCAAGCTGTCGCTGGTCGTCCGCCAGGAGGGCGAGACGCTGCGCCGCTACAGCCACGTCGGCACCGGCAACTACCACCCCAAGACCGCCCGGCTCTACGAGGACCTCGGCCTGCTCACCGCCGACCCGCAGGTCGGCGCGGACCTCTCCGACCTGTTCAACCGGCTGTCGGGCTACTCGCGCCGCGAGACCTACCGCCGCCTGCTGGTCGCCCCGCGCTCGCTGCGCGACGGGCTGGTCTCGCGGATCGACAAGGAGGCCGCCCACCACCGGGCCGGCCGGCCCGCGTACGTACGGATCAAGGTCAACTCGATGGTCGACGAGGCGGTCATCGACGCGCTCTACCGGGCGTCCCAGGCCGGCGTGCCCGTCGACATCTGGGTCCGCGGCATCTGCGCCGTGCGCCCGGGCGTCACCGGACTGTCGGAGAACATCCGGGTCCGCTCGGTGCTGGGCCGGTTCCTGGAGCACTCCCGGATCTTCGCCTTCGGCAACGGCGGCGAGCCCGAGGTGTGGATCGGCAGCGCCGACATGATGCACCGCAACCTCGACCGCCGCATCGAGGCCCTGGTCAGGGTCAGCGACCCGGCCCACCGCGCAGCCCTCGACCGGATGCTGGAGACCGGGATGTCCGACGCCACCTCCTCCTGGCACCTGGGCCCGGACGGCGACTGGACCCGGCACAGCACGGACGCCGAGGGCCAGCCGCTGCGGCACGTACAGGAGATGCTCATAGACGCCCGGAGGCGCCGGCGTGGCTCAGCCAAACCATGACGTGACGGCGACCGCAGGTGACGTGCTCGGCACGTACCTGCGGTCGCAGGCCACCGCATTCCTGCGCGCACTGCGCCTGCACGACGAGAGCGGGCCGAGCGGGGGGAACGGGGTGTACACGGCGGACGGGAGCGATGCGACGCGCGGCCTGCGGGGGGCTGCGCGCCGCATCAGCGGCTCCCTGGCCACCTTCCGCCCGGTGACGGAGACCGGCTGGGCGGACAGCCTGCGCACCGAGCTGGTGTGGCTGTCCGCCACGCTCGCCGACGAGCACGCGTACGGCGCCCGGCTGACCCGGCTGATGGACGCGCTGCACCGGCTTTCCGGCGCCCCGTCGGACACGCCCGAGGTGCCCTCGCCCAGGAACTCGGCGGGCGCCCTGACCGTGGGCTCCGCCCGGGCGGGTGCGCTGCTCGAACGCCAGCTGACGCTGGCCCGGACCCGCGCCCACTCGGCCGGTCTGCAGGCGCTGGGCTCGTCCCGGTTCCACGCGGTCGCCGACGCCGTGGCCGTGCTGGCGTCGGAGGTCCCGCTGGACCCGGTCGCGGCGGCGGGCAGCGTCGCCGACGTGCTCGTACCGCTGTCGGCACTGGCCAAGTCCCGGCTGGACGCGGCGGTCTCGGCACTGCCGCTGAGCCGGGCCTCCCACCCGTACAACGCGGACGCCCTGATCGACGACTCGCACCAGGACGCGCCCTGGCACGAGGTACGCCGGCTGCTGCGGGTCCACCGCTACGCCCAGGAGGCCCTGGGCGCCGACATCACCCGGCTGACCGCGGCCGGCGAGGCCCTCGACCGCCACCGGGACGCGGCGGAGGCGGCGGCCGCCTCGGCCACGGCCGCCCGTACGCCGCGGATCGCGCCGACGACGGCGTACGCCCTGGGCGTGCTGCACGCCGACCAGCGGCACGACGTGGAGGCGGCCCGCTTCGCCTTCCACCACATCTGGCTCCGCACGCCGGCCGCACTGCCGTCCTGACCGGGCCCTCCGCGCCGCCCCTTGACCGGTCCTCCGCGCCGTCCTCCCGACCCCACCGTTCGAACACCGACGGTGACCGGTCGGGACGGGCGGCGACAGCGGCATGGACAGTGGCGACAGCGACGGCGACGGCGACCGTCGAAATCCGGCCACGCCCGGCGGGCCGGCGCGCGGCGGCGCAGAATGGCGAACGGAGCGCCCGCGGCCGGATAACGGGCGCATAACAGGCGCATAACGGCCGCTTACGCCCGCGCAGAACCCCGCAGGACCGCACCGGGCCGTCTGCCACGGTTCACCATCCGTTCACCCACCCCGGTCGGCCGCTTCACCTGTCCTGCCTAATTTCGACCGTGTACGGCCGCGAGTCGCCACCGAAGACCGGTGACCTGCCGGCCCGACCGACTAGTCCTCTTCGCACGCCGCCCCGAACACGAAAGCGGCCGGCGGCAACTGGAAGGAACACCCGAAAGTGAAGCTTCAGCGCAAGAACCGGCTTCGTGCCTCCGCCCTCGGGGCGCTCGTCGTGTCCGGCGCCCTGGTCCTCACGGCGTGCGGTTCGGACGACAACACGGGCGGCACCGACGGCGGCTCCAGCAAGCCGTCGCTGGCCGCGGGCGACGTCAAGTGCGACGACGCCAAGGGCAAGCTCCTCGCCTCGGGCTCTTCCGCCCAGAAGAACGCGGTGGACCTGTGGATCAAGAACTACATGGCCGCCTGCTCCGGCGTCGAGGTCAACTACAAGTCCTCCTCCTCCGGTGAGGGCATCGTCGCCTTCAACCAGGGCACCGTCGGCTTCGCCGGCACCGACTCCGCGCTGAAGCCGGAGCAGGTCGAGGAGTCCAAGAAGGCCTGCACCGGCGGCCAGGCCATCAACCTCCCGATGGTCGGCGGCCCGGTCGCCATCGGCTTCAACGTCGCCGGCGTCGACAAGCTCACCCTCGACGCGCCCACGATCGCCAACATCTTCAACGACAAGATCAAGAAGTGGGACGACGAGGCGATCAAGAAGCTGAACCCGGGCGTCAACCTGCCGTCCACCGCCATCCAGGCCTTCCACCGCTCCGAGGACTCCGGCACCACCGAGAACCTCGGCAAGTACCTGAAGGCCACCGCCGCTGACGCCTGGCCGTACGACGCCGCCAAGAAGTGGCCCGCCCCGGGCGGCCAGGCCGCGTCCGGCTCCGCCGGTGTCGCCGCCCAGGTCAAGCAGACCGACGGCGCGATCGGCTACTTCGAGCTCTCCTTCGCCTCCTCCCAGGGCATCAAGACGGTCGCCGTGAACACCGGTGCCGCCGCCCCGGTCGCCGCCACCCCGGAGAACGCCTCCAAGGCGATCGCCGCCGCCAAGATCGCCGGCCAGGGCTCCGACCTGGCCCTCAAGCTCGACTACGCCACCAAGGCCGAGGGCGCCTACCCGCTGGTCCTGGTGACCTACGAGGTCGTCTGCGACAAGGGCAACAAGGCCGAGACCCTCGGCGCCGTCAAGTCCTTCCTGGGCTACACCGCCGGTGACGCCGGCCAGAAGATCCTCTCGGACAACGGCTACGCGCCGATCCCGGCCGAGATCAACAAGAAGGTCCGCGACGTCGTCGCCTCGCTGAGCTAAGGAACACGACCCCGGCGGTACCGGCCCTGGACGGGCCGACACCGCCGGGGTCCTTCCCCTCCTCCGGGAGGGGAATCCGGTGCACCGCCGCCAGGGGGCCAGCCCCCCACACAGACCGGAAAGACCATGGCTTTCACACCCACCCAGACAGACACGGCTCCGCCTGTCTCCGCGAGCAAGGGATCCACCGGCCGCGCCGGTGACAAGATCTTCTCGGGCCTCTCGAAGGGCTCCGGCATCCTGCTCCTGGTGATCATGGCGTCGATCGCCGCCTTCCTCACCTACCGGGCCTCCATCGCGCTGTCGAAGAACGAGGGCAACTTCCTCACCACCTTCGACTGGAACGCCTCGGCCAACCCGCCCGTCTTCGGCATAGCCGTCCTGCTCTTCGGCACCGTCGTCAGCTCGATCATCGCGATGGCCATCGCGGTTCCGATCGCCGTCGGCATCGCCCTGTTCATCTCGCACTACGCGCCGCGCAAGCTGGCCGCGCCCCTCGCCTACGTCGTGGACCTGCTGGCCGCCGTCCCGTCGATCGTCTACGGCATCTGGGGCGCGCTCTTCCTCGTCCCGCAGCTGAACGGCCTGAACCTCTGGCTGGACGAGTACCTGGGCTGGACCTACGTCTTCGACAAGACCCAGGTCGGCGTCGCCCGCTCGCTCTTCACCGTCGGCGTCCTGCTGGCGATCATGATCCTGCCGATCGTGACCAGCGTCAGCCGCGAGGTCTTCCTCCAGGTCCCGCGCATGAACGAGGAGGCCGCCCTGGCCCTCGGCGCGACCCGCTGGGAGGTCATCCGCACGGCCGTCCTGCCCTTCGGCCGCTCCGGCGTCATCTCCGCCTCGATGCTCGGCCTCGGCCGCGCGCTCGGCGAGACCATGGCCGTGGCGACCGTCCTCTCCCCGAGCTTCCTGATCTCGCTGCACGTGCTCGACCCCGGTGGCGGCACCTTCGCGCAGAACATCGCCGCGAAGTTCGACGAGGCCAACGAGTTCGGCCGCGACGCCCTGATCGCCTCCGGCCTCGTCCTCTTCCTGCTCACCCTGCTGGTCAACGGCGCCGCCCGCCTCATCATCGCGCGCCGCAAGGAGTACTCGGGGGCGAACGCCTGATGAGCCACGCAATCCAGGAGCGCCCCGTCGGGTCCCGCGCCGCCTCCTCCTCCGGCCTCACCCGCGGCGGCCTGCCCCGCTGGGCCCCGGCCGGCATCGCCGCGCTCTCCGTCGCCCTCGGCGTCGGCACCGGCCTCGTCGCCGACCTGCACAGCAAGGTCCAGTGGGGCCTGATAGCCGCCCTGCTGTTCGTCGCCGTGACCTACGGCGCGAGCGCGGTGGTCGAGAACCGCCGGCAGGCCAAGGACCGCGTCGCCACCTCCATGGTGTGGGTCTGCTTCGTCCTCGCGGTCATCCCGCTGCTCTCGCTGATCTGGACCACCATCAGCCGCGGCCTGAAGGTCCTCGACGCCTACTTCCTGAGCCACTCCATGAAGGGCGTGGCCGGCTTCGAGCCCGGCGGCGGTGTCTACCACGCGCTGCTCGGCACCATCGAGCAGGTCCTGCTGGCCACGCTGATCGCCGCGCCGATCGGCCTGCTGACCGCCGTCTACCTGGTCGAGTACGGCCGGGGTCCGCTCGCCAAGGCCGTCACCTTCTTCGTCGACGTCATGACCGGCATCCCCTCCATCGTCGCGGGCCTGTTCATCCTGACGACCTGGAACCTGATGCTCGGCTTCGGCCCCTCCGGCTTCGCCGGCTCCATGGCCCTGGCGATCCTGATGATGCCCGTCGTGGTCCGCTCCACCGAGGAGATGCTCAAGCTCGTCCCGAACGAGCTGCGCGAGGCCTCCCTCGCCCTCGGTGTGCCGAAGTGGCGCACGATCCTCAAGGTCGTGCTCCCGACCGCCATCGGCGGCATCTCCACCGGCGTCATGCTGGCCGTGGCCCGCATCGCCGGCGAGACCGCCCCGATCATGCTGCTGGTCTTCGGCTCCCAGCTGATCAACGACAACCCCTTCGAAGGCGCACAGTCCTCGCTCCCCCTGTACATCTGGGAGCAGTACAAGGTCGGTAGTGCCGACTCCTACGACCGGGCCTGGGCCGCCGCCCTCGTCCTGATCGCCTTCGTCATGATCCTCAACCTGGTGGCCCGCGGCATCGCCCGCTGGAAGGCCCCGAAGACCGGCCGCTGACCGCGCCGACGAAAGAAGTAGTGATTCACATGGCCAAGCGCATCGACGTCTCCGGTCTGTCCGCCTTCTACGGCAACCACAAGGCCATCGACGACATCTCGATGACCGTCGAGCCCCGCTCCGTGACCGCCTTCATCGGTCCGTCCGGCTGTGGCAAGTCCACCTTCCTGCGCACCCTGAACCGCATGCACGAGGTCACCCCCGGCGGCCGCGTCGAGGGCAAGGTGATGCTGGACGACGAGAACCTCTACGGTGCGAACGTCGACCCGGTCGCCGTCCGCCGCACCGTCGGCATGGTCTTCCAGCGCCCGAACCCCTTCCCCACCATGTCGATCTTCGACAACGTGGCGGCGGGTCTGCGCCTGAACGGCACCGTCAAGAAGAAGAGCGAGCTGAACGACGTCGTCGAGCGTTCGCTGAAGGGCGCCAACCTCTGGAACGAGGTCAAGGACCGGCTGAACAAGCCCGGCTCCGGCCTGTCCGGCGGTCAGCAGCAGCGCCTGTGCATCGCCCGCGCCATCGCGGTCGAGCCGCAGGTCCTGCTGATGGACGAGCCCTGCTCCGCCCTCGACCCGATCTCCACCCTCGCCATCGAGGACCTGATCGGCGAGCTGAAGGAGCGTTTCACCATCGTCATCGTGACCCACAACATGCAGCAGGCGGCCCGCGTCTCCGACCGCACCGCCTTCTTCAACCTCGCGGCGGTCGGCCAGCCCGGCAAGCTGATCGAGATCGACGACACGGAGCGGATCTTCTCCAACCCGTCCGTCCAGGCCACCGAGGACTACATCTCGGGCCGCTTCGGCTAGGCCGGACCCTCACACGTCCTGCGGTGCTGCATGGCGGTGCCACCGCAAGGCGAAGGGCCCGGCTCCCCCTGGGTGGGGGGAGCCGGGCCCGACTTCGTTTCGGGTCGGACGAAGGCCCGGGTCAGACGAAGGCCAGGTTGACGACCCAGAAGCTCAGCGCCGCGACCAGCGCCGCCGCCGGCATGGTGATGAACCAGCCCAGGATGATGTTCTTGGCGACGCCCCAGCGGACCGCGTTCACCCGCTTCGTCGCGCCCACGCCCATGATCGCCGAGGTGATCACGTGGGTGGTGGAGATCGGCGCGTGGAAGAGGAACGCCGAGCCGAACATGATCGAGGCACCGGTGGTCTCGGCCGCGAAACCCTGCGGCGGGTCCAGCTCGATGATCTTGCGGCCCAGGGTGCGCATGATGCGCCAGCCGCCGGCGTACGTACCCAGCGAGAGCATCACGGCACAGGCGATCTTCACCCAGACCGGGATCGGGTCGCCCGCCTTCTCCACGTCGGCGATGACCAGGGCCATCACCACGATGCCCATCGTCTTCTGGGCGTCCTGGAGACCGTGGCCGAGCGCCATGCCCGCCGCCGAGACCGTCTGCGCGATCCGGAAACCGCGCTTGGCCTTGTGCGGGTTGGTCCGCCGGAACATCCACAGGATGACGCACATCACCAGGTAGCCGACGATCAGGCCGACGACCGGCGAGAGGAACATCGGGATGATGACCTTGTCCACCACGCCCGACCAGATCACCTGGGTCCCGCCGGCCAGCGCCGCACCCACCATGCCGCCGAACAGCGCGTGCGAGGAGGACGAGGGCAGACCGAAGTACCAGGTGATCAGGTTCCAGACGATCGCCCCGACGAGGGCGGCGAAGAGGATCCACATGCCCCGGGTGCCGTGGGGCGTCTCGATCAGGCCCTCGCTGACGGTCTTGGCGACGCCGCTGCCGAGGAAGGCACCGGCCAGGTTCATCACCGCGGCCATGGCCAGGGCCGCGCGCGGGGTCAGCGCCCGCGTGGAGACCGAGGTCGCGATGGCGTTCGCGGAGTCGTGGAAGCCGTTGGTATAGGTGAAGCCGAGCGCGACACCGATGGTCACGACCAGCGCAAAGGTGTCCACTGCGGTCAGGACTCCTTGACCGCGATGGTCTCCACCGTGTTCGCGACGTGCTCGAACGCGTCGGCCGCCTCTTCGAGCACGTCGACGATCTGCTTGAGCTTGAGCACCTCGATGGCGTCGTACTTGCCGTTGAAGAGGTGGGCGAGCAGCTTGCGGTGGATCTGGTCGGCCTGGTTCTCCAGGCGGTTGACCTCGATCCAGTACTCGGTGAGGTTGTCCATCGTGCGCAGGTGCGGCATGGCCTCGGCGGTCAGCTCGGCCGCCCGCGCCAGCACCTCGATCTGCTGCTCGACACCCTTGGGGAGCTGCTCGATGTTGTAGAGGACGACCAGGTCGACGGCCTCCTCCATGAAGTCCATGATGTCGTCGAGGGACGAGGCGAGGGCGTAGATGTCCTCACGGTCGAACGGCGTGATGAAGGAGGAGTTCAGCTGGTGGAAGATCGCGTGTGTGGCGTCGTCCCCCGCGTGCTCCGCCGCCCGCATCCGCTCCGCGATCTCGGCCCGTGCGGATGACTCCGCCCCGAGCAGTTCCATCAGGAGCTTGGAGCCCGTGACGATGTTGTCCGCGGATGCGGCGAACATGTCGTAGAAGCTCGTCTCCCTGGGGGTCAGACGAAATCGCACGTGAGGTCCTCGGGGTGCATCGGATTCGGTCAGGCTGATGCTAGGCGCATCCTCCGGCCACTGCTAACCAGCAGTTCCCCAGTGTCCTCCATCAGGCACAGTGGCGGCAGGGGCCCTGTCCGACCGGGCGGAGCCCGGTACCATATACCCATGAGGGGTATGCACCCCTCGAACCGGACCACGGGAGGACGCATGACGACCACCGAGGCAGAGCCCACCGGCCACACGCCCGCCGAGGGCGCGGTCCACGGCTACCACCACCAGAAGGACGAGCACCTCAAGCGGCTGCGGCGGATCGAGGGACAGATCCGGGGTCTGCAGCGGCTCGTCGACGAGGACGTCTACTGCATCGACATACTCACGCAGGTTTCGGCCAGCACGAAGGCACTCCAGTCCTTCGCGCTCCAGCTGCTGGAGGAGCACCTGCGGCACTGCGTCGCCGACGCCGCCGTCAAGGGCGGGGCGGAGATCGACGCCAAGGTCGAGGAGGCGACGAAGGCCATCGCCCGCCTGCTGCGGACCTGATGCCCGGCGCGGCGCCTGCGCGCCGTGGACGCAGGCGCCCCGGACGCAGGACCCTTAGACGCAGGGGCCCTTAGACGCAGGCCCCGAAGATCCTCAGCACCTCGTCGATACGGTCCTGGCTGAGCCGGTCCTCGTCCGCTGCGGAGGCCGCGATGATCAGTTCACCGCAGAGCTCGATCTCCGCGAGGGCCACGTGGTCCTGCACCGTCGTACCGCCTGCGGGAGTCACGCGAGTCACCTCTTCCTGCCGACATACGTGGCTGTCGGAACCTCAGCGTAGGGAGGGCACGACGCTGTGCGCATGACACGTATGGACCATTTCCGGCCCCCTCCCCGCCGCGCCCCACGGCTCGCCCGGCCTCCACGGCGGCCCGGGGCGCGTACGGCGGCCCGGGGCGCGTACGGCGACTACTCCGCGATCTTCCCGGCGTAGATGTCCCCGCTCGCCGGGAGGACGACGGTCACCGGGGTGCCGAAGCCGTAGAGCAGCGTGGTGGAGAACACGTCGATCGCGCCGTTGTTCTCGTAGCTGAACCGGTGCCGGACCTTGCGCAGCCGGCCCTCCTCGTCGAGGTAGGCGTCGAAGGGCACGGCGTCCTTGCTGAACCCTTTCGCCGCCGCCTCCAGCGCTCCCCTGACCTGGGGCGAGGCGCTTCGGGCGGCCCGCCCGATGTCGGTGGTCCCGCGGTAGTGGCGCACCTTGGTGCCCGCCAGCTCCGTCTCCCCGACGTACGTCACCGCCTCCGCGCCGCGCAGCAGCTCGGCGGCGGCGAGTGGGTCGGTGGCCCCGCCGGTGACCAGGTTCCCGTCCGACAGGGTGGTCGTGTCGACCCGGACCCACTTGTCGGCGGGCACGCCCGCGCCGCGGTTCTTCATGTAGAGGGCGCCGGGGGCCAGCAGCTCGGTGATGGGCCGATGGCCGGGCTTGCCGGTCACGTCGGCCGGGAGCATGACCAGCAGCTGCCCCATCCGGTTCCTGAAGTCCACGCCGCCCTCGCCGCGGATGGTGACCCGGGTGCCGCCGGTGGCCATTTCCATGGCGGTGCGGGCCCGCGCACTGCCGGCCCGGGTCAGCGTGTCGGCCGCGCCGCGCACGGCCGCGGCCCCGTCGGCCGGGGGTTCGTCGTCCGTACCGCCGCCGCATCCGGCCGCCGTGAGCACGACGGCGACGATGACGGCCGTCGCGGCCCCGTGCCCGTACCGCCGCCTGTGCTGGTGCACCACCATCGCCTGCCAACCCCCAACGCGGGAACGTTGCTTGTCCGAGGCCCCCACCCGCTCCGCTTAACGACCTCCCCGGTTTCCCGTCACGGCCGAAGGGCCCTCCCCGGACCCGGTCGCCCCAGGTACCGTGGTGGTGTGGACCCGCAGCACCGAGCGCCTCTGGCCCCTCCGCTTGACCACTCCGTGAGCACCACCGAGCGCGGCTCCTTCTGCCTCGCCGTGTGCAGCTGCGGCTGGACCGGCCCGGCCCGCCGCTCCCGCGACCTGGCCCGCAGGGACGCCTCCCGCCACCCCGACCACTAGGACCGGTTCTTTTCGGATCGTGCGGGGCGGCCGACCCGTACGGCCCACCCCGGTGGCCGGATCGCCGCCGGGTGGTTGATCTGGACGTATGCCAGGACGAGCCGTACCCCGCGCCGCCCTTCTCCTGTGGGCCCTGTTCCTGATGGCCGCCCTGACGATCGGCACGGCCCGGCCCGCCCGGGCGGAGCCGGTCGGGACCGCGGACGGGCCGGCGGACGTGGCGCTGGCCATCGGCGCGACCGGCGCCGCGGCCACCGCCACCGGCCTGTGGCTGCGTTGGCGCCACCGCCGCGGGCAGTCCTCGGACGGCGGGGGCGACGGGGCCGGCGGCGGCGAAGGCGGCGACGGATGAGCCGCCCCCGCCCGGCGGCGGTCCGGCTGTGCTTCGGCGTCGCCCTGCTGTGCCTGGTGGCCGCGGTCCTGCTGGCGGTGTACGACGCGTACGGCCACGGCTGAGCGGCGGCCCGAGTACCTCCGACGGCGGCCCGTCCGTGCCACCCGGGCGGATCTGAGTACCCGTACGGAGGCGGCCCGTCCCCCGCCGCCCCTACGGTCGTGGCATGAACACGCACGCAACCGCACTGCGCCCGGCCGGCACCGGCTCGCTGGTCGCGGGCATCGCCTCGGTCGTCCTGATCTGCTCGATCTTCGTCCTGCCCGAGCTCTGGCCGGTGTTCTACGTGACCGGCGTGGTCGCGGGGCTCTGGGCGATGGGCGCCGCGGGATGGGCGCTGCGCCGGGTGCGGCGGGGCGAGGAGGCGGCCTCGGTCCGGGTCCGGGCCGGGCTGGCGCTCGGCGCGCTGAGCACGACCGCGGCGCTCGGGCTCTTCGTCTGGGCCCTGTGGGCACTGGATCGCGCCTACAGCCGCTGAGGCCCGGACACCCTGCCCGGACCGCTCGGGCGGGACGGGACGGAACGGGGCGGGACGGAACGGCGCAGGGCGGGGCAGGGCGGGTGGACCACCCGCTCAGGCCGCCAGGTCGTTCTCGCGCGGCAGGGCGCCCGGCGGGGTCGGCGCCTGGGGGAGGCCGACCGGCCGGGGCAGCCGGAGGCTGCGGGACCGGACCAGCCGCCCGGCGCGCGGGGAACGGGCCAACGCCCGCACCATCGGGGTCAGGACGGCCATCGCGGCCGGGGCCAGGAGCAGGACGACCGCGGTGCCCAGCGCGAGGCCGCCGATGACGTCGGTCGGGTAGTGCACGCCCATGTAGACGCGGCACAGGCCCTCCAGCAGGGCCAGCCCGATCCCGACGAGGCCGAACCGCCGGTTGGCGATGAAGAGTCCGACGCCGAGCGCCATCGTCAAGGTGGCGTGGTCGCTGACGAAGGAGAAGTCGGTCTTGCCGGAGGCGAGCACCTCCAGCCCGTCGTGCTTGCGGAACGGCCGCGGCCGGGCGACGAATTCACGCAGCGGGACATTGACGAGCAGGGCGAGGGCCGCGCCCAGCGGGGCCCACACCAGCGCCGCGAAGGAGTCCACCGCGCCGGCCTCGTCCTGGCGGCGGGCGCCGTGCCAGCACCACAGCACCAGCAGCACCATGGCGAGCGGCAGTCCGTACTCCCCGACGAAGCCCACGACCCGGTCGAGCCGGTCGGGGGCGTGCCGGGCCAGGCCGTTGATGTCGTAGAGCAGGCTTACATCCACGTTCGGCCCACCGGTCGTGAGTCCAGCCATGGTGTTTCGGCCCCTTGCCTTGCCTTGGTACCCCGCGGGCGCACGCCGGTGTGCGCCCCTTCGACCCCCGGTGATCAACCCCCGTGTCCATGGAACGCCCGTTCTGGCGGCTACGTTCCACTCTCCACCGAATGATCACTTCAACGTTATCCAAGAGTGACTCATCGTCGCAGCTCAGGGCCTTCACTTCACGCAGAGTCGCTACGTCGTCGGGCGGTTCGCCGGCAGCGACGCCGCACCGTCCTTGGTCACGCGGGTGGCGCCGAAGTAGTCCGGGGTGTCGATCTTGTCGAAGCGGATCACGGAGCCCGTGTACGGGGCGTTGATCATGTAGCCGCCGCCGACGTACAGGCCCACGTGGCGGATCTCCCGAGAGTTCGTCAGATCGTCGGAGAAGAAGACCAGATCACCGGGCAGCAGTTCGGCGCGCGAGGGGTGGGGACCGGCGTTGTACTGGTCGTTGGCCACCCGCGGCAGCTCGATCCCCACCGTCCGGTACGCCGCCTGCGTCAGCCCCGAGCAGTCGAACCGCCCGTTGTCCTCGGGCCCTCCCTCGCCGCCCCACAGGTACGGCGTGCCGAGCTGCTTCTGGGCGAAGTAGATGGCCCCGGCCGCCTGCTGGGACGGCGCGACCCGGCCGACGGGCCGGGCGAAGCTCTGGGCCAGGGTGGTGATGGCCTTCACGTAGCCCTGGGTCTCGCTGTACGGCGGCACACCCTGGTACTTGATGACCGCGTACGCGCCCGCGTTGTACGCCGCGAGCATGTTCTTCGTGGCGTCACCGGGCACGCCCTTGACGTCGGCCGCGAGCTCGCAGTCGTACGAAGCGGCCGAGGGGATGGCGTCGTTCGGATCCCAAATGTCCCGGTCCCCGTCCCCGTCGCCGTCGATCCCGTGCCCCGCCCACGTACCGGGGATGAACTGCGCGATGCCGCGCGCGTCGGCGGGGCTCACCGCGCGCGGGTTCCAGCCGCTCTCCGAGTACAGCTGGGCCGCGAGCAGCGCCGGGTTGATGGCGGGACAGAGGTTGCCCCACCTCTCCACCAGCGCCTGGTACTTCGCCGGCACCGCCCCCTTGGTGAGGGCGACGCCGCTGCCGCGACCCGCTCCCGCGAGCCCCGCGGCGGCCGAGTAGGTGCCGACCACGACGAGGAGCAGGAAGCTCAGGCACAGCCCGATTCCGATTCCGCCTGCCATCCAGACTTTGCGCACCCGTCAACCCTCCCCCATGGCAAGCCCCCTCAGGGGCGATTCCCGGCTCCCATGCCGACTACCCCACCCGGAAGCCGGAACCGTCGATGCCCGCGTACCGGTCGGGATCATCCTCGACGTGATGCGGGACGGCCGTCCAGTCCTGTCGGTCGTCGGCCGGGGGCGCCGGGGGCACCGGCCGGTGTTCCCGGGGCACGGGAGGGCGTCGTACGGCTACCGGGGCGCCACGAACAGGCTCTGCGCGCCGCGGCCGATGGGCCCCTTCTCGTCGTGGAGGCGGGAGTCGACCAGGCCGATGCCCGCCGGGTCCACACTGGTGGCTGCCTCCACGCACACCCACTCGCCGACCGGGTGCCGGTGGAGATGGACCGTCAAGTCGCTGTTGACGAACACGTACGAGGTGATGTCCAGCACCGCGGCGATCCCGTTGGCGGAGTCGGCCGCGACCAGCACCCGGTCCAGCGGCCGGGTCTCCTCGCCGCCGATCAGCGGGACCTGCATCCGCATCCAGCAGGTGCCGGGGCCGGGCTCCAGGAAGGCGCCCCGGGTGAAGCGGGTCTCCACGGCCGTGTGGTAGCCGACGTCCCACGGCAGCGGGAAGAAGGGCGTGGGGTCCACCTCGCCGGGCGGCGGCAGTTCGGGCCCCGGCAGCACGGCCGGCACCGGCTCGGCGGCCGTCCGCACGCGCAGCGCGCGGGCCACCATCGCCGGGGCGCCGCCCTCGGGGGTCAGGACGGCCTCGACGACCTCGGTGCCGCGGCCGGCGCGCAGCACGCTGGTGGTCACCTCGACGGCGCCCAGCGGCACGGGGCGCAGGATCTCGTACGTGATCCGGGCGATCCGCATGTCCTCGCGCGCGCCCGGCCGCTCGTCGACGGCCCGGCCGAGCAGGGCCGCGGGCGGGCCGGCGTGCTGGGAGTTCTCGTCCCAGGGACCGCGTGTGAAGGGCCCGGCGAGGAAACGCCCGCCGCCGAGCCGCTGGAAGAACCCCTCGTCCGTCTCAAGGCCTGTGCCCGCAGCGTCCATGGGCCTCACGCTACCCAGTGGTAACCACGGGCACCAGCCTTATTTCCGGGGGCGGATGGCCGGGCAGGCGCCGGGGCTGGGCGTCGGCTCAGCGGGCGAAGCCCAGGCCCACCCCGAGCCCCACGAGCACCGAGCCGATGGCCCGGTTGATCGCCTTCTGCGCCCGCAGCATCCGCTCCCGCAGACCGGAGTGCGAGAAGAACAGCGCCACCGCCCCGAACCAGCCCAGGTGCGCCACCGACATGAACAGCCCGTACCCGGCCTGCTGCCAAACCGGCGTCTGCGGCCCCACGACCTGCGTGAAGGTGGACACGACGAACAGCGTCGTCTTCGGGTTCAGCACATTGCTCAGGAAGCCCGAGCGCAGCGCGCCCAGCGCCGTGAGCTGCGGCTTCGACTCCAGGTCCACCGTCAGCTCGGCCCGCGCGCGGAAGGTGCGGATGCCGATCCACACGAGGTACGCCGCGCCCGCGAGCTTGATCGCGGTGAACAGCGCCGTGGACGAGGCGATCAGCAGCCCCACCCCGAGCATCGTGTAGGAGACGTGCACCAGCACACCCGCCGCGACCCCGCCCGCCGCGAACAGGCCGGTGGTGCGCCCGTACAGGTAGCTGTTGCGGACGACCATGGCGAAATCGGCACCGGGACTGATCACGGCGAGGACGGTGATGACGGCGACTGCGATCACTTCTGTCATGCCCGGATGCTCACCGCACGGACCGGTCGGGATCAAGTGTGTTGCCGACCAAGCGACCGCGCAGCACCGACACTTGGCGGATGACCCCGCCGACTCCGTCCCCGGACCCGCCCCCGACCCTGGCCCTGGCCCTGCGCCCGTTCCGGCCCGCCTACGACGCCGCGTACCTGCACCGCTGGGTGACCACGCCCGCCGAGCTGATCACCTGGGCCGGCCCCGCCTTCACCTGGCCCCTGGACGACGCCCAGATCGCCGCGTACGCCGCCGAGCCCGGCCGGCACGTGTGGACCGCCGCCGCTGGGCCCGACGGCAGCCCGCTGGGGCACGTCTCGCTGCGGCTCCACCCGGACGGCAGCGGGGCCCGGCTCGGGCGGGTGCTCATCGCCCCCGAGGCGCGCGGCCGCGGGCTGGGCGAGCTCCTGCTGGCCGAGGCCCTCGACCGCGCCTTCGGCGAGCTGGACCTGCCGGAGGTGGACCTCGGCGTCTACACCCACAACACGGCGGCCGTACGGCTCTACGAGCGGCTGGGCTTCCGCACCGAGCAGGTCCTGCGGGATGTGGAGGAGGTCGAGGGCGAGCTGTGGTCCGCCCTCCAGATGCGGCTGGCGCGGGCGGCGCGACCGGGCGGGTGACAATGGGGAACGTGCCCCGCCCCAGCTCCCCCCGCCGCCCCCCCCCGCCCACCGGGCCCCCCCCCCCCCGCCGCCCCCCCACAGACGCCCCCCGCCGCGGGGCCGGCGACCGCAGGGCGCGCGCCGGCGCAGGCCACGCCGGCTGGCTCTTCACAACCACCTT
>NZ_WTFF01000088.1 GCF_019400985.1 Streptomyces bambusae
CCGACACGCCGTGCCCGGGCGCCGCTCCGGGCGCCGGTCCGGGCGCCGCTCCGGCCGGCTGAGCAGCGCCGTGGACGCGGCGCCCGGGCAGTGAACCCGGTGCCGGTGCCGCCCCGTTCACCCTGCCGGGAATCCCCCGCCCAGACCGTCCGACCGAGGAGATCAGGTGCCCGACAACCCCAATGACAACCTCAAGGTCTCGTCAGCGGTCCTCACGCGGACCCTCGACGGCCTTGAGGGGCATGTCCAGACGATGGAGCGGTCCTACGCGCAGTCCGAGGAGATCGCCACCGAGGTGTCGCGGACGATGGTGTCCACGGCCGGCACGAAGTTCGTCGCCAAGATCGAGAACTGGCAGCGCGGTTACCGCTCGGTGATGGCCGAGTACAAGGACCTCGTCGAGGCCGTCCACTACACCAGCAAGGTCATGACGGACACCGCCGGCGAGGCGGACTCCAACATGGACATGTGGACCAGCGACGTCTACGACATCCTCGGCAAGTGAGCCCGGCCCGCTCCCGTACGCCCCTGCCCCAGGCCGTCCCTCCCTCCCCCGTACGTAAGGAGTCCCCATGAGCGAAATGGACATGAGCATCCAGCACGCCGGGCTTACCCAGGCCAACGAGCGGATGCGCCAGGTCGCCGCGACCATGCACAACGCCCTCGAAGACCTGGTCAAGCAACTCGAAGCCGTCAAGAGCGAGTTCACCGGTGAGGCGGCCAAGGAGTTCGAGGAGTTCAAGCGGGCCGCCGGCATCCTGGACCAGCAGCTGTCGACGCAGTTCAACCAGGGCGCCGACCTCCTGGAGAACGCCCACGAGATCATCCGGAACGGCGACCGCAAGAGCGCCTACTTGTTCCAGCGCTGACCCACGCCGTCGACCCGCGCACCCGGACTCGGACCCCGGACCCCGGACCCCGGACCCGGTCCCGGACCCGGCCCAGGGCAGTCACCCGCGGGCCGGGTCTTCGCGTGCCGGGGGTGAACCACGGGGCGCGGGGCCGCCGTTCTTCCTGCCGAACGCCGAACACCGCAGGCCACGCCCCCACGCGACGGTAGGAGAGCTCCCATGGCGACCAAGCCCCCCAAGGACGACCCGAACGATCCCGACAAGGGCGACAAGGACTCGTTCGAGATCACCGAAGCGGTCCTGCTGGACTTCGCGAACAAGTTCGAGACCCTCCTGAAGGACATCGGGGAGAACCCGTCGCTCCAGAGCCTGACCCAGTGGGCCAACGGGAACCTCATCGGTGACGACGGCAAGCTCCTGCCGGGCAACGCGGGTCAGTTGTCGAGCGCCGGCCAGGTCCAGGCGGAGTTCCAGAACCTGTGCAAGCAGGTGACCACCGGGCTCAGCACCTTCCGCGGCGTCGCCGACAGCGGATTCCTCACACTCAAGACGATCAAGGTGATCCTCGACAACACGTCCGACGACGCCGTCAGCGTCACCGAGATGTGGGAGATCCTCAACTCGATCCAGCAGGGCGCCAAGACGCAGACCGGCGGGACGCCCACCCCGACCCCGACCGACAAGTAGTCAACAGCCCCGCCCTGCCGACAGGAGCCGCGCGATCATGGCCGTGAGCAAAAACTGGGAAGAAGCCCTCAAGGTCTTCATGAGTGACACCGGTTCGCTGGCGGACCGCAATGCGGTGGCCGGCGCGGGCTCGGCCGGCTGGGTCGTCCGGAACAGCCTGCGCATCGTCCAGAACGCGTCGTCGAACCAGGACTGGAGCAAGACGTTCGACTTCCACTGGAGCGGCTATGCCACGCTGACCACGGACTCGGGCGAGAACGTCGTTCCCCCCGTCTTCTACGTCGTGGGCTTCAACCTCGACTGGAAGAACGTCTTCGACAATATGTCATCCAAGTGGAATCTATGGTTCCACGATCCTGAGAAGGCCCTCACGCCGCTGGTGGCCTCACCGTACAAGAACGACGTGATCAACCCCGTGACGTTCGACCGTGCGGCGAACCAGGTCAAGGGGATCATCGACTGGTTCGACCACTGGGTGCCGGCCGTCAAGGGCTGGGCGGACTCGATCGAATCCGATGCGTCCGAGTGGAAGGGCAGCGCGGCCGGCGCGTTCCGGAAGTTCCTGAACGTGATCAACGTGGAGATGAGCAAGGTCAGGCTCGACCTCACGGCGCCGTACGACTACATCACTCTGCTCACCACGACCAAGGAGCAGCTCCAGAAGTCCACCCTGGGCATGTACAACGGGTTCGACACGTGGCGGCAGCTACCCCGGTCCAACGCGGTGAACCTGTTGCGCGAGGTGTTCAACGAGGTCATGACCGGTGCGCAGATCCAGGTCGGCTGGCAGCCCTACGCGGTGGGAGACACGTACGGCTACGACGCGGTCCTCCAGAAGATCGTCGACAGGGGCGGCTCCGACGTCACCAACGCGCACTGGATCGACGGGGTCGAAGGTGAGGCCAAGCAGCGCTGGCTGGGGAACCTGACCTCCTTGGACGAGGCGGCGAAGACGCACGTGAGCCTGCTGGACGATGCCTACCTCAAGCTCGCGGGCGCGCTGAAGGAGGGCGTCTACCAGCCCAGCATCACCATGCCGGGCGGCGGCACCGGCCCGGGCCCGAACGGCCCCACCACCAACCCCCTCAACGACCTCCTCAACAAGAACCCGGGCGACAAGAACCCCCTCGACGGGAAGGGCGGCCCCGGCGGGACGGGCGGTTCGAAGGACATGCCGAACCTGAAGCCGGGCGGGGGCTCCGGCGGCACGGGCGACAAGCCGCCGGGCGGCATTCCCGGCAACCCCGGCCCGGGGAAGACCGGGCCGGGCGGCCTCCCGGGCGGCCTCAACCCCGGTACCTCGCCGGGGACGGGCGGCGCCGGCGGCAACGTGCCGTTGCTCGACAAGAACGGCAAGCCGGTCCTCGGCCCGGACGGCAAGCCGGTGATGGTGCCGCCCGGTTCGCGGATCGGCAAGGACGGCAAGGTCTACGACGCCAAGGGCAACCCGGTCCTGGGTCCGAACGGCAAGCCGGTCGTGGCGCCGCCCGGCGGCAAGGTGGGCACGCAGCCCACGGACAACCAGCCTCCGGGTGGGCTGATCCCGGGGACCAACCCGTACGACCGGATCATGCTCCCGGAGGGAGCGAAGATCCTGGAGAACGGCACCGTGGTGGACGCGGGCGGCAAGCCGCTGCTCGACGCCAACGGCAACCCCTACGCGCTGCCGAAGGGGGCCACCGTCAAGGACGGCATCGTCGTCGATGCCGACGGCAAGCCCCTCAGCCGTACGAACCAGCTCCTGACGAACGCCGAGCACGCGATCGCCTCGCGTCCGCCCAGGCTCACCACCCAGTCAGGCGGGCTGCCGTTCGACTTCGCGTCCGGTGGCAGCAGGCTCCCCGGCCTCGACGGTCTCTCCTCGGGCAGCGGCGGCCTCGGCGGGGACGGCCCGAAGCTCAAGGGCAACGCGGCCACCGTCGGCGCGATGACGGGGATCAGCGAGCGCGCGGCCCAGAACCTCGGCTCCCTGGCGAACAGTCCGGCCGCCACGGCGGCCAACGCCGCCGGCCAGCAGCAGCGGGCGGACCTGGCGGCCCAGCAGCACGCGCAGCCCCCGATGATGCCGCCGATGAGCCCCGGCATGGGCGCCGGCGGTCAGCCGGGCCAGGGCAAGGACCGCCGGCGCACCACGTGGCTCACCGAGGACGAGGAGGTCTGGGGCACGGACACCGGCTCGGTCAGCGGGGTCATCGGCCGCTGACCGCCGGGTCCGCCCGGTCCCCCCGGCCATGCCCGGCCCGCACCGGCCCACCGTCCCCCACCCGTCCTCCCCCACCCGACCTCCCCCACCCGTCCCGCACCCCGTACGCACCCGAAAGGTGACCCATGAGTATCGACTTCGAGGGCAGGATCAAGGACGCCATGGCGGCGCTGTACGAGCAGCGCGACAAGATGCTCGCGGTCAGGCGCGACCTGGACGCGGCGACCGCCTCCGTCACGTCCAAGGACCGCATGGTGTCGGCCACGGTCGGCCCGCAGGGCCAGGTGGTCTCGCTGACCTTCCACACCAAGGCCTACCAGGCCATGGCTCCGGCCGAGCTGTCCGCCGCCCTGCTCACCGTGCTCAACGACGCCCGGGCCCGGATGGGCGCCCAGGTCATCGAGCGGATCAAGGGCTTCGACGGCTTCGGCGACCACGTGCGCGTCGTCACCGGCATGACCGGCATGCCCGATTCCCTGGAGGAACTCATGAAACCGCTGCGCGCGATGGGTTCCTCCTTCGGCCTGGACGAGGCGAAGGAGGAGGCGAAGGCGGCCAAGCAGGAGGAGTTCGTCGCCGCCGAGGCCGACGCCGCCCGCGAGAAGGCCGAACGGTCCGGAAAGCAGGACGAGTTCGCCGCCGAGCCGGAGAGCCGCATCCCCACGGGCAAGCAGGAGGAATTCAATGGCTGAGGAACTCCGGGTCCTCAGCGGCCTCAAGAACAAGTTCGCCCATTACGAGGATTACGAGCGCTGCCTGGCCGAACTCAACCGGTCGATCCTGGAGATCAACCGGATCAACAAGCTGTCGGGCGGCCAGGACCCCATCGGCAAGACCTACCACGAGCAGGTGGACAAGCCCACCGAGAACCTCACCCAGACCGTCGCGTACATCAGGAAGCGCCTGGGCTCGGTCGTGGAGGGCGGGAACGAGACGGTGAACACGATGAACAACGCGAACGAGGAGTCGGGGCAGGTCGTGGAAACCTTCTGAACCGTGGCGGCGGCTGCCTTCGTTCCTCCGGGCAGAGCCATCCGCCGCCCGACCGGAGGACCAGCGCACCGTGGCCATCAATCCGCCGAAGGAAATCGCCGACTTCCTCGGATTCGTGAGCGGCATGGAGTGGCCCCAGGCCGACGAGGACCTGATGCGGCGGGTCTCGGAGCACTACGCGTCGATCGCGAAGGACCTCAAGACCCTCTCCGGTTACGTCGTGGAGCTCATCCCGATCGTCAAGGGCGACTTCGACGGCGAAGCGGCGGACGCGTTCCTCGTGGCGATGAACGACCTGACGGGACAGACGGCGGGCGAGAACCAGCTGGAGCAGACGGCCGAGCTGGCCCGGCAGCTCTCCGAGGTGGCCCTGAAGGTCGCCAACCAGGTCGAGTACACGAAGATCATGGCGATCCTGCAGCTGGTGGAGCTGCTGGCGCAGATCATGTTCGCCACGATCTTCTCCCCCTTCACCTTCGGTGCGGTGTGGGGGCCCGTGTCGGTGATGTTCACCGCGACCCGCGAGGGTCTGAAGAACCTCTTCATGTGGCTGCTCAGCACGATCCTGAGCCAGACCTTCATCGGTATCACCGGCGGCATCTTCCGCGACGCGATCATCCAGATCCACCAGCTCAGCACGGGCCACACCACGAGCTGGAACACGGAGTCGATGATCGACTCCATCAAGCAGGGCGCGCTGACCGGTCTGGTCGGCGGCCCGCTGGAGGTCGTCTTCCACTACGGCGGCAAGCTGCTCGGCCGGCTTCTCGGCGGCAGCGATCCGGGCTCGATCCTCAGCCGCCGGGTGGACGACGCGCTGAGGAACAAGGCCGACGACAAGATCGACGACACGCTCGACAACAGCGTCAGGAACACCGCCGAGGACACCGCCAAGGGCATCCCGGACGCCGGACCCGGCGCCGGAGCCAAGGTGACCGACAAGCCGGACCTGCCGCCGAACACCCCGCGCAACGAGGTCCCGGACGGCACGCCGGCCCCGGTGCGTACGGAGGCCCCGGGCGATGTCGTCACCACGCCCCCGGCCGCCCGGCCGGACGCCCCCGCACCGGTCAAGGCGCAAGCGCCGGCCGTGCCCACCAAGGCGGTCGGCTCCGGCACGGAAGGGCTGGGCTCCCTCCTGGCCACCAAGAAGGCGCAGCAGGAGTTCGCCAAGGACGTCGGCAATCTGCTCGGCGGTGTCAGCCGTCAGCTGGAGACCGGCTTCCTGCGCTTCGGGGCGGGCACCATCGCGGGCTCGTTCGCCGACAAGATGGGCGAGGTCTTCGTCAAGCACCTGGCGGCCGAGGGTGCCGACGCGGCCCTCAAGGCGGAGATCCGGGCGGCCGGCCACGACTTCGCCGAGATGCTGACCCGCAAGTGGGTCCGGCTCGGCGCCGACCACAGCGACCTCTCCGAGTCCCTGACCAAGGCCCTCGGCAACCTCGGCCACGTCCAGCCGCTGAAGAACCTCGCGGACGCGATGCCGGACGTCTTCAACCGCTCCGAGCACAAGGGCTTCTTCCAGCGGGTCCTGTTCCAGGAGAACCCACTGCAGGGCAACCCCCTGTACCAGCTCGGCGGTGCCCTCGGGCAGACCCTGAACGAGGGCACCCACGAGATGCTCAGCGAGGGCTTCTACAACGTGGTCTTCGGCGACGGCACGTTCACGGTCAGCGGCGGGCCGTTCGCCTCGGGCGTGGTCATGAGCCTGCTCGGCAGTGGTCTGCACCGGATGTTCGAACCGATCGCGATCAAGTACCAGAACTGGGTCCTGAGCCACCAGCACGCAGACAACCCGGGCGACAGCAAGTACTTCGGCCTGTTCCACCCGATCAACATCGTCTCGTTCGTCTCGAACATGACCGGCAACCCCGCGCCGTGGCCGGTCCCCCGCCCCACCTCGCAAGCCCCGGACCCCAGCGTCACCGCCGAGATGAAGGCCATGATCAAGTGGGTCTTCTCCAACCCCTTCACCGGGAACTCGTTCTTCTCCGACGCACCCCACCGCACGGACGTCCCGACCGCAGACGCCCTGGACGACGTCATCGACGTCGCCACCGAGAGCGACAGCGGCAACAGGTTCGGCCTGCCGGAGGTCACCCCCGACCGGCCGTTCGGCGAGGAGTTCGCCGACCACCCGCTGTTCCGGACGGACGAGGTGCTCACCCGGCCGGCGTTCATGCCGACCGAGAGCGGCAGCAACCCGTTCACCACTGACGGTCCGGGGCAGCAGCCCGGGGACGGGACCGCGACCGCGCCGGGCGGGCCCGTTCTCCGTCCGGGCCCCGAGCTCACGGCCGGGGTCGTCACGCCGACGGTCACCCACACCCCGCTCACCGCCGTCGTCGAGTCGGCGTCGCCGACCCCCGGCACCACAGGTGCGGACATCGGCACCGGCGGCAGCGTCACCGACGGCGTGGACACCACCGTCGCGGCCGACGACAGCGACACGTCGGCCGCCGCCCCGACCGCGGGGGACCACACGTCCCTTCACGACGACTCCTCCGCCACCACCCCCGAGCAGCCGGACGGCCCTCCCCCGGGCGACGGCGACGGCGACGGCGACGACATGCCGCCCCACGGGCCGGACACGCCCGCCCTCGTCATCGACGCCGGCATCGCCGTCGGCGAGCTGAGCCCCGCCCAGGTCGCGGCCCTCCAGGCCCTTCCGCCCCGGCCCGGCGTATTCGTCGTCGGCATGCACACCGGCCCCGCCGGCGCCCCCGACCCCGCCACCACTCTCAAGGCCCTGATCAAGGCCAACGACGACGGCGCCCTCGACGGCATCACCCGGATTCAGTTCACCGCCTGCAGCCTGGCCGCGCCCATCAGCGAGGCCACCGTCAAGACCGTCATGAGCGGCCTGTGGAAACACCGCGCCGGCCCCACCGACCAGACCGGCCCCTCCACCCCCGACACCCTCACAGCCCTCGCCGCCAACGCCCCCGTCTGGTACATCCCCACCACCGACACCAGCAACGACACCACCACCGGGCACCTCGTCACCGCCCACCACATCGGCATCACCCCCGACGGCAGACCCACCATCCTCACCAACGGCGCCGCCTGGCACGAATACACCGACACCGGCGACACCCACCACACCCCCGCCCACACCAACACCCACCCGAACGACCTCCCCGACCACCCCCACACACCCATCCCCACCACCGAAACCGGCGCACCACACCCCCACGCCGTCAAGTTCGGCGACGACCCGGACGAGGACGGTCCGTTGTCGCGGGTGCTGCCCGAGGAGTCCTGGGCGATGCTGCTGGACAGCCCGGACGACCGGATGATCACGCTGCTCGGGAAGGTGCTGAACGGGCGGGACAGCGCCTGGCGAACCCTGGACCCCGACTCCTACCTGAGGCTGCGCGCCCTGATCGAGCGAAAAGAGACATCCGAGACGCCCGACGACGTCTTGGGAAGCCTCGAGGAGGCTTTCAGTTACTACGAGGATTCCGTGACCCCCGACACCGGGGACCAGATGCGGCTCGAAGCCATCGCGGAAACGGTGCAACTGCTGCAGTGCGTCGACGGGCTCCCTCCTTCGGTCGTCGCCGACGTTCGGATCGTGGCCCAGCGCCTCCTGCTGGACCACGGCTACCTCCCGGCGCTGCTCCCCGACGAGGGCTATAGCTCGGAGCACTGGCAGGACTCCAAGGGCGAGGGCCTCTCGTACCAACTGGCCCTCGGCATGGCGGCGTTCGTCCGCCGCACCGGCTGGCGGCCACAGGGGGCGGACGCGGCAGGCGGTCCGTTGTCGCGGGCGCTGCCGAAGGAGGCATGGCCGCGGCTGCTGGACAGCCCGGACGACCGGATGACCACGCTGCTCGGCCAGGTACTGAACGGAGAACACCGCTCCGGCGGCGACGACTGGCGCACGGTGAACGCCGACACCTACTTGACGCTGCGCGCCCGGATCGACGGGACCGAGCCGGCCGCGGAGGCCTTGGAGGGTGTGCGGAGGAAGGTGGACGCGCTCTTCGACACCTACCACCGGTCCGTGGACCGGGCCTCCGGGGAGCAGCAGCGGCTCCAGGCCGTCGCCCAGCTGGTCAAGGATCTCCAAAAGGTCGAGGGGCTCACGGCGTCGTCGGAGAGCGGGTACACGGCCGACGTCCGGTTCCTGGCGCAACGCCTCCTGCTCGATCAGGGCTACCTCCCGTCGCTGGCCGAGGACGCCGGCACCGCGAAGTTCTGGCGCCGCAGCACCGCGCGAGTCGCGGAGGAGCTGGCCATGGGCATGGCGCGGGTCATCCGCCTCGCGAACGAGCCGTCCTCACCGTCCTCCGGCCTCACCACGGCGAGCGGTGACGGAGCCGGCCCCACGGCCACCCCGGCCCTCCTCTCCACGGACGACCGTTCCGTCTCCACGGACGACCGTCCCGTCTCCACGGACCACCGTCCCGTCTCCACGGACGACCGGTCCGGCAGCGGCACTTCGGAGCCCGTCGAACCCGAGGTTCCGGACCCCGACGACTGGCGGGCCGAGCTCGACGGCCTCGGTACGCGTACGGACGGGGTGACCACCGCCTATCTGGTGCTGCCGAGCGCTGCGCACCAGGTGGCGGGCCGTTCCGACGCGTTCCTGCGGACCGGCGACAAGCCGTGGGCCACTCTGACCACTGAGCCTGCGTCGCACGACGGGCGGACGCTGCTGGAGGTGAGCATTCCAGAGGGCCACGCCGTCGACGTGGGTGACGGCCGGCTGCTGGTCGGCAAGGACAGCCTGACCGGCGTGACCGTCTCGCGGGTCGTCACCGGGAGCGGCGGGCTCCAGCCGTGGCACGCGCAGACCGAGGCCGACCTCGTGGGGCAGCCGCTGACCGTGCTGACGCGGCTGGGGCAGGCGTTGCAGGCCAACCCGGGCAAGGACGCGAACAGCCCGGTGGCGCGGCTGGCGTTGCGGATGACGTACGCGGAGGCCTCCCGCGAGGCCGAGCGGCCGCTGGGTGAGTACATCGCCGGCAACCAGGCCGTGCAGAGGCAGGTCCAGCGGCTGGTCCAGGCGATCTGGGATCGTGCGGATGAAGCCCAGCGCCGTTCGCTGGGCTACGACGAGAACTCCGGGAGCGGGTCCGTCGGCAAGAACCTCGCCGACCTGCAGCAGGTCGTCACGGAGGGGCACATCCGCGAGCAGATGTACATGCTCGGGGCCGCCGTGCACGGCGATGTCCTCAAGCAACTGCTGTCGTTCAAGAAGGCCACGCCGCAGATCCTGGACCAGGAATGGAAGCAACAGCACCCGGCCGAGCCCACCCAGCGCCGCGACGCGCTGCAGGGGAAGCTCGACGGGATGGCAGCGGGGGCCGATCGTGATGCCCTGGCAGCCGAGCTGAAGCCGATGACGTGGACCGAACTCCGTCCGGACGACGTGGTGCCGCCGCTCAGCCCCCGCGAGCGCCGTCATGCGCTGGACGAGGGCCGGCTGACGTGGGTTCCCGGCGAGAACCATCGTGCGGTCAAGATGGTGAGCTGGGGTCAGGCGCTGGCACAGGTGTCCGGAGGCCTGATGAGCGCCGGCACGTCCAACACGACGTACTTCATGCTCGAAGCGATCCGCCTGATGGAGAAGAGGTGGGGCGTGGAGGTCGACTATCAGCTGGTGCGGCTGGCGCTGATGGCCGACATGCTCCCGGTCCACCACCACTCGTTCCACGAGATCATGCGGGCGGCCGATGCCTTCGGACGGGACGTCCTGAAGAAGGACACACTTGACTACGTCGACAACTGGAGCAGGTTCCGCTCGCTGCCGCCCCTGACCGAGAGCGAACTCCGCTCGGTCATGCCCGGAGGGAGGTTCCCGGACGAGATCGCCCTCGGGCTGGAGGCCCATGAGCGGGTGCCGGACTCCGTCGGTGTCCTGCGGCAGGACCAGAACCCGAGGCTCACCGGGCGGCGCCTGTCGCAGATGCTGCCCCCGGATTCCTGGCCGATGCTGCTCAAGGACGGTGCCGACCCCGAAGGCCGGCTGACCCCGCTGATCCGCGAGGTGCTCGACCGGCAGCCGAGCCCCACCCGTGACTGGCGCCGGCTCAACGCCGACTCGTACCTGGAACTGCGCCGCCGGATCGAGGGCGCAGAGCCGCCTGCGGAGCCCGACGGCCCCGAGCCCTGGCTGCCCGACGAGGACGAGCCGGAGCCGGACACCGTCCGCGAGGGCCTCGACGCGATCTTCGACCGCTACTACGAGAACGTCGCCCAGGCATCCGGGGACCCGCAACGCCTCGCGGCCGTGGCCGACGTCGTCCAGCAGCTCCAGCAGTTCGAGGCACTGCAGCCGTGGTCGTCCGAGACCGGCATCACGGCCCACGTCCGGATCCTGGCCCAGCGCTTCCTGCTGGACCAGGGCCACACCCCTGCGCTGCTGCCCGACGCCGGCCACACCCGGGAGTTCTGGCAGCGGTCCGCGGATCAGATCGCGGCCGACCTGGTCACGGGCATGGAGGCGTTCGCCCGGCTGCGGCCGGTCCGGGACGAATACACCGACACCGAGCGGGTGGACGAGATCGCCGAGGCGATCACCCGGTCCCGGCAGGAGAACGGCACCCACCACATCGTCGATCCGGGCACCGACACCGCCGAGGCGGTCAAGCTCCGGGACACCGTCGGCCGGTTCCCGCGGGACGACCGGTTCTTCACCCTGGCCGGGCACATCGTCGCCACCGACGGCGCCCCCACCTGGCGCGGCCGCCGGGTCTCGCCCGCCGAACTCGCCGCCGTCCTGTACCGCCTGGCCGGGAACGGCGTCTGGGACACCGCCAAGCCGCTGCAGTTCGCCGCGTGCGACCTCGGCCGCGGCCTGGAAGGGTCCTACGCCGCGAACACCCTGCGGGAGCTGCGCAGGCTGCTGCCCGAGCTGCCGCTGACGGCCTTCGCACCGCAGTCCACGCTGTGGTTCGTACCGAAGGTGACCGGGCCGTTCACCACCGACCCCACCGGGCCGGGCCACACCGTCGCCGCGCACAAGGTCGGCTGGGACGCCAGTGGCAGGCCCCGGCTCGCACCGGACCACTGGGTCCGGCTGTCCCTGCCCGTCGGGGAAGGCGCCGTGGTCGAGGCCACGGTCCTCGACGCCCACATGCCGCCGGACGGCACCCTGCCGGCCGACGCCGTCCCGACCACGGTCTCGGCCCCCGACGGCTACCTCGCTTCCCGACTCGCCGGCACCGGCCCCCTTCCGGACGCCGTGCCGTTCGGCGAGAACGGCAACGGGGAAGGCCCCTCGAACCGGCCGGCACCGCCCGGCAACGGGGAAGGCCCCTCGTCGCAGCCAACACCGCCCGGCAACGGCGAGGGCTCCTCGTCGCAGCCGGCACCGGTCGCGGCCCCCCAGGCCACGGCTGCGCCCACCGCCGACGCCCCCGACCCGACGCCCCAGGTCCCCTGGTACGTCGCGGACGGGGCGCTCGGCGACGGCTACGTCACGTCCGTGCACGCCTGGGCCGACGCCGACAAGCAGCAGTGGCTGGCCACCACCGAGCGGTCACTGGGCGAGCGCGGCCTGGGCGCGAAGACCGTCACGAAGATCATGAGCTGGCTGGGTCCGACGGTCACCGGCGACGACCCGAAGGCCTGGCAGCAGTTCCTGCAGAACGGCCTGGTCTTCCGGGCCGAGGGCAAGCGCGTGACCCTGACCGCCTGGCCGGAGAACCTGCGCCACCATGGACCGCAGCCGAAGGAGGAGCTGGCCGGCTTCGCCTCGCGCAACCAGCCGGTCAGCAACCGCACGGTGGCCTCGGGCAGCAACAGCTCGGCCGGCGCCACGGTGGACTTCGCCGTCAAGCTGGTGGACGCGGGCGCCCTGACCGGCGTGATCCCGTCCGTCAAGCTGACGGCGGGCACCACGACCGGCGCGTCCCGGACGGCCACGGTGGACACCCAGGGTGCCGGCCGGACGGTCGTCAAGGAGATGATCGAGTTCGACGGGGACGTGGACGTCACCGTCCGCGTCGAGGGCAGGGACCCGTTCACCTTCCGCGCTGCGGACCGGCTGCGCATGGCCTTCCCGGAGGCTTCCGTACCGGCGGACGGGACCGCCTGGACCGGCCCCCGGCCCGTGGTGAACCCCAACGGCCTGAAGGCGGTGCTCTCCACGGTCAACGCGGTCGCGCCGCGGCAGGTCGTGGCGGATCTCGCCGGCCATCTGGCGGCGGCGAAGGTCGCGCCGGAGGTGGCCGCGAAGTTCCTGAACGAGGTCACCGAGGACCTCCTGAACGAGAAGACGCTCAAGGACAGCAACCAGTGGTGGACCAGCGGCAGCTGGACGTCGAAGGTGTTCACCGCCGACGGCCGCCCGGGCAGCCGCTCGCTCGCCGGCCACTTCCAGGTCGGCGCCCGGCTGACCAGCCTCGAACGCAAGGGTGACACCCGCGGCGAGCTGCGGGTGCGGGAGGACTTCTCGGACTCGTTCGGCGTGAAGTCGAGCAGCAGGCACAGCGGCAAGGCGGGCATCACCGTGACCACGTCCGCGCTGGTCTCCCTGAGCCCGTACGTGCTCGTGCCGAGCGTGGACCTCGCGGTCAACACCGCCCGCGCCCACAACCTCGACGCGGGCGGCTCGGACAAGACCAAGCAGAAGCTCAAGTTCGCGAGCGAGACGCAGGCCGACTACCGCGCCGAGGCCGACTTCAGGGTGGAGTTCACCTCCCTGTCGAAGCACCCGATCCCGCCGTTCGAGTCCCGGCTGGTGCTGGCCGTGGGCGTACCGGCCTCGCAGGCCTCCCGGTTCGAGGAACTCGTGCTGGGCCCCTCGGACGCGGCCGGCCCGATGCCTCCCGCACCACCGCCGAACCCTGCCGACGCGGGCGGCCAGGCACCCGCCCCGGCCCCCGCGTCCCGCTTCCGGGCCGCGACGCTGGCCGTCCGCAGCCTGTTGCGCATGGCCCGCCAGGAGCCGGCCGCCAACTTCGACGTCGGCGTGCAGCGCCCGTTCCCGAGCGGCGGAATGCCCAGCGCCCTGGGCCTGCTCAAGATCGCCAGGCGGCAGCCGATCGAGGTCGCCGTCCCGCAGGGCCGCATACCCCACGGTGACGCCTGGAACCGGCTGCGGGAGCGCCCCGAGGTGACGTTCGTCGACGACCGGGACTCCTACTCGTTCACGGCCCCGCGGCCCGGGCCCGGCACCCCCGAGCCGGTCTTCCGCTACTTCGCGGACGGCCAGGGCACCGTCACCGCCGCCCAGCGGCTCGTCGCCACCGGCTTCACGGGGCTGTTCGGCCCGCTGAACAAGGCCCACGAAGGAGGCATCACCGAGCTGACCGCGTTCCTCGGCTCGCACCCCGAGGTCTCGCTGGTGGTCCTGGAGGACCCGCAGTTCACCCTCGACCACCCCGAGGCGGCCGGAGACCTGCAGGACCTGGCCGGCCACCCCCAGGTCTCCCCGCATGCCCGGGGCGGCCCGCACCGCACGACGATGGCCACCGCCATCACCGCCGACGGCACGATCGAGGTGCCCGGTACCCTGCGCCACCCGGTGGAGCAGGCGACCCTCAACCTCGCCGCCGCCACCGTCCGGACGCCACCGCATTTCTCCCGTTCGCACGAGCCCCCGCGGATACAGGGACGCGGCCTGGCGGAACTGGAGGACTTCGCCACCCGCTACGGCCCGGTCGAGCTGCAGATCAGCCCGCAGTACGCGCAGGCGCAGCAACTGGCGGAGATGTTCCGGCAGGACGACCGCGTCCGCCTGCTGGACGCGACGGGCACGCGCGAAGCCCCGTACCCGCCGGAGAGCTCGACCGCGCCGGCCCGCCCGGAGCCGCCGGCCACGTACCTGATGGTGGTCGACAAGGACGGCGCCCTCCTCGGCCCGTTCCCCAGGCGGGAGTTCCCGGTCGACCCCCGTGAACCGCTGTCCCTGGCCTCGCGCAAGGGTCTCGGCCCGGGCCTGGTCGGCGAGCTGCCCGGTGCCGAGAAGGTGCTGCCCGCGGCGCGCGACTGGCTGGACGCGCACCTGACGGCGGCCGGCCTGAAGAAGCAGCTCGACGAGGAGCACTACGGCCGGTTCCAGCGGGACCTGGCGGCCGCCTTCGGTACGCCGGGCATGCGGGCGCGCTTCGGCAAGCTGACGGGTTCCGGTGTGCCGGTCACCCTCCAGGCCGGCGACCACGAGATCCGGCTGCACCTGCGCACCGAGCTCAAGGAGCTGCGCGGCACGTCCGAGGAGGGCGACGTCTCGCTGGGCCGCTCCGCGCAGCGCAGCACCAACTACGGTGTCGGCCAGGGCGACCAGGTCTCGTTCTCGGTCAGCGGCGGCACCACGCTGCGGGTCGGCACGGGCGGCGGGGTCCGCGTCGAAGTGCCCGGTGTCAAGGTCACCGGCGGTGCCTCGCTCTCGAACGTCAAGGAGTCCGTGAGCTCCACGGTCAAGTCGTCCCACGGCGAGGAGTCCACCGGCACACACACCGCGTTCACGTACGCCGCCGTCCACCATCTGACCGCCACCGTCCACGACGGGAACGGCAACCTGGTGTCCGGGACCTCGCTGGAGTTCGGCGGGGACGACACCTCCGCCGTGGTGCGCGTGAGCAACGAACACCTGGCGACCGCGCCGCACGACCCGGCGCAGCTGATGACCGTGGGCACCACGACGGTCTTCGACGGCCCCGACGAGCCGGGCTGGGTGGGCGACGGCCAGGGGCAGAGCACGGAGTTCGCCCTTCCGGCCTCCGGCCTCGGCGGGGTGCACACGGAGTTCCTGGGCACCAAGGAGCTCAGTGCGGCCACGGCCGCGTTCGTGGCCCGGCGCGGCGGCAGCACCCCGCCGCCGACCGGCCTCGACACCGCGTTCGGCGAGCTTTCGGGCGACGCGGTCGGTGCGCTGCGCCAGGGACTCACCCCGGAGATCGAGGAGATCTTCACTCCGAACTTCCTGCAGTCCGAGTTCGAGCAGCTCACCGGCCCGGACGGGGCGGTGTTCCCGCTCCCGCCGAAGCCCGGCGGCCACCCGCAGGCGCTCGTGGTCAAGCTGAAGCTGGCCGGACCGGCGTACGAGACGTCCGGTACGGGGACCAGCCTGTCGCACAGCACCGAGACCGGTACGAAGGCCGGCACGGCCGACACCTCGTCGCGGAGCATCGGCGGCACGTTCAGCGGCGGTTTCCACGCCAGGCTCACGGCCGACAGCCGTGGTGCGTCGCTCGCCGCGAGCGGTTCGGTGGAGGGCACCCGGACGTTCACGGACGGGTCCACCCGGGTGTCGAACAGCACCGTGTCGTCCACGCTGACGTACAAGGGCACGAGCCACCGCTTCCGTGCCGATGCCTACTTCGAGATCACCCATCACACATGGGCGCCCCCCGGGAAGTCCACGGCAGTCTCCGACACGGCGACCCTGTACGCGAAGGTGACCGGCGGCGTGGAGCTGGCCGTTGCGGACCGGCAGGCCCGTGACCTGGGCCTGCCGCTCCCGGCCGCGGCGGGCCCCGGCCCCGACGCCGGGCCCCACCCGGAGCGCTCGTACGTCAACGACCACCTGGCGAACGCCGTTTCCCACGTGGAGAAGCTGGACGCCGACCAGGTGCTGCCGGCGATCAGGCGGACGCTGCACGACCTGAAAGTGATCCCCGACGCCCTGCGCACCACTCCGACGGACCTCGACCGGAGCCTCGCCGCGGTCTTCTCCCCGGAGTCGCTGCGCGCCAACTTCGCGAACCTCAGGACCACATCGGTACGGCAGCTCCTCAAGCTCCGGGCGCCGGGGGGCGGTACCCGTCTGATCGGCATCCGGGCCACCGCCGAGGTGGGCGGCGCGACGTACGTACGGCCGCGGGGCGACGTCGTCATGGCCGTCGGTGATTCGGCCACCACCTCCTCCGGCACCTCTTCCGGCACCTCCGACAAGATCGGCTGGCAGGCCGGCGTCGCCGTCAAGGGGGGCTCCCCCGCCGGCGGCGGGCCGCGCGGTGGTGTGAAGTTCGGCGGCGGTGCGGAGACCACCTCGGGGCGGACCGCGACCGGGACCGCCCATGTGAAGGACCAGCACGGCCTGGAGATCACCGGGGAGGCGCACGAATTCTCGCACCCGGTGCGCTACAAGGTGGACGTCTTCGATGCCGGCGAGCCGCACCAGCTGGTGCGGCTGGCAGGCGCGGCGCTGACCGCCCCGGCGCAGCTGATCGACTGGGCCACGGACGGCCGGGCGGGCCGGTGGTTCTCGCAGGAGTGGGGGTCCGAGTGGGACACGCTCTTCCCCTCGGGACACGAGCCGAAGCGGCAGCTCGACGTCCCCGGCGGCCAGGTCCGGCTGCTGGTGCCCGACCATCTGACGTGGGAGGGTCCGGGCACCCGCACCGGGGCCGTCCCGGTGGCCGGCCGCGTCCGCCCCGACGGTCCGGCCCCGGTCCCGGAGCCGGTCCGGAAGCTGACCGAGGACCTTGCCCCGGCCATGCAGGCCCTGGCGATGCCCGGACTGGACCGGGTGCTGCCGTGGCTGTCGGCGGCGGCGTCGCTGCCGCACCGGGTGGCGGCGCAGGACACGACGCCGCCGCAGCGGCGGGACCTCGCCCCGACCACCCTGGCGGGTCTGCGGACGGACGTACTGACGACCGAGCGGAACCTGCGAGCCAACATCGGCGCGCTGCTCGGCGCCGGGTACCCGGTGCCGGTGGCCGGCGGCAGGACGGTCACCGTACGGCTGGTGGTGCACCGGGCCCGGCACCTGACCGCCGCCGAGTTCGACACCGGGGTCGAGACGGGGGTCACCGAGCGGGAGAAGGAGAGGGAGCGGGAGGAGGGCTCCGGGGCGTGGTCCGGTTCGGTCACCCCGGACTTCGGCAGCGGCCCGGCGAACGCCCATGCGCCGGTGTCGTTCGGCGGTGAGCGGGGCGGCAACGGCAGTACCTCGCAGGGCGAGACGGTCGACGAGCGGGAGAAGAAGAAGGGGGTTCAGCACTACTACGAGGCCGATGTGACGTGGGTGCTCACCGGGAGCGACGGGACCACGGCGGAGGTCAAGGCCGACGGTGGCCTGATCGGCCTGATGCACGAGTCGTTCGTGGACAAGCTTGCGGAGACCCACCGCGGCCTGTTCGCCCCGAAGCCCGCCCCCGTCCCGACGATCGAGGTGACCTCGCCCGACGGCGAGGACGGGCCGCAGCAGCCGCCACAGCCGCAGCCGCAGCCGCAGCCGCACGAGGCTCCGGAACCGCCGACGGCTCCGGCGCGGCCGGTCGTGCCGGTCGTGCCGGTCGTGCCCTACGAGGTGACCCGGTACGAGCGGGGCGGTACGACCGCGCCCGGCTTCCGGGAGCAGCAGGCGCGCATCGAGGTGTCCGAGGACGTGGACCAGTACGAACTCGTGCTGAACGGCGGCCTGCCCAAGGACGCCGCGTCCTTCCCGCTCTACCGGCCCGTCCGGCCGGTGCACACGGTGGACCGGCCCACCCTCACGGTGTCCGGTGACAGCGGCTTCGCGCTGCCCCGGCACGACGGCCGGTCCCGGCAGTTCTACGCCACCCCTGAGGCCGTCCGGCAGGCCCGGGCCGCCCTGGCGGCGGCAGGCGGCACGTTCGCACTGACGGTGGACGACACCTCCTACGTCCGCTTCGGCGGGACCGGCACGGAGCACACCCTGCACCGGGTCACCGTCGAGGGCAGCGGCTCCGGCGCCTCCGGACCCGTCGTCCTGGCCGGCGATCCCCAGGGCCACCACCTGACGCTGCGCCACGACTCCCGCGCCCGGCAGCGGGAGGCGGACATGCGGGAGGCGGTGGAGGCCAATCTCCGGCACTACGGCGACCAGCTCCCGAAGCTCGTGCAGCAGCTCCAGCAGCAGGAGCCCGACTCCGGCCGCACGCAGCTCGCCCGGGCCATGGCCGACCTCCACCGAGCACGCACGGACCTGGCCGCCCCGGACGGCGGTCCGGCTGAGCACGCCCGGCTCGAACAGGCCGAGGCGGCCGCCCTCGCGGCGGCGCTCCGCGCGCTGGCCGCCTGCGCAGGGGACGAGTACGGCACCGCCGACGAGGACTGGTACGTCCACCTCGGCCCGGGTGCCTTCCTCACCCTGCCCACCGTGGACTGGTCGGCCTGAACCGGGCCCGGCGGTCCGTACGTTCTCCCGGGAGCGTAGGGACCGCCGCGCCGCCCGACCCCCAAGGACAGGACCTCGCCATGACCGATCCGACCGATCCGGCCGATCCGGAGTTCCGGCTCGCCGCCGTCTTCGACCACGTGGACCCGGAGACCGGGCCCGGTTTCGCCGTCGACCACCCGGCGGTCGAGGACCCGGAGCTGCTGGGCCTGCTGGTCGAGCGCCTGAACGCGGGTACGCCCGTACTGATGACGCCGATGCTCATGGACGACGTACTGGACCCCGGGCGGCGTTCGCAGGTGCCGATGAACTTCCGGACGGACGGCTGCTGGGTGTGGACCGACACGGTCACGTACTACCTGGAGCAGTACGCCCTCGCCCCGGATCCCGGCCTGCTCGCGCACCTGAGCAGCCCGCACTACGAGACTCCGGGGCTCCTGGACCCGGAGGTCGTCGAGCGGGTGGTCGCCTTCGTGCTCACTCCGGCGCCGGGGGGCGAAGCGGTCCATGTGCTGAGCTGACCGGCCCCGGTGAACCGGGGGCCACTGCCGGTCCGTTCGAACCGGTTGCGGGTGTACCGCGATGACCGAGGGGAAACACCGTGGACAACAACGAACAGCGGCACGGGACGACCGCCGGCGGGGCGCCGGCGGCCATCGCCCTGCCTGCGGTCGACTGGCAGACGGCCGGTGCGCAGCCGGCGGCCTCCGGCTCCACGCGCCCGTCCCCAACCCCGCCCGCACAGGTCGCGGAGCCGGCGGCCGGTGCGCCGCGGCCCGGGCCCGATGCCCAGGCCGAGCCCGCGACGGTCCCGGTCGGCGGGGCCGTGGCATCGGTCCCCGGGGACAGCAACGCCGAAACCGACGCCGAAACCGACGCCGAAACGGACGCCGGCGCAGGCACCGGCACCGGCACCGGCACCGGCACCGGCACCGATGAGAGTCCGCAGGCCCGTGCCACGGCCGACTGCGCCGCGCAGGCCGGGTCCCCGGAGACGGCCCCGGACACAGCGGCGGACGCCCTGGCGGCGGCCGCGGTCGTCGCTCCCCCGGTCGCGCGCCGGAGCCTGCGCCCGGGGAAGCGGATACCGAAGCCGATGATCGCGGCGGCGGCCACCTCGGGCGTGGTGCTCATGGGCGTGCCCCTGCTGCTCTCGCAGCTCGGAGGCGACTCCGCCCCCGGACGGGTCCCGCCCCGCCCCGCGGGCTACAACCAGCCCGACGGCGCCCCCGAGGGCTTCGTCCCGGGAGCCGACGCACCGGACAAGGGGTCCCTGCTGCCCGGCGTCGCCGCCCCGGGGGCGGTCGCGAACGCACCCGGTCAGGGCACCTCGAACACCCCCGTGGTCAACACCGGCACCGGCGCGGGCGCCGGCGCGGGCCAGGGCGGCGCCCCCGGCGGCAACCCGGTGTCCGGCCCCGGCGACGCACCCGGTTCCGGCTCCGGCTCCGGGCAGGGCACCGGGCAGGTCCCCGCCCCCGGCTCGCCCGGCACCGCGCCCGGCCAGAACCAGCAGCAGTCCGGCCCCGGCCCGCAGCCCGGCTCGTCCTCCTCCCCCGCGAAGGAGTACACCGCCGTCGCCGGCCCGGGCTGCGCGGGCGAGGGCACCGGCTTCAGCCGCAACGGCTGGTACACCGACGGCAAGGAGGGCTGGAAGCAGTACGGCACCGGCGGCTACGGCAGCAGCGGCTGCAACGGTGACTTCTTCGCCATGCCGATGTCCGGCAGCAGCAGCAAGGACGCGGGCAACTCCATGCTGTGGACCTTCCGTACCGGCGCCGTCACCGCCGGCACCTGCCGGGTCTCCGTGCACATTCCGAACAGCGGCGACATCAAGGCCGTCGGCGGCAAGCCGTCGTACTACACCGTGCACGCCGGCTCCTCGGGCGGCAGTCCCTTCCTCGGGTCCTTCACCGTCAACCAGCCCTCCCAGCTGGGCCGCTGGGTCGGCGCGGGCAGCTTCCGGATCACCGGCGGCCAGCTGGCCGTGAAGCTGCACGACCGGGGCCAGGACTGGTCGGGGTCGACGAAGACCTACGCCCACCACGGGGGCGACGCGGTCCGCGTCGAGTGCTCCTCCTCCTGAACCGCCCGTCAACACCCCGGCCACCACCGGCCCACGACGAAGGGAACCATCAGGCATGTCGCGCCATGTGCTGACCGTGTGCGCGCAAGCGCAGAGCGGCGGCGGCTCGTCCGGCTCCGGCGGGCCGAACAGCCCGTTCCGCACCATCGGAGCGGCGCTGGAGGCGGCGCGCAGCGGCGCGGTGATCTCGGTACGGCCGGGCCGGTACGAGGAGAACCTGGTCATCACCAAGCTGGTGACGATCACCGCCGAGGACCCGCGGGGCACCGTACGGGTCGTTCCCCGCAAGGGCACGGTGGTCCAGGTGGTGGCCGAGGCGGTGCAGCTGACCGGTCTGGTGCTGCAGGGCCAGGACGAGGAGCTGCCGGCGGTGGACGTGCCGCGCGGTCAGGCGGCGCTCCAGGACTGCGAGGTGGTGGGCAACGCCTGGACGGCCGTGCTCACCCGCCGGCAGGGCTCGTTGGCGATGCGCGGCTGCCGGGTGACCAACCCCGGCGGGGCGGGCATCGTGGAGACCTCCACCGGCACCAGCGTGATCGAGGACTGTGTCGTGGAGCACCTGGGCACCTCGGCGGTGGTCATCGGTGAGCGCGCCGATCCGACGTTCCGCAACTGTGTGCTGCGCGACGCCCGCGGCAACGGCGTGGTCGCCAACGGTGAGGGCCGCGGGGTGATCGAGGGCTGTGAGATATCCGCCACCGACAAGCCCGCCATCGCCCTGGAGCAGAACAGCGTGACCCGGGTTGTGCGCACGTCCGTACGGGACTGTCTGCTGGGCGTGTACATCAGCTCGGCGGACCGGGTGGTGCTGGAGGAGTGCTCGGTGACCGGCACCAAGGTGCACGGCATCGCGCTGGCCGAGGGCACCGATCCGGTGCTGCGCCGCTGCCGTACGTCCCGGACGAGGGGCAACGGCATCCATGTCACCGGCCGTTCCCGGGGCACGTTCGAGGAGTGCGAGGTCAGCGCGGCCGAGGGCAGCGGCATCTGGGTGGAGGAGACCTCGGGGCCGTCGTTCAGCAGGTGTTCGGTCCGGGACGCCAAGGAGGCGGGGGTCCAGCTGACCGGGGACAGCTCGCCGGACTTCGACCGGCTGGAGGTGCGGGACGGCTCCGGGGCGGGGGTGCGCGTCGTGGAGGGCGCGAACCCGATGCTGCGGCGGGTGACCGTGTCGGACGTGCGCGGGTTCGGCGTGGAGGTGACCCGCAACGGGCGGGGCCGGCTGGAGGGTTCGGAGATATACGGCACCGGCCAGGCCGGCATCCGGATCGCCGACGGCGGCAACACGTACGTCGGCAACACCACGGTGCGGGACACCGGTACGGCCGCGGTCTCGGTCGGTGGCGGCGGTGTGGCCACGCTGCGGGACTGCGACGTGGCCGAGTCCCCGCAGGAGGGGGTGCTGGTCGAGGACGGCGGTGAGCTGACCGCCACCCGCACCCGGGCCCGGTCGTGCCGGCGGCACGGCTTCCGGATCGCGGCCGGTGGCCGGGCCACGCTCAGCCGGTGCGAGGCCGTCGACAACACGGCGGACGGCATCCGGATCGACTCCACCGAGGCGGTGCGGGTGCACGACTGCACGGTCTCCGGGAACCGGGGTTCGGGGCTGCGGCAGTCGAAGCCCTCGGCACGGCTGGCGGTCGAGAACCTGACCAGTGTGGAGAACGCGTACCCGGACGCGCACGGAGAGGTCGGCGCCGGCGCCCCCGGTGGCGCCTCCCGTGCGGGCGGCGGGTCTGCCGCGGACGGCTCGGACGGCGGCGGAGGAGCCCTTTCCGGTGCGGAGTCCGGGGCCGTCGGGCCGTCGGGGCAGGCGGCGCGCCCGGGCCCGCCCGAGCCGGCGGGCCCGCTGGAGGCCCTGCAGGCGCTGGTCGGCCTGGACGGGGTGAAGGAGCAGGTCGCCACCCTGGTCAACCTCAACAAGCTCGCCCGGCGGCGCGAGTTGGCGGGAATGCCGGCGCTGCCCATGAGCCGCCATCTGATCTTCGCGGGCCCGCCCGGCACCGGCAAGACGACGGTGGCCCGGCTGTACGGCTCGATCCTCGCCGAGCTGGACGTCCTGCCGTCGGGGCATCTGGTCGAGGTGGCGCGGGCGGATCTGGTGGCGTCGGTCATCGGCGGTACGGCGATCAAGACGACCGAGGTGTTCCAGCAGGCCTTGGGCGGTGTGCTGTTCATCGACGAGGCGTACACGCTCTCCCAGGGCAGCGGCGGTACCGGACCGGACTTCGGCCGGGAGGCCATCGACACGCTGGTCAAGCTGATGGAGGACCACCGCGACGAGGTCGTGGTGATCGTGGCCGGCTATTCGGAGGAGATGCAGGGCTTCCTGGATTCCAACCCCGGCCTCGCGTCCCGGTTCAGCCGGACGGTGGAGTTCGAGAACTACGCGGACGAGGAGCTGACGACGATCGTGGCGATGGCCGCGGCCTCGCACGGCTACCAGCTCGCCGACGGCACCCGCGAGGCGCTGAAGCTGCACTTCGAGACCGTGCACAAGGGCGCCGACTTCGGCAACGGCCGGGCCGCGCGCAAGGTGTTCGAGGAGATGGTCGACCGGCAGGCGTCACGACTGGCCGCGCTCCCGGAGATCGGCAACGCGGACCTGGCGCTGCTGACGCCCGAGGACGTCGGGCCGACGGCCGCCGCCGCGGCGGCGGCGGCCGCGGCCGCGGCTGCTGGTGCTCCGGCCGGGCGGAGGACGGAACTGCTGGACGAGCTGCGCGGGATGATCGGCCTGCCGGCCGCCAAGGAGCAGGTCGAGGACCTGGTCAACCTGATCAGGCAGGTGAACCGGCGCAAGGAGGCCGGGCTGCCGACCGCCACGATCAGCCACCACCTGGTGTTCTCGGGCCCGCCCGGTACGGGCAAGACGACGGTGGCCCGGCTCTACGGACAGCTCCTCGCCGAGCTGGGCGTACTGCCCGGCGGCCAGCTGATCGAGACCGCCCGGGCCGATCTCGTGGGCCGGTTCGTGGGCCACACCGCGCAGCTGACGAAGGAGGCGTTCGACAAGGCGCGCGGCGGTGTGCTGTTCATCGACGAGGCCTACACGCTGACCCCGCGCGGCGGTACGGGCAACGACTTCGGCCAGGAGGCCGTCGAGACCCTGATGAAGCTGATGGAGGACCACCGCGACGAGGTCGTCGTCATCGTCGCCGGCTACGCCGACGAGATGCAGGGCTTCCTGGACTCCAACCCCGGTCTGGCGTCCCGGTTCTCGCGGTCGGTGTCGTTCGGGCACTACGCGGACGACGAGCTGGTGCGGATCGTGGAGCTGCTGGCGGACAAGTCCGGCTACGTGTGCCCGCCGGAGACCCTGTCGGCGCTCGGGGAGATGTTCGGCGCAGTGCCGCGCGACCGGAACTTCGGCAACGGCCGCTTCGCCCGGCAGACGCTGGAGTCGATGATCACCCGGCAGGCGGGGCGGCTCGGCAAGCTGGACATCGACGACGTGGCCGAGCTCAGCCTGCTGCTTCCGCAGGACATCCCCCGCGACCGGGCGCCGGGAGCCGCCGTATGACCCCGGGCGGGCGGGGCGGCGCTGCGCTGACGGTGGCACCGACGGCGGCGCTGAGGGCTGTGCTGACGGCTGCGCTGACAGCGGCGCTGGTCTGCGGAGCGCCGGCGGTGGGACCGGCGGCCGCGTCCCCGGCACCGGCCGCACCCGGGC
>NZ_WTFF01000089.1 GCF_019400985.1 Streptomyces bambusae
GCGCACCGAACCGCCGGGCACGGTGCGGCCGGCGCCCGCCCTGCACCCGGACGAGCGGGCGCGGCTGCTCCAGGGCCGCCACCACGACCCGCACGCGGCGCTGGGCGCCCACCCGCTGCGCGGCGGGGTGGCGATCCGGGTGCTGCGGCCGTACGCGACGGCGGTGACCGTCGTCGCCAAGGGGCTGCGGGCCTGCCTGCACGACGACGGCGACGGGCTGTTCTCCGGGCTGCTGCCGCTGCGCGAGGTGCCGGACTACCGGCTGCTCGTGACGTACGACAGCGACGAGGTGGAGGTCCACGACCCGTACCGGTTCCTGCCCTCGCTCGGCGAGCTGGACCTGCACCTGATCGGCGAAGGCCGGCACGAGGAGCTGTGGACGGCGCTTGGCGCCCGGCCGATGGAGCACCAGGGGGTGGCGGGCACCCGGTTCACGGTGTGGGCGCCCGACGCCCAGGGCGTGCGGGTCACCGGCGACTTCTCGTACTGGGACGCCACCGCCCACCCGATGCGCTCGCTGGGCGCGAGCGGGGTGTGGGAGCTGTTCCTGCCGGGCGTCGGCGAGGGCACGCAGTACAAGTACGACATCACCCGCCCGGACGGCAGCCACACACTGCGCGCCGACCCGATGGCGCGCCGGACCGAGGTGCCGCCGGCCACCGCCTCGATCGTGACCGCCTCGCACTACGTGTGGCGGGACGAGGAGTGGATGGCCGCGCGCGGCAGCCGGCCGGTGCACCGCTCGCCGTTCTCCGTCTACGAGCTGCACCTGGGCTCGTGGCGGCCGGGACTGGGCTACCGGCAGCTGGCCGAGCAGCTCCCGGCGTACGTCAAGGAGCTGGGCTTCACGCACGTGGAGTTCATGCCGGTGGCCGAGCACCCCTTCGGCGGCTCGTGGGGCTACCAGGTCACCGGCTTCTACGCGCCGACCGCCCGCATGGGCACCCCGGACGACTTCCGCTTCCTGGTGGACGAGCTGCACCGGGCGGGCATCGGGGTGATCGTCGACTGGGTGCCGGCGCACTTCCCGCGCGACGACTGGGCGCTGGCGGAGTTCGACGGGCGGCCGCTGTACGAGCACCACGATCCGCGCCGGTCGGCGCACCCGGACTGGGGGACGCTGGAGTTCGACTACGGGCGCAAGGAGGTCCGCAACTTCCTGGTGGCCAATGCCGTGTACTGGTGCCAGGAGTTCCACGTGGACGGCATCCGGGTCGACGCGGTGGCCTCGATGCTCTACCTCGACTACTCGCGCAACGAGGGCGAGTGGCTGCCGAACGAGTACGGCGGCCGGGAGAACCTGGACGCGGTCTCCTTCCTGCAGGAGATGAACGCCACCGTCTACCGGCGCTGCCCGGGCGTGGTGACGATCGCCGAGGAGTCCACCGCCTGGGACGGGGTGACCCGGCCGACGGACGCCGGGGGGCTGGGCTTCGGGCTGAAGTGGAACATGGGGTGGATGCACGACACACTGCGCTACCTGTCGAAGGAGCCGGTGCACCGCAAGTACCACCACCACGACATGACCTTCGCAATGGTCTACGCGTACAGCGAGAACTACGTGCTGCCGATCTCGCACGACGAGGTGGTGCACGGCAAGCAGGCGCTGGTGTCGAAGATGCCCGGCGACTGGTGGCAGCAGCGGGCCACGCACCGCGCCTACCTGGGCTTCATGTGGGCCCACCCGGGCAAGCAGCTGCTGTTCATGGGGCAGGAGTTCGCGCAGGGGGCGGAGTGGTCGGAGTCGCACGGCCCCGACTGGTGGCTGCTGGACCCCTCGTACGCGGCCGCCGGCGACCACCGGGGGGTGCGGGAGCTGGTCCGCGAGCTGAACCGGTGCTACGCGGCGGCACCCGCGCTGTGGGAGCGGGACTGCGTGCCGGAGGGCTTCGCGTGGGTGGAGGCGGACGCGGCGGAGGACAACGTCTACGCCTTCCTGCGGTACGCGGCGGACGGCACGCCCCTGCTGGCCGTGTCGAACTTCTCGCCGGTGGTGCGCCACGGCTACCGGCTCGGGGTGCCGGAGGACGTCCCGCTGTGGCGTGAGGTGGTGAACACCGACGACGAGCGCTACGGCGGCGGCGGTGTGCACAACGCCCGGCCGCTGCGCCCGGAGCGGGTGCCGGCGCAGGGCCGTCCGGCGAGCCTGAAGCTGACGCTGCCGCCGCTGGCGACGCTGTGGCTTCGGCCCTGACGGCCCCGGGCCGGCGGCGGCTCAGGCCCCGGCCCCGGCCCCGGCCCTGACGCCGATCACGTCCTCCAGCTCGGCGAGCAGCCGGCGCTTGGCGCGGGCCCCGACCATGGACTTCACGGGCTCGCCGTCCTGGAAGACGAGCAGGGTCGGCATGGACAGCACCCCGTACCGGGTGACGGTGTCGGGGTTGCTGTCCGCGTCGATCTGGACGACCTTGAGCCGGTCGGCCTCCTCGGCGGCCAGCGCGGAGAGCACCGGCGCCAGCTGCCGGCAGGGTCCGCACCAGTCGGCGGTGAACTCCACCAGCACGGGCCGGCCGCGCTCGCCGAGCACCTCGGCCCCGAAGTCCTGGTCGGTCACTTCCGCTACCCCGTGTGCGCGCACCATCGTCGCGTCCCCTCTCGTCGTCGTTACGGTCGTCGTTGCAGTCGTCGTTGCAGTCGTCGTTGCAGGCGTCGTCACGGCCCGGTCATCTCGCACCTCGGCGCGGCCTCCGGGCCGGCGGCCGCCTCGGCGTCGGCCAGTTGCCGCGCCACCTGGTCCCGTACGTCGGCCAGCCGGCCGATCAGCGCGTCGAGCTCGGCGAGCTTGCGCCGGTACACGGCCAGGGAGGCGGGGCAGCTGTCGCCCGCCGGGTGCCCGGCGCGCAGGCACTCCACGAAGGGCCGGGTCTCCTCCAGGTCGAACCCGAAGTCCTGGAGGGTGCGGATCTGCCGCAGCATCCGCAGGTCGTCCTCGTCGTAGGTGCGGTAGCCGTTGTCGGAGCGGCGGGCGGTGAGCAGCCCGCGCGCCTCGTAGTACCGCAGCGTCCTGGTGGTGGTGCCGGCCCGTCGGGCCAGTTCGCCGATGCGCATGGTGGCGACCGTATGCCTTGACGCCGACGTCAAGGCAAGAGCCGGGGAACGGGGAGGGGCGGGGGCCCTCACCACCCCCGTGCGCGAGGGCCCCCGTACGGATCACGGACGGGGCGGCCGTCCGGTTCACGGGGTGTGGGCCGGATCACTCCGTACGGGCCCGATAGGCTGGCCGGAACCGGACCCCGGGAAGTGGATCTCTTCCGGCACCGATTACCGGACGGTCGCCTGGAAACCCGCCCAAATCGCCGAACTCGGTGGGAGATTCCTACGAGTTGTGAGTTGGTTGGAACAGCCTGTAGTCGGCGGACCCCAGCCACTTCTACCGTGTGCCTCGTGCACTCCAGTCCTCCCTTCAACGCCCCCGCCGCCCGCCGCCTGCGCGCGGCCCTGGGCATGGCACCGGGCCACGTCGCCTACGGCCTGCGCGCCCAGTACGGGCTCCTCGTCGCGCCCGAGACCGTGATGGCCTGGGAACGCGGGGAGGCTTCGCCGAGCCAGGCGGAACTGACCGCGCTCGCCGGCGTGCTCTGGTGCGCCCCCGGTGAACTGCTCGCCGAACCCGTCACCCTGCGGGAGCACCGGCTGGCCCGGGGCATCTCGCCGGAGGACCTGGCGCGGCGGGTCGGGCTGGAGCCGGGCTCGTACCGGCGGATGGAGGACACCGGACGCTGGAAGGGCAACGAGCGCCAGTCCGCCGCGCTGGCCACGCTGCTCCAGCTGACGCTGCCCCAGTTCGTGGCCGCGACCGGCAAGCAGGAGGAGCTGGCGGAGCTGCTGCGCAACGCGGTGACCACGCGCTGGCAGGCGTACCTGAAGCCGCTCACCAAGCTGCTGCCGGTGCCCAAGGGGCACCTGGAGTGGGTGCTGGAGCAGCTGTACGACGACTACCAGTCGCGGATGGTGGCCACCTTGAGCTGGGGCAGCGGGGGCGAGGCCGGCAACGGGGGCGCGGGGAGGGACTTCCTCGCGGACATCGTCGGCCACTTCTGGGCGCTCGCCCGGGGTGCGGAATAGCCGGCCCGTCACATACCGGTCAGAAGACCGATTCGGCCTCGTCCATGCGGTTCGCCGGGACGGTCTTGAGCTCGGTGATGGCCGAGGCCAGCGGGGCCATCACGATGTCCGTGCCGCGCAGGGCGGTCATGTTGCCGAAGTCGCCGCGGTGGACGGCCTCGACGGCGTGCCAGCCGAAGCGGGTCGCGAGGACACGGTCGTACGCGGTGGGCGTGCCGCCGCGCTGGACGTGGCCCAGGATGACCGGGCGGGCCTCGGTGCCCAGGCGCCGCTCCAGCTCGACGGCGAGCCGGTTGCCGATGCCGGCGAAGCGCTCGTGGCCGTACTGGTCGATCTCGCCCTTCTCGTACGGCATGGAGCCCTCGGCCGGGTGGGCGCCCTCGGCCACGCAGATCACCGCGAACTTCTTGCCGCGCGAGAAGCGCTCCTCGACCATCTTGACCAGGGCGTCGACCTCGAAGGGGCGCTCGGGCAGGCAGATGCCGTGGGCGCCGCCGGCCATGCCGGACTCCAGGGCGATCCAGCCCGCGTGCCGGCCCATGACCTCGACGACCATCACGCGCTGGTGCGACTCGGCGGTGGTCTTGAGCCGGTCGATGGCCTCGGTGGCGACCATGACGGCGGTGTCGAAGCCGAAGGTGCGGTCGGTGGCGGAGATGTCGTTGTCGATGGTCTTGGGGACGCCGACGACGGGGAAGCCGGCGTCGGAGAGCATCCGAGCCGCGGTCAGGGTGCCCTCGCCGCCGATCGGGATCAGGGCGTCGAGCCGGTAGCGCTCCTGGAAGGCGGCGCAGTTGTCGGTGACCTCGCGCAGCCGGGCGCGCTCCATGCGGGCGGAGCCCAGGATGGTGCCGCCGCGGGCCAGGATGCCGCTGACGGAGTTGATGTCGAGGGCGCGGTAGTGGCCGTCGAGCAGTCCCTTGAAGCCGTCCTCGAAGCCGATGACCTCGTCACCGTGGCCGACCAGCGCGCGGTGCACGACCGACCGGATGACCGCGTTCAGTCCCGGGCAGTCGCCGCCTGCGGTGAGAACTCCGATACGCATCGTGCTGTGTCTCCTGCTCCTGGTCGTACCGGGCCGTACGCGTGCGGACGTACGGCCGTACCGATGACAGCCGTATTCAATACGCCTGTCCGATTGTTCCACGCGGCCGGGGGGAGGCGCGCTCGGTGGTGAGCCGCCCGGAGGGCCGTTGGGCCCTCCCTTCGGGGCCCTTTTGCTGGGGGGCGCACTACCCACCCGCAAGGGTATTGTCAAGAGGTCAAGCTCACCCTAGCGGGGAAAATCGAGTCGCACAGATGGACGGAGAGCACGCGTGACGCGCAGCGTGTACGTGACCGGCATCGACCGGGGGGACGGCCGGCAGGTCGTCGAGCTGGGAATCATGGAACTGCTGACCCGCCGGACGGGCCGGGTCGGGGTCTACCGTCCGCTGCTGCACGACGGCCCGGACCGGCTCTTCGACCTGCTCAGGTCCCGCTACCGGCTGGAGCAGGACCCGGCGACGGCGTACGGCATGGAGTACCACGAGGCCTCGGTGGTGCTGGCCGAGAAGGGTACGGACGAGCTGGTCTCCCGGCTGGTGGACCGCTACCACCGGGCCGCCCGCGACTACGACGTCATGCTGGTCCTCGGCACCGACTACGCCGACACCGCCCTGCCCGACGAGCTCGCGCTGAACGCGCGCCTGGCCAACGAGCTGGGCGCGGTGGTCGTCCCCGTGGTCGGCGGCACCAAGCAGACCGCCGAGTCGGTGGGCGCCGAGGCCCAGGGCGCCTACCGCGCGCTGGAGGGCCTGGGCTGCCAGGTGGTGGCGATGGTGGTCAACCGGGTGGCCGCGGAGGACCGCGCGGCGATAGCCGAGCGGCTGGCGGCCCGCCTCCCCGTCCCCTGCTACGTGCTGCCCGACGACAAGTCGCTCTCCGCCCCGACGGTCGCCCAGATCACCCGGGCGCTCGGCGGCGAGGTGCTGCTCGGCGACGAGGCCGGGCTCGCGCGCGACGCCCTGGACTTCGTCTTCGGCGGCGCCATGCTGCCGAACTTCCTGAACGCCCTGACCCCCGGCTGCCTGGTGGTCACCCCCGGCGACCGCTCCGACCTCGTGGTGGGGGCCCTCGCCGCGCACGCGTCGGGCGCCCCGCCGATCGCCGGCGTCCTGCTCACCCTGAACGAGCGGCCCGCCCCGCACATCCTGACGATGGCCTCGAAGCTGGCTCCGGGCACCCCGGTGGTGTCGGTGGCCGGCAACAGCTTCCCGACGGCGGCCGAACTCTTCGCGCTGCAGAGCCGGCTGAACTCCGCGACCCCGCGCAAGCTGGAGACCGCGCTCGGCCTGTTCGAGCGTCATGTGGACACCGCCGAGCTGCGCGACCTGCTGTCGGTGGCCCGCTCCGAGCGGGTCACCCCGATGATGTTCGAGCACGAGCTGCTGGAGCGGGCCCGCTCCCAGCGGCGCCGGGTGGTGCTGCCCGAGGGCGCCGAGGACCGGGTGCTGCGCGCGGCGGACGTGGTCCTGCGGCGCGGGGTGTGCGACCTGACCCTGCTGGGCGACGAGCAGGTGGTGCTGAAGAAGGCCGCCGACCTCGGCATCGACATCGGCGGGGCGCAGATCATCGACCCGGCGACCTCCCCGCTGCGGGAACGTTTCGCGGAGTACTACGCCCGGGTCCGCGCCCACAAGGGCATGACGGTCGAACTGGCCAACGACGTGGTCTCGGACGTCAACTACTTCGGCACCCTCATGGTCCAGGAGGGTCTGGCCGACGGCATGGTCTCCGGCTCGGTGCACTCCACCGCGGCCACCATCCGGCCGGCGTTCGAGATCATCAAGACCAGGCCCGACGCCGGCATCGTCTCGTCCGTGTTCTTCATGTGCCTGGCCGACCAGGTGCTCGTCTACGGCGACTGCGCGGTCAACCCCGACCCGAACGCCGAGCAGCTGGCCGACATCGCCATCCAGTCCGCCGCCACCGCCGCCGCGTTCGGCGTCGAGCCGCGGATCGCGATGCTGTCGTACTCCACCGGCACCTCCGGCTCGGGCGCGGACGTGGACAAGGTCCGCAAGGCCACCGAGCTGGTCCGCGCGCGGCGCCCCGACCTGGCCGTGGAGGGCCCGATCCAGTACGACGCCGCCGTCGAGCCCTCGGTGGCCGCGACCAAGCTGCCCGGGTCCGACGTGGCCGGCCGGGCGACGGTGCTGATCTTCCCGGACCTCAACACCGGCAACAACACGTACAAGGCCGTGCAGCGTTCGGCGGGCGCCGTGGCGGTCGGCCCGGTCCTGCAGGGCCTGCGCAAGCCGGTCAACGACCTCTCGCGCGGCGCCCTGGTCCAGGACATCGTCACCACGGTGGCGATCACGGCCATCCAGTCCCAGACGCCGGCCCCTGCGCAGACCCAGGCCGCCGCGTCGCAGCCGCACGCCCCGTCGCCGACGCAGGCCGCGTCGCCGACGCAGGCCCGCTAGTCCGCGGCCGGCCCGCCCCGAAGCCCGCTCCCCCACCGAAGGAAAGACCCTGACCGTGACCGCATCGCGCGTACTCGTCCTCAACTCCGGCTCCTCGTCGGTCAAGTACCAGCTGCTCGACATGGCCGACCGCAGCCGGCTCGCCGCCGGCCTGGTCGAGCGGATCGGCGAGGAGACCTCGCGCCTGGTCCACGAGCCGCTGGCCGGCGCCGGGGGCGGCAGGCGCGAGCAGACCGGCCCGATCGCCGACCACGACGCGGCCCTCAAGGCCGTGGCGGCGGAGCTGGCGGCGGACGGCCTGGGCCTGGACTCCCCGGAACTCGCCGCCGTCGGCCACCGGGTGGTGCACGGCGGCACCCGCTTCACCCGGCCGACCGTGATCGACGACGAGGTGCTCGCGGAGATCCGCGCCCTGGTGCCGCTGGCGCCGCTGCACAACCCGGCGAACGTGACCGGCATCGAGGTGGCCCGGCACCTGCGCGCCGACATCCCGCAGGTGGCGGTCTTCGACACGGCGTTCCACTCGACCATCCCGGACCACGCCGCGCAGTACGCCATCGACGCCGCGACGGCCGCGCGGTACTCCGTCCGGCGGTACGGCTTCCACGGCACCTCGCACGCCTACGTCTCGCGGGCCGCGGCGGCGCTGCTGGGCAAGGCGCCCGAGGAGGTCAACGTGATCGTCCTGCACCTGGGCAACGGCGCCTCGGCGTCGGCGGTCCGGGGCGGGGTGTGCGTGGACACCTCGATGGGCCTGACCCCGCTGGAGGGCCTGGTCATGGGCACCCGGTCGGGCGATCTGGACCCGGCGGTGATCTTCCACCTGGCCCGGGTCGGCGGGATGTCGGTGGACGAGATCGACTCGCTGCTGAACAAGAAGAGCGGTCTGCTGGGCATGTGCGGCGACAACGACATGCGCGAGGTGCTGCGCCGGGCCGGCGAGGGCGACGAGGCGGCCCGGACGGCGTTCGCGACGTACATCCACCGGCTGAAGAAGTACATCGGCGCCTACACGGCGGTGCTCGGCCGGGTGGACGCGGTGGTGTTCACGGCCGGCGTCGGCGAGAACGCGGCTCCGGTGCGGGAAGCTGCGGTGGCGGGTCTGGAGGAGCTCGGTCTCGTGCTGGACCGGGAAGCCAACGCGGTGCGCTCCGGTGAGGCCCGGCTGATCTCCCCGGCGTCCGCCCGGGTCGCGGTGGCCGTGGTGCCGACGGACGAGGAGCTGGAGATCGCCACCCAGGCCTACGAGCTGGTTACTCGCTAGTCACTTGGACTTTCCACCAGCCGGAATATTCCGCTGCGAAACAAACCGATAGGATCCGCTCCATGCGCCGTTCCAAAATCGTCTGCACGCTGGGCCCCGCCGTCGACTCGTACGAGCAGCTGAAAGCGCTCATCGAGGCAGGTATGAACGTGGCCCGTTTCAACTTCAGCCACGGATCCCACGCAGAGCACCAGGAGCGGTACGACCGCGTCCGCAAGGCCGCGGAGGACACCGGCCGCGCGGTCGGCGTCCTCGCCGACCTCCAGGGTCCGAAGATCCGCCTGGAGACCTTCGCCGAGGGCCCGGTCGAGCTGGTGCGCGGTGACGAGTTCACCATCACCACCGAGGACGTCCCGGGCGACAAGTCGATCTGCGGCACGACCTACAAGGGTCTGCCGGGCGACGTCGCCAAGGGCGACCAGGTCCTGATCAACGACGGCAACGTCGAGCTCCGGGTGACCGAGGTCGAGGGCCCCCGGGTGAGGACCATCGTCATCGAGGGCGGGGTCATCTCCGACCACAAGGGCATCAACCTGCCCGGCGCGGCCGTCAACGTGCCGGCCCTGTCCGAGAAGGACAAGGAAGACCTCCGCTTCGCGCTGCGCATGGGCTGCGACATGGTCGCGCTGTCCTTCGTCCGCGACGCGAACGACGTGAACGACGTCCACCGGGTGATGGACGAGGAGGGCCGCCGGGTCCCCGTCATCGCCAAGGTGGAGAAGCCGCAGGCCGTCGAGAACATGGCGGCCGTCGTCGCCGCGTTCGACGCCGTCATGGTGGCCCGCGGCGACCTGGCCGTCGAGTACCCGCTCGAAAAGGTCCCCATGGTCCAGAAGCGGCTCATCGAGATGTGCCGCCGCAACGCCAAGCCGGTGATCGTCGCGACCCAGATGATGGAGTCGATGATCACCAACTCCCGCCCGACCCGCGCCGAGGCCTCCGACGTCGCCAACGCCATCCTGGACGGCGCCGACGCGGTCATGCTCTCGGCCGAGTCCTCGGTGGGCGCGTACCCGATCGAGACCGTCAAGACGATGTCGAAGATCGTCGCCGCGGCCGAGCAGGAGCTGCTGTCCAAGGGCCTCCAGCCGCTGGTCCCGGGCAAGAAGCCGCGCACCCAGGGCGGCTCCGTGGCCCGCGCCGCGTGCGAGATCGCGGACTTCCTGGACGGCAAGGCGCTCGTGGCCTTCACCCAGTCCGGGGACACCGCCCGCCGCCTGTCGCGCTACCGCGCCGTGCAGCCGATCGTGGCCTTCACCACCGACGTGAACACCCGCAACCAGCTGACCCTGAGCTGGGGCGTGGACTCGTACGTCGTCCCGCACGTGAACAACACCGACGCGATGGTCGACCTCGTGGACGCCGAGATGGTCAAGCTCGGCCGCTACAACGCCGGTGACACGATGATCATCACCGCCGGCTCGCCCCCCGGCGTGCCCGGCACGACCAACATGGTCCGCGTCCACCACCTGGGCGGCGACGCCCGCGACTGACCCGCGGGCGCCGCAGGAACGCCAGTGGCCCACATCCCGGGAGGGGTGTGGGCCACTGGCGTACGGGCTGCCGCTCGGGGCCGCCGGCGGGGCGGGCGGAGCGGGCGGAGCGGGCGGGGCGGGCTACTCCGGCGGGCCGATGTAGTTCTTCAGGCCCGGGACCGTCAGGGTGCCGCCGAACTGGCCGGCCTGGACGACCTTGACGTTCGTGAAGAACGCGAAGGGGACGTTCAGCGGCGGCGGGCTCGTCGGGCTGAACTCGATCGGGATCAGCCCGAAGAGGTTGCCCTTGAGGGACTCGGTGTACATCGTGACCTTGCCGCCGCGGATCTGGGACGTGGAGCCCGGGCGGGACTTCAGGTGCGCGACGTTCGGGCCCTTGCCGACCGTCTGGTAGAGGTCCTTGATGTCCAGCGAGTCCGCCGTGAACTTCAGGACCTTCTTGGTCTTGCCGCTGCCCGTCTTCACCTCGACGATGCCCTCGTAGTCCAGGCCGTAGAGGGTCAGCAGGCTGCTGTCCAGGTACCAGGGCTCGTCCGGCAGGAGCGGGATGCCCTGCTCCAGCTCGGCATCGGCGAGCGCCTTCTCGTCCAGCGTCGGGCACGGGAAGGGCTGCTTGCCGTCCGCGTCGGCGGTGGCGCCGTCCTCTTCCTCGCCGTCCTTCGCGCCCGTCTCGTCCTTCGGCTTGGTTGCCGTGTCCTTGACGTCCTGCGGCAGCTCCTCGACCTTGGCGCCCGCCTTCTTCGCCGCCTCGCGGATCGCGTCCGCGGCCGGGTCCTTGGCCGGCGTGGACGTGCCCGGGGCCGGCGCGGCCGGGGTGGTGGCCGTGGGCGCGGGGGCCGGGGCGGTCGTCGGCGCGCTCGTGGCGGTCTTGCCGCCGATGCCGCCGAAGAGGTCCTTGAGCTTGTCGCCGACGCCCAGCGGGTCCAGCGGGTTGGTCGTCGCCGTAGGCGTCGGCGCCGTGGACTGGGTACCGGCCGAGGCGCTCGGCTTCGGGGCCGTCGGGGTGAGCGACGGCTTCGGCGTGGTCGACGCACCGGGCGACGCACTCGGCTTGGCGCTGGGCGAGGCACCCGGCGACGGGGACGTGGACGGCGTCTTCGTGGGCGACGCGGAGGCGGACGGGGAGGCCGACTCCGTGGGCTCGTCGGACCGTGTCACGCACGGTCCGGGGGCGAAGGGGATGTCCTGCTCGTCGGCGACGGCCAGCTTGGGGGCCATGCCCATCCCGACGAACACGGCCGTCGGCATCGCCGCCAGTGCCATGGTCTTGCCGACGGGTATCCGGACCTTCGTCAGCAGCGACTTCCTGGGCGCGGCGTGGCGCGCGCCCTTCCTCTCACGGGACTCGTCCCCAGGGGCCTCGGCCCGCTGCGTGTCGTCACCCCGCACTGTTCCTCCCGCCTTCGGCGTGGGCACTCTTCTCGGTGGCGTATCCGATCTCCGTCTCGCTGTCGCGGGGCGCGGGGACGCCGGCCGTCGCGAAGTCCTCCCCCGGCTCGGGCTCCTCGGCCACCGGCACGCCCGGGGCCCAGGCCAGCGCGAGGGCGCCGCCGACCAGTGAGCACAGGAAGCCGATGAAGAAGCCGCCGAGGTTCGACACCGGCAGGGACACCAGCGCGAGCAGGATCGCGGCGACACCCGCGAAGACCCGGATGGCCTGCTGGAACCAGAGGGCGACGCCCAGCGTGATCAGCAGGATGCCGATGATCAGCGAGCCGGCGCCGCCCGGGGTGCCCATCGCGATGGCGACGTTGCCGAGGCGGAAGTCGGCGTACGGGAAGTACACGATCAGCGCACCGCCCAGCAGGGTGAACAGCCCGGCCCAGAACGGCCGCTTGCCGCTCCAGGTGTGGAAGCGGTAGTACACGACGGTGAGCCAGTGGTCGCGAGCGGCGTTAACCGGGGCCTGGGGGTTCATGGACAACAGCTCCCTGGAAACGGTGGTACGGAGAACTACGTGGAGCGTCCGGACGGACGGACGGCTGCGTGGTGCAGCCGCCCGCCCGGCCGGTCAGGCAGCACGGGGACGGACTACTTCTCGTCCTCGTAGCACGGCTGGTCGCCGCCGAGCAGGCGCAGCTTGAGGTCGGGCAGCGTGAAGGTGCCCGCCGTCGTCGCCCACGCCTTCTGGCGCACGTTCGTCAGCGTCGCCGTCTTGGCGCGCTGCGAGAACGCGAACGGGCTCGCGACGGTGCCCGGCTGCGGCTTGGTGGTGTGGCTGCCGTCGCCGACCGCGACACCGATGTCCAGCTGGTCGAACTTCGCGTCCGCGTCGAGCTCGGCGACATCCAGGTAGATGTTGTCCGCGACCGCCGGACGGCCCTTGTGGCCCGTCTGGAGCTTCAGGGTGATGTTGCCGATACCGGGCACCGGGGTGACCAGCGACTGGCACATGTTGGTGATGGTGGCCTTCTTGAACCCGGAGATGGTGACCGGGTGCTTCTGCGGGTTGCCCTTGAGGTCGTGACCCTCGGCGATGCCGCCGTACTGGATCAGGTCCTCACCGACGAGCTGGTCGGCACGCACCTTGAAGTCCTGGCCGGAGACGCTGAAGGACGCCGCGAGAGCGCCCTGCGCCAGACCCACACCGACCGCGGCGGTGGCCGCGATGCTCGGCACCATGACGAGCGCGAAGCGCTTCCATCTGGTCCCGCCACGAACCTGGGAATTCATGTTGTTCCTCCTTCTCGGACGTACATCTCCGGTCCGGGCCCTGCCCGTCCTGGGATGGGAGAAGTGCTACGTCCTCGGGAAGGAGCGCTGGGGTCCGGGCGCGGATCCGCGTCAGGTACACCGGCGATCACCCCCGAGCGACAACCACTGGGCCACGCGTCCGCGCAACCTGGAGGACAGGCTCTGCCGGTGTGGCAGAGACCCCCCTGTCCCACGGCCGGGTGCCGTGGCCACCGACCGGCCCGGTGGGGACCCGTCCGCGGCTCCGGGTGAGCGGCGCTGCGGGACGGACCGAGCGTGGCCGATCGTGGTCCATTCACGGCCGGGGCACAAGGGGGTTCGTTACTGGCGGGTAACGGCTGGATAACCACAGCCCGACCCGCTGCCGTCGGTCGGCAACGCAGGGTGCCACCGAGGGCCACGACGAAGCGGGGGAATGAGGGAGGAACCCGACAGATCCACGGGTTCGATTTACTCCGAGTAACAGCGGCCGCGATTACCAAGTTTTGGCAAAGCGCGGCCGCTGTTAGTCACTTTGTCAACAGATCAACGACTCTCCGGCGACCACTGGCGGACCCCCGGCGGAGCCTGGGCGCGGGCCTAGAAGAGCACCCGCGCAAGGGCCGTACGGGCCGCGACGACGCGCGGGTCCTCGGCGCCCACGACCTCGAACAGCTCCAGCAGCCGGACCCGGACGGCGTCCCGGTCCTCACCCGCGGTGACCCGGACGGTGTCCACGAGCCGGCCGAAGGCGTCCTCCAGGTGACCGCCCGCCATGTCCAGGTCCGCGGCGGCCATCTGGGCCGCGACGTCCTTCGGGTCGGCGGCGGCCGCCGCCCGCACCGCCTGCGGGTTCGCGCCCTGCACCCGCGTGAGCAGCTCGGCCTGGGCCAGGCCCAGCTTCGCCTCGGGGTGGCCGGGGTCGTCGGCGAGCACGTTCTTGTACGCCTGGACCGCCCCGGGCAGGTCCCCGGAGTCCAGCGCGGTCATCGCCGCTTCGAGCAGGGCGTCGTACGGGCCGGGCGGCGCGGGGGTGGCCGCCTGCGCGCCCTCGGCGGCGGAGTCCACGACCAGGCCGGTGAGGCCGAAGCGCTGCTCGGCGATCTGGACCAGCTGGTCGAGGGTCTCGCGGACCTGCGGTTCGGGCGTCGGGCCCTGGAACAGCGGCAGCGCCTGGCCGGCGACCACGGCGAACACGGCCGGGATGCCCTGGATGCCGAACTGCTGGACCAGCAGCGGGCTGGCGTCCACGTCGACCCTGGCCAGCACGTACCGGCCGTTCGCCTCGACGGCGAGCCGCTCCAGCAGCGTGGTGAGCTCCTTGCTCGACGGCGCCCGCTCGGACCAGAAGTCGATGACGACCGGCACCTCGGCGGACAGCTGGAGCACATCTTCGAAGCCGGCCTCGTCGAGGTCGATGACGAGCGCCGACGGCGGTACGGCGCCGGGCGCGCCGCCGCCCTGCCGGGCGGCCTCCGCCCGCGCCTGCTCCGCCTTGGCCTTGGCCTCGCCGGCCGCCTTCACCGCGGCGAGGTCGACGACGCCGCTCATGGACATGTTTCTGGGCTGCATGCGTACATCCTCCCCCGTGTGCGCGCGCCGGCGAAAAAGATCGTCCGAATCGGTCGGTCAGGACCGGACGACCGTTCGGCGCCGGGTCCCCACCTGGCGCCTGTAGCTCGTGCGTGGTTGTCGCTCTTACGCTACGAGCCGTAGCGTAACTCGTCACCCCGCCCGGCGCTCCGTGATCTCCGGCACAGCGCTCCGCCGGGGGTACCCCCGGACGGACTCCGGGGGAGGACCGGGAGGCTACTGGCGGGTATGGTCGCGCCATGCCCCACGCACGTTCCGGATCGGATGCCTCCACTTCCGGCTCCACTTCCGGCCGCACCGGCCGCCCCCGCAGCGCCGCGGCGGACGCGGCGATCCTCGCCGCGACCCGGGACGCGCTGTGCGACCTGGGCTGGTCCAAGCTGACGATGGGCGACGTCTCGGCGCGGGCCGGGGTCGCCAAGACCACCCTCTACCGCCGCTGGGCGGGCAAGAACGAGCTGGTCGTGGACGCCGTGGCCGAGCTCTTCGACACCCTGGAGCTGCCCGACCGGGGCTCGCTGGAGGCCGACGTCGAGTACGTGGTCCTGCAGTTCGCACAGCTGCTGGCTCGGCCGGAGGCGCGGACGGCGCTGATGGCGGTGGTGGCCGAGTCCACCCGCGACGAGGCCCTGCGCGACCGGATCCGGTCGGCGATCGTGGAGCGGCAGAAACGTCTCGTCGTACTGGGCCGCGAACGCGCCCAGGCCCGCGGCGAGCTGCCGTACGAGGAGGCCGGGCCGCTCGCGGACCGCGCCACCGACCTGATCTTCGACGTGATCGCGGGCACCGTGGTCCACCGGGCCCTGGTCAGCGCCGAGCCGGTGGACGAGCTCTGGGTCGCCGCCTTCACGGCCCTGCTGATGCACGGCCTCCAGGGAACGGCGCCCTGACCGCGCGCGCCGCGCCGGTGCAGGACGGCCGGCCGCGGCCGCGCCCGATGGGGCGGGGCGGCCGCGGCCGGCCGGCGACGGGTCCGACCCGGGCCCGGACCCGGGTCCGTCAGAAGCCCGGGGGCTCCGTGTAGGTGCCCCACTCGTCCCGCAGGCAGTTGCAGATCTCCCCGAGCGTGGCCTCGGCCCGTACGGCGTCCAGCATCGCCGGGATCATGTTCGAGCCGTCGCGCGCGGCGGCCAGCATCGCGTCCAGCGAGGCCCGCACCTTCGCGTCGTCCCGGCGGCCCTTGCGCTCGCCGAGCACCCGGACCTGCTCCCACTCGACCTCGTGGCTGACCCGCAGGATCTCCAGGTCGCCGGTGACCGAGCCGTGGTGGACGTTGACGCCGACGACCCGCTTGTCGCCCTTCTCCAGCGCCCGCTGGTACTGGAAGGCCGACTCGGCGATCTCGCCCGTGAACCAGCCGTCCTCGATCCCGCGCAGGATGCCCGAGGTGATGGGCCCGATCGGGTGCCGCCCGTCCGGGTGGGCGCGCAGGCCGCGCTCCTTGATCTGGTCGAAGATCTTCTCGGCGTCGGCCTCGATGCGGTCCGTGAGCTGCTCGACGTACCAGGAGCCGCCCAGCGGGTCCGCCACGTTGGCCACGCCGGTCTCCTCCATCAGCACCTGCTGCGTGCGCAGGGCGATCTCGGCGGCCTGCTCGCTGGGGAGCGCCAGGGTCTCGTCGAGGGCGTTGGTGTGCAGCGAGTTGGTGCCGCCGAGCACCGCGGCGAGGGCTTCCACGGCCGTGCGCACGACGTTGTTGTACGGCTGCTGCGCGGTCAGCGAGACACCGGCGGTCTGGGTGTGGAAGCGCAGCCACTGCGCCTTGTCGGTCTTCGCGCCGTAGACCTCCTTCATCCAGCGCGCCCAGATCCGGCGGGCGGCCCGGAACTTGGCGATCTCCTCGAAGAAGTCGACGTGCGCGTCGAAGAAGAAGGACAGGCCGGGGGCGAAGACGTCGACGTCCAGCCCGCGGGACAGGCCGAGCTCGACGTAGCCGAAGCCGTCCGCGAGGGTGTACGCGAGCTCCTGCGCGGCCGTCGCGCCCGCCTCGCGGATGTGGTAGCCGGAGACCGACAGCGGCTTGTACGCCGGGATGCCGGTGGCGCAGTACTCCATCAGGTCGCCGATGAGGCGCAGGTGGGGCTCGGGAGCGAAGATCCACTCCTTCTGCGCGATGTACTCCTTGAAGATGTCCGTCTGCAGCGTGCCGTTGAGCACGGCCGGGTCCACGCCCTGCCGCTCGGCGGCGACCAGGTACATGCAGAAGGCCGGGACGGCGGGTCCGGAGATGGTCATCGACGTGGTGACGTCGCCGAGCGGGATGTCCTTGAAGAGGATCTCCATGTCGGCGGCGGAGTCGATGGCCACGCCGCAGTGGCCGACCTCGCCGAGGGAGCGCGGGTCGTCGGAGTCCCGTCCCATCAGGGTCGGCATGTCGAAGGCCACGGAGAGGCCGCCGCCGCCGGCGGCCAGGATCATCTTGTAGCGCTCGTTGGTCTGCTCGGCGTTGCCGAAGCCGGCGAACTGCCGGATGGTCCAGGTGCGGCCCCGGTAGCCGGTGGCGTGCAGGCCGCGGGTGTACGGGTACTCACCGGGCCAGCCGATCCGCTCGAAGCCCTCGTAGGTGTCGCCGGGCCGGGGTCCGTAGACCGGGTCGACGGCATCGCCGGAGAGCGTGGTGAAGTCGGCGTCGCGCTTGCGGGCCGTGTCATAACGGGCCTGCCAGCGTCGGCGGCCCTCCTCGATGTCGTCTGCATCCATACCTTCGAATTTACTAGGACGTCCTAGTAAATGTCGATGGCGAAAAGCCGAACGGGCCCGGAACGCTGTGGTTCCGGACCCGTTCGGCCCAGCCTGGCGCCCGCCGGAGCGGGCGCGGGTCAGTTGTAGGTGCCGGTGATCGCGATTCCGGCACGGCCGTAGGGCACGCCGGTGAGGTTGACGGAGCCGGCGGCGTCCCAGGTGCCGTTGACGTGCCGGATCGTGTGCAGCACCCGGTTGTCGGAGGTCACGAACAGGGCCTGGAGCTCGTTGTCCACCGCCGCCGCGGCCACGCCGGTGACGGTGGCGGCGGGCACGACGCCGGCCAGGGAGTTGAAGCCCGACCAGCTGCCGCTGGCGTAGCGGGCGCCGTGGAACTGCTTGGTCCCGCCGTTCGCGGTGATCACCAGCTGGAGGTCGCCGTTGCCGGTGCCGGCCACGGCCACGTCGTCCACCGAGGTGATCCCCGCCTCGGCCGCACCACCGGCCGCCGAAGCGTCACCGAACGCCGACCAGGTGCCGTCCGCGTGCCGCCTGCCGTGCTGCAGCACACCACCCTCCGACAGCGCCACCATCTGCAGCTCACTGCCACTGGCGGCGACCACGACCTTCTTCACCGCCGCACCACCCGGCCGGCCCACCGTTCCGAACGGCGTCCAGGTGCCGTCCGCCCGCCGCACCGAATGGTGGACCGTCCCGTCGGCCACCACGGCCACGTGCAGGTCCGCACCGATCGACACCGCACTGACCTGCGTGATGTTCCCCGGAGCCGCCGCCGCCCAGCTCGCGTCGCCGAACCCGGCCCAGGTGCGGTCGGCGAACCGGATGGTGTGGTACAGCCGGCCGTCGTTGCCGACCGCCAGCACGTGGGTGTCCCCGTTGACGCCCGCCTCGGCGACCCCGCGGATCCCGCCCGGGACCTCGCCGGCCACGTCCTGCACGTCGCCGAAGCCCGTCCAGGTCCGGTCCGCGCTGCGGACGGCGTGGTAGACCACCCCGCCCGCCTCGACGGCGACCTGGGCCCGCCACTGCGCCTGGGAGGCCGGCGGCTGCGGCGGGGTCGGCGGAGTGCTGGGCAGACCGGACGGCGATACGAAGGCCAGGGCCCGGCCCGCGCCCGGGTTGACGTACGTACGCCAGTTGAACCAGTTCTTGAAGGAGACCTTGTGGCTCTCGTTGCCGCCGACGGTCTGGATCTGCGTCCCGTCCGCGGAGACCCCGACGACCAGGCTGACGTGGTTGGCCTCGCCCGAGACCGAGCCGTCGTCGTCCCACAGCACCGCGTCGCCGACCTTCGGCCCGCTGGTGTGCAGGGTGCCGTTGCGCTGGCCGTACGAGTGGAAGCTGGCCGCGGCGGCGTTCAGGCCGGAGGTGTTCGCGCCCGCCTTGTTCCACACCCAGCGGGAGAACTCGGCGCACCAGGCGGAGGGGTAGACGCAGCCGTAGTAGGGGGAGCAGCTGTTGCCTACCTGGCTGCGGGCTATGTCCGCGACCGTGGTGGCATCGGCGGCGGCCGGGCCGGCCGAGACCATGCCCAGCAGCGGGGCGGCGAGGGCGGCGGCGGTCAGCAGGGCACGACCGCGCAGCGGCCGCTGGGAGTTCCTGAGCACGTGGGATGTCCTTCGGGTGTAGGGGTGAGGGGTGAGGGCGCGGGGCGGGCGCGGGTCAGCTGTAGGTGCCGGTGATCGCGATACCGGCACGGCCGTAGGGCACGCCGGTGAGGTCGAGCGAGCCGGTGCCGTCCCAGGTGCCGTTGACGTGCCGGATCGTGTGCAGCACCCGGTTGTCGGAGGTCACGAACAGGGCCTGGAGCTCGCCGTCGACGGCTGCGGTGGCGACCTCGGTGACGGTGGCCGAAGGCACGATCCCGGCCAGGGAGTTGAAGCCGGACCAGCTGCCGTTGGCGTAGCGGGCGCCGTGGAACTGCTTGGTCCCGCCGTTCGCGGTGATCACCAGCTGGAGATCGCCGCTGCCGGTACCGGCCACGGCCACGTCGTCCACCGAGGTGATCCCCGCCTCGGCCGCACCACCGGCCGCCGAAGCGTCACCGAACGCCGACCAGGTGCCGTCCGCATGCCGCCTGCCGTGCTGCAGCACACCACCCTCCGACAGCGCCACCATCTGCAGCTCACTGCCACTGGCCGCGACCACGACCTTCTTCACCGCCGCACCACCCGGGCGGCCGACGGTGCCGAACGGCGTCCAGGTGCCGTCCGCGCGCCGCACCGAGTGGTGGACCGTCCCGTCGGCCACCACGGCCACGTGCAGGTCCGCACCGATCGACACCGCACTGACCTGCGTGACGTTCGCCGGAGCCGCCGCCGCCCAGCTCGCGTCGCCCCACTCCGTCCAGGACCGGTCGGCGAGCCGGATGGAGTGGTACAGCCGGCCGTCGTTGCCGGCGGCGAGCACGTGGGTGTCCCCGTTGACGCCTGCCTCAGCCACGTCCCGGGCGCCGCCGGGGACCGAGCCCGCCGCGTCCTGCACGTTGCCGAATCCGGTCCAGGTCCGGTCCGCGTTGCGGACGGCGTGGTAGAGCACGCCGCCCGCCTCGACGGCGACCTGGGCCCGCCACTGCGCCTGCGGGGCCGGCGGCGGGGTGGTGTCCTGGCAGTTCTTGCTCGTCAGCGTCGAACCCATGCTGAACGGGGTGCCGTTGAACACGGACTGCTTGACGTAGCCGTTGTAGCGCTGCTCGTAGTGCAGGTGGGGGCCGGACGAGTTGCCGGTGCTGCCGACCACGCCGATCTTCTGGCCGCGGACGACCCGGGTCCCGGCGGACACGTCGTAGTCGTTCAGGTGGGCGTACAGGGTCTTGTGGCCGCCGCCGTGGTCGATGACGACGTGCTTGCCGTAACTGCCGCTCAGGGTCACGGCGGTGGTCACGGTGCCGTCGGCACTGGCCCGTACGTCCTGGTTGAGGGTGGTGGCGCTGCCGCCGTGCGTCCAGTCGATGGCCAGCGTGGAGGGGCTGTGGCCTGAGTAGGTCTTGCCGAGCCAGGACTGGCCGCAGCTGAAGGGCATCTGGTAGCCGGGCGTCGCGGCGTACGAGGGGGCGGCGGCGAGGGCCACCAGGGTGGAGGCGGCGATCGCGGCGCCGGTCAGGGAGCCCAGGGCGCGGCGGGTGAAGGTGACAGACATGGAAGGTCCTCGGAGGTCAGGAAGAAGGAAGTGTGAAGTCCGCCTGGGCAGCGGTCAGTTGTAGGTGCCGGTGACGGCGATGCCGGTCCGGCCGGCGGGAACCCCGGTGAGGTTGACGGAGCCGGCGCCGTCCCAGGTGCCGTTGACGTGCCGGATGGTGTGCAGCACCCGGTTGTCGGAGGTCACGAAGACGGCCTGGAGCTCGCCGTCGACGGCTGCGGTGGCGACCTCGGTGACGGTGGCCGAAGGCACGATCCCGGCCAGGGAGTTGAAGCCCGACCAGGTGCCGCTGGCGTACCGGGCGCCGTGGAACTGCTTGGTCCCGCCGTTCGCCGTGATCACCAGCTGGAGGTCGCCGCTGCCGGTCCCGGCCACGGCCACGTCGTCCACCGAGGCGATCCCGGCCTCGGCCGCACCACCGGCCGCCGAAGCGTCACCGAACCCCGTCCAGGTGCCGTCCGCGTGCCGGATCCCGTGCCGCAGCACCCCGTCCTCGGACACGGCCACCATCTGCAGCTCGCTGCCGCTGCGGGCGACCTCCACCGTCGACACCGGCGCCCCGCCCGGGCGTCCGACGGCGGCGAACGGCGTCCAGGTGCCGTCCGCGCGCCGCACCGAGTGGTGGATCGTCCCGTCGGCCACCACGGCCACGTGCAGGTCCGCACCGATCGACACCGCGGTGACCCGGGTGATGTTCGCCGGCGCCACCGCGGCCCAACTCGCGTCGCCCCACTGCGCCCAGGTCCGGTCGGCACGCCGGACCGCGTGGTACAGCCGGCCGTCGCCGCCTGCCGCGAGGACGTGGGTGTCCCCGTCGATGCCCGCCTCGGCGAGGTCGCGGGCCCCGCCCGGCACCGGGTTCGCCGCGCCGGAGACGTCGCCGAACCGGGTCCAGGTGCCGTTGTCGAACCGGGTCGCGTGGAAGACGCCGCTGCCCGACTCGACCAGGACCTGGGCCTTCCAGGAGGCCGCGGGCGCCGGGGGCGTCGGGGCGTCCGGGTAGGGGTCGGCGTGGTCGGCGCCCAGCCCGGCCTTCCGGCCGCAGCTGGGCCAGGCGCCGGGGCCCTGACCGGCCAGGATCTTCTCGGCGATCAGGATCTGTTCCTTCTTGGTGGCCTGGTGCGGGAGGGCGGCGTACTGCGTGCCGCCGTAGCCCCGCCAGGTGGAGCCGAGGATCTGGAGGCCGCCGTACAACCCGGTGCCGGTGTTGATGCTCCAGTTCCCGGAGCTCTCGCACTGGGCGACCTTGTCCCAGGTGGCGACGCTCGCGGCGAAGGCCGGGTGGGCGAGGGAGGAGAGGAAGAAGGACGAACCGATCGCCGCGGCGGCGGCGATCAGGACGGCTGGGCGCCGCAGAGCAGGCATGAAGGACCCCCGTTGGTGGTGCATGGCTGAGGAAGGTGGTGCAGAGGAAGGTGATGCAGAGGACGGCGACGCCGGATGAATCCGGGCGAAATGCCGCGAAGCAGGGTGAATCTGGCGCCGTGGCGAACGGCACGCCTCAGGCGGCGTGCCTCAGGCGGCGTCCTCAGGCGGCGCTGAGAAGGTCGGGAAGAAGGTTCAGGACGTGGCACGCGGATCGGGTGCGCCCCGCGGTGGCGTCGTCCCGTTCCACCGGCTGCTGTTCGCTGCCGATGTGAAGATCATGTCCGCAGGTCGGAGCCCGGTCCATGGGCTACGGGTGGCCCGAACCGTCCCTGACCCGTTCCGTCCAACGGGTCCCAGGAAACGCGAAAGAGGCCGCCGAGCCGCTGCTCCAGCAGTGCTGGAGCAGCGGCTCGGCGGCCTCCACAAGCAGTGGGGGACGCGCCCCGGTCAGGCGGTGGCGGTCACCGGGGAGCCCTCGATCAGGGGCTCGACCTCGGCGCGGACCTTGTGTTCGACGAAGAAGGCGGCGAGCGGGATGGTGCCGGAGACCATGACCCAGATCATCTTCCCGAACGACCACTTGGCCTTGGAGCTCAGGTCGAAGGCGAAGACCAGGTAGACCATGAAGAGGACACCGTGGATCTGCGAGACCACGAGGGTGAGGCCGGCGCCGGTGTCGAAGCCGTACTTGGCGACCATGCAGGCGCAGAGGATGAGGAGCATGACTGCGGTCAGGTAGGCCATCGCCCGGTAGCGGGTCAGCACGCTTCGTTTCATGCCCACGAGCGTAGCCGCCCGAATGGGGCGATCTTGACGGGGGCTACTCCTCCTCGAAGTCGGCCGCGGCCACCCGCAGCGGGCGGAGCATCGCGAAGATCTCCGCGCACTCCTCGTCGTCGTAGACGCTCAGCCCGAAGTCCATGTCCATCAGGTCGCGGGTCGCCGCCTCGACCACCTCGCGGCCCTTGTCCGTGATCGACGCGAGCGTGCCCCGGCCGTCGTTCGGGTTGGGGCGCTTGGCCACCAGGCCGGACTTCACCAGCCGGTCCACCGTGTTGGTCACCGAGGTCGGGTGCACCATCAGCCGCTCGCCGATCTTGGACATGGGCAGCTCGCCGGCCTTGGAGAAGGTGAGCAGCACCAGCGCCTCGTAGCGGGCGAAGGTCAGCCCGTACGGCTTGACGACCGCGTCGACCTCGCCCAGCAGGATCTGGTGCGCGCGCATGATCGAGGTGATCGCTGCCATCGAGGGCACCGGGCCCCAGCGCTGCTTCCAGAGTTCGTCGGCGCGGGCGATGGGGTCGAAGGCGAGGCTGAGCGGCTTGGACACACACCAGACCTTACCCGTCGGTCATTTGGCGGTCAGTCCTGTCTCACTCCTCGGCCCTACGACTTCGGAAGCGGGCAGGGGCCCGGATCGCCCGGCGGCCCGCAGCTCCGCGAGCAGGAGCAGGACGCACACCGCCCCCAGCGCCCCCGCCCCGGCGACGACCAGGTGCAGCGGCAGGAACTCGGCGGCCAGGCCGGCCAGCGCCATGCCCGTACCCTGCGCGGTCATCAGGCCGGTGCTCAGCAGGGTCATGGCCCGGCCGCGCAGCTCCTCGGGTACGGCGTCCACGTACCACTGGTCCAGGCCCAGGGTGTGGGCGTGGGCGAGCCCGGTCAGCACCAGCAGGACCAGCAGGACGGCCGTCCCGGGCCGCAGGGCGTAGCCGAGCAGCGGCAGCGTACCGGCGACGGCGAACGGGGCGACGATGCGCGAACGGCTCCGGGCGCTCAGCGCCGAGCCGGCCCACAGTTCGCCCGCGATGGTGCCGACGGGCATCGCGCACATCAGCAGCCCGAGGACGGCGGTGCCCGCTCCGACGTCCTCGGCGTAGGGGGTCATGAGGGCTTCGGGGACGACGGTGAAGAGGGAGGGCAGCCAGAACATCAGGGTGAGCGCGCGGATGCGGCGGTGGCCGAGGACCGCGCGGAGCCCGGCGAGCGGGGAGGTCCGGCCGGCGCCGGCCGCGCGGGCGGGACGGCGGCGGGTCCCGAAGCGGAGCAGCAGGGCGGAGGCGAGGAAGCCGGCGGCGGTCAAGGCGAGGGCGCCGCGGGGCGGGACGAAGACCAGCAGTACGCCGCCGAGGCCGAAGCCGGTCAGCTGCGCGCTCTGCGCGACCATGCGCAGCAGCGAGCGCCCGAGGACGTAGGCCTCGCCGGGGCCGAGGATGTCGGCGAGGGAGGCGTTGCGGGTGCCCTGGAAGAGGGGCGCGACGACCGCCAGGGCGCAGCGCAGCACGAGCAGTGCCGCGACGGGCGTGCCGGGCAGCACCATGGCGGCCGCGCAGGCGGCACACACCAGGTCGCACACGACGAGCACGCGGCGGGCGGGGTAGCGGTCGGCGAGGGGGGCCAGGAGGGTACCGCCGAGCATGTAGGGCAGGAAGCCGAGGGCGAAGGTGAGCGCGCTCATCAGGGGCGAGCCGGTGAGGCGGTACACCAGGACGGTGAGCGAGATCTCGGCGACGACGAGGCCGAGGACGGACAGCAGGTGCGCGACGAACACGGGCCGGAACTCCGCGACGTGGAAGACCGCACGATAAGAACCACTGGTCATACGCCGAGCCTCCACACCCGGGCCTGCCCCGACCCAGGGATTCGGCACTGGCCGAATGTCCGGCGGGGGCGGGGGCGGTTGGCGCCGGCGCGGCGGCGAGCGGCGCCGGGGCGCGGAGCGGCGGCGGGGGCCGGGGTGCCGGGGGGGGTGGGGGGGGG